>CANQKA010000006.1 GCA_947624395.1 uncultured Oscillospiraceae bacterium
ACGCTGCTGGACCGGCCCGTGGCCGGGATATTGGTGGAGGGGTCCAAGACGGCCCTGCCCAGTCCCAACGCGGACCTGTATCAGAGCCTGCAGCGGGCCAGCGTGCCCATGGTGTTCCTCCACGGGGCGTACGCGGAGCTGAGCGGCATCCCCTGCATTTCCGACGACAATTACGGCGGCGGGTATAAGCTGGCCCGCTATCTCATCGACAAGGGCCACCGCTCTATCGGCGGCATCTTCAAATCCGACGACGCCCAGGGACCCCAGCGTTATTACGGCTGCATCTCCGCCATCCGTGACCGGGGTCTTCCCATCCGTGACCGCAGCTTTTGCTGGTACGACACCACGGACAGGGCGGAGATGCTCTCCGGCGGGGACGGCGGTATGCTCCGCCGTTTTCTCACCGAGCGGCTGGACGGCGTAACGGCGGTGGTCTGCTACAACGACGAGGTGGCATTTCTTCTCATACGGGAAATGCTGTCCATGGGCCGCCGGGTGCCGGAGGATATGGCCGTGGTCAGCTTTGACAACAGCTACTACAGCCAGGTAGGCCCTGTGCACATCACGTCCCTCTGGCACCGGCACAGCCGCATGGGCCAGGAGGCGGCGGAGGAACTCATGCGCATTTTGCAGGGCCAGCCGGGTGTTTCCCGCAGCCTGGATTGGGAGCTTATGGAACGGGCCAGCAGCCGTTGACGCCGGAGAAGGAGGGAGGCAGGTATGACGCTGGAAGACGCGCTCCGGGACCCGGAGCTCATTCCCCATGTGCGCCGGTGGCTTTTTGAGCAGTTGGCCGGTGGCCTTATCGCCCCGGACAGGGCCGTTGCCATCGCCCGACGCATCGGCGTGGACCTGACGGCGGGCGGGTACGCGGTGGCGCTGTTCGATTTGCCCCAGCGTGACCGGAACGCCGGACCGCTGGACGATACGGCCGCCAGGGTGCGGCAAACGCTGCTGGCCTATTTTTTGAAGTACTCGGAGTATATGCCTGTGCAGCTGGCCCCTGACATGGGCGCGGTGCTCATCAAGGGCGAGGTCCGGCAGATGCCGGAGCTGACGGAGCGGTGCGTGTGCCGGGTCCGGGAGGAGTTGGACCGGAGCGGCAGTGGGAACTGGCACCTGGCCGTCAGCGATCCAATAGAGGGCCTGGAGGCGCTGCCCGCGTGCTTTCAACAGGCAGCCGGACTGTGGTCCCTGCGGGTGCTGTGGCCGGACAGGCGGGTCCTGCGGCCGGGTATGGAGCGTTCTGCACAGCCGCCGGAGGACGAGGACGGCATACCGGACGTGGACCCGGCGCTGCTGGACCCACGGGACCTGTGCGCCTTTCTGGAGAGCGCCCAGCGGGAGGACGTGCCCGCCTTCGCGGAACACTATTTAACATCCCTGCGGCCGGCGGCAAGCTCCCGGACCATGCGGTCGTACGTGCTGCTAAATGCCCGGTTCGCCGCGGAGCGGTTCGTGATGGACCTGGGCATCCCGCGTCAGGCTTATATAGAACGCCTCGGTCCATGGGACAAGCTGCCTGACGAGCCGGAGCGGGCGCTGACCCAGGCGCTTCTGGCCGCTGTAGATGTGCGGAACGATACCGTCGGCGGCGTCCGTGCCGGGACGCTGGGTGCGGCGCTGGACTATGTGGACCGGCATTATACGGACCCGGACCTGACCCTGGCGGAGGCGGCGGAAGCGTCCGGCGTCACGCCCAGCTATCTGTCTGCCCTTTTTCGGAAGGAAATGGACCGCACGTTTTCCGACTATGTGACCGGCCGGCGCATGGAGCTGGCCCGACGGCTGCTGCTGACCACGGACAAGCGTCCCGGCCAGATCGCCCGAGCGGTGGGCTATCGGGACGGCCACTACTTCAGCGCCGTCTTCAAGAAGACCCAGGGCCGCACTCCCACGGACTTTCGTGCTGGTAAGTAAATAAGTATAAATCATCCGCGGCAGGGAACACTTGCCTCGGGTGATTTTTTGTGGACGACGTAAAGACGGAGGACATCAGAGAGCTGGGGACCAGCGCGCCGTCGGCCATCCAGGTGCTCACCGTTATCGGCCAGATCGAGGGTCACCAGGTGTTGGCGGAGGAAAACAAGACCACGAAATACGAGCACGTCCTGCCCCTGCTGGCGGCGGTGGAGGAATCGCCCGACGTGAAGGGGCTTCTCATCCTCCTTAACACCGTGGGTGGGGACATCGAGGCGGGCCTTGCCATCGCGGAGCTGATCGCGGGCATGAAAAAGCCCACCGCGTCGCTGGTGCTGGGCGGCGGGCATTCCATCGGCGTGCCCCTGGCGGTGGCGGCCAAGCGCAGCTTCATTGCCCCCAGCGCCTCCATGACCATCCATCCCGTGCGCATGAACGGCACGGTCATCGGTGTAAGCCAGACATACGAATACTTCGCCCGGACCCAGGAGCGCATCGTCCGCTTCGTGACCGCCAACTCCCACATCGGCCGGGATAAGTTTCTGGGCTACATGCTCAAGACCGGAGAGCTTGCCAACGACGTGGGCAGCATCATCGACGGGGAAGAGGCTGTGGCCTGCGGGCTGATGGACTCGCTGGGAAGTCTGGCCGACGCCCTCGCCTGGTTGCACGGACAGGCAAACTGAAAAAAGGATGGCCCCCGGGCGCAAATTTGGCAGATTTGTGCTTGACAATTCCGGAAAACAATGGCATAATACACACCGTTCCGAATATAGCGGGATTGTGTAAAGGTAGCACAGCGGACTCTGACTCCGTATGTGAGGGTTCGAATCCTTCTCCCGCTGCCAGCGAAAACCCCTGTGACCCACGGTCACAGGGGTTTTATTTGGTGTCTTTAGACGTGGAAATAAACCCTTGGTTCTGCCAGGGGAAGAGAAAAAGCTTTAGCATGAGAAAAACCTCCTATTGCTGTATACTGGTAACGGTTTGGCGACCGCATTACCAAGAAAGCAATAGGAGGTTTTTATGCAGATCAAGAAAAGCGACAGAGAAGAAGTAAAAAGTACAGCCCACTCAAAGTACAGATGTCAGTACCACATAGTGTTTGCCCCAAAGTACAGGAGGAAGGAAATATACGGACAACTGAAGCGGGATATAGGAGAGATCTTACGAACGCTGTGCAAACAGAAGAATGTAGAGATACTGGAAGCGGAAGCGTGCCCGGACCACATACATATGCTGGTGAGCATCCCGCCGTACTTGAGTGTAGCACAGTTCATGGGATTTCTCAAGGGAAAGAGCAGCCTGATGATATTTGACAGGCATGCGAATCTGAAGTACAAGTACGGGTCGAGGAATTTCTGGTGCAGAGGGTACTACGTGGACACTGTGGGACGCAATAAAAAGATCATCGCAGAATACATCCGCAACCAACTGGAAGAGGACTATGCGGCGGACCAGATGAGCATAAAGGAATATTATGACCCGTTTACGGGTGACAAGAATAAGAAGGCATAAAAAGACAGCCGCTTGAAGCGGCTGCCCGAGATGGTAATGCGGTGTCAAACTTTCAGAGCCCCTTCCAGGGGCTACGTCCGTATCTGCCCCTTCTAGGGGCTACTCATGCCACCAGTTTACTGGTGGTCATGGCTGTGTCCGGAAAGCCTTGGCGCGCTGCATTTTCATGCCTCTGGCAAACGTTTTGCCACTGCCTTCACAGGACACACCGCGGCGCAGTTGCCGCAGTGCAGGCAGTTGGTCTGCCGGATGGCGTATGGCGTCCCAGGTTCGATGCACCGCTGGGGGCAGTTTTTCAGACACTTGCCGCAGCCGATGCACCTGTCTGAAATGGCATATCCCTTTTTCGTGACGTTCCCCGCCCCGATAGCATAGCTCTCCCGGAAGATGGGGTTGACGCCCAGATTGAAATACTCGATCTGGCCGTCCTGTATCTCAAAGACGATGCCTGCCAGCTTCCTCGTATCGCCGGGATAGACGTTGGAAAGATAGGGCTGTTCGGCAAAGATCGTTTCGATCCATTTCTCCTGCTCATCGTCCGGCACCGGGACCGCTCTGCCGGCCAGCCGGATCATCTCTTTGTACTTCGTGTATCCCAGCACCTGCACCCGGCCGTCGGCCAGAAGTTCCCGGCAAAAATCCTTGCCTTTTGCGGTGAAAAAGAGCATCCTGTCCGGCTCATAGTGGATAGCGGAGATATTGCGTATCTGCGGCGCACCGTCTTTATCCACCGTAGCAAAGGCCAGCACGCCCACATATTCCAGCTTCTTCAAACAAGTCTGTGCGTCCATTTATTCTCCCTCAAAATCGCAGTATACGCCCGTCTTTTCTGGGCTTTGGCGTGGGGTGCGGGTCGCCCTCTTTGGGATAGCCAAGCAGCAGCTGCATCACCGCATAATAGTCCGGGCGGATGGCCAACTTTTTCAATACCTCCTGGCCGTATGGGTCCGCGAAAGCCGTCCAGCCCTGGCCGATGTAGCAGGAACCCACTCCCAGCTCGTCCGCCATGAGCATCATATTTTCAGCCGCACAGGCGCAGTCCTCCGCCGCGAACAGAAAGTTCTTCGGCGCGAAAAAAGTGATGACCGTGGGCGCGTCATAAAAGGCGTTGATGAGGTTCGGGTCGTCCGCGATGCTGGGCTGTTCTTTGGACACATAGCGCGTGGCCGTGGCCATGCTGGGGTCAGAGTTGGCCCGCTTGATCTTTCCAAGCCGCTCATTCACCTCCCGGTCCTGGCACACCGCGAACAGCACCCCTTGCCGTCCGCCTGCGCTGGGGGCGTAAAGCCCCGCCTCCAATATCTTTTGAAGCGCGTCCTCGTCCACTTGCCGGACGTCGAACCGACGGATGGCCCGCCGATGCTTCATTAATTCCAGCAGTTCCATATCAGGATACCTCCTTCCAGCATTGTGGGTCCGGGGCGTAGAAATCGCCGTTGGTCCCTTTCGCCACGGCGGGGCATCCCCGGCACCAGGGCATAAGCTCGCACCTGGCGCACTTTTCAAACCTGCTGTAGTCCCGGTACTGCTCCATCTGGCACACCCACACATCTGCCAGCCGGTCCTCCAGTACGTTGCCCACCTTGCTGTCCGCCACCCGGCGGCAGGCGTACACGTCCCCGGTGGGCAGGATGGTGATGTGACAGTTGCCGCAGTTGCAGCCGCCGTAGATCATGCCCTCTTGGGCGTTTTCCGGGATGGCGAACGCGCCTGTCTCGTACTCGTAAAGGGTCCAGAGATGGTCCTTTTTGTTGAACCAGGTCTTGCACCCCCGGGCCTCGTATTCCTTGAATTTCCTGTCGCACACCGCAAGCAGGTCCCGGTATTCCTGAGCCGTCATAGAGGCGTCCAGGTCACCGCCGCTGGGGACATAGCGGGAGAAGGCGAACACGTCTGCGCCCGCCGCCACCGCCGCGTCGATGATGCCGGGGACCTCCATGCGGTTGGTCCTGGACACCGTTGTCATGATGACGGCCCGGATGCCAGCCCGCTTGATGCAGCCGATCTTCTCCAAAGTGCAGTCATAGGAACCGGGCTTGCGGAACCAGTCGTGGGTCTGGCGAAGGCCGTCCAGGGACAGCTGGTACTTTTCACAGCCCAGGGCTTTCAGCTCCCGGCACACCTGGTCGTTCAGGTGGAAGGGATTGCCCAGGATGGTAAAGGGCACGTCATGCCCGTGCAGCAGCTCCAGCAGCCGCCAGAAGTCCGGGTGGAGGATGGGGTCGCCGCCGGTGATGTAAAAGTAGGGCAGCCGGTCATAGACGGCACAGAAGTCCAGGCAGTTATAAAACGTGTCCTCCATCTGCGCCCAGGTCATGCAGTCCAGCTGCTGATGCCCACCGCCGGAGAAGATGTAACAGTGCTTGCACCGCTGGTCGCATGCGTCCGTGACGTGCCACTGAAAAGAGAAATACGAACTCATATCGCGTCCTCGAAATAACGTATTGTTCCCGGCGGGATGACCCGCCGGGAGTGGTCTTACTTGTCCCCTGCCCCACAGGCAGAGCCGCAAGCCGCAGGCTTCTCCGCGGGCTTGTCAGATGCTCCACAGGCTGCGGGCTTCTCTTCCGGCTTGCCGGCAGCCCCGCAGGCGGAACCGCAGGCCGCAGGTTTTTCCTCGGGCTTGTCAGCCGCGCCACAGGCAGCGCCGCAAGCCGCGGTCGCCTTGTCCTGGGTCCAGGACGCCAGATCGGAAAGTGCCATCGTACCGTCCTCCTTGTCAAATTCGGAAAGCTGTCCGCCTCCCGTGGTTTCCATTATAGGGACATTTTCACACCCCACAAGTACGCACAAAAAGGTGGGGTACGCACCTTTTTGTAACTGATTGACAGTGGCGGTGCAGCGCAGTAGAATCCAAGTGTAACACTCGATTTCGACTGTATGGAGGCGCGATATGAAAACAAAGGCCGAACTGCTGCCCGAATGCCCCGTAGCCACCACCGTGCAGCTCATAGGCAACAAGTGGAAGCTGCTGATAATACGAAACCTCATGGTCCGTCCCTGGCGGTTCAACGAGCTGCAGCGGGACCTGGACGGCGTGAGCCAGAAGGTACTCACCGGCAGCCTGCGGTCCATGGAGGCGGATGGGCTGGTCAAGCGCACCGTGTTTCCCGAGGTGCCGCCGCGGGTGGAATATTCGCTGACCGACTTGGGCCGGAGCCTTCAGCCCATTCTGGACGCCATGCGGGCCTGGGGCGAGGAATACCGCGCCGCCAAGATAGAGAAAACCCTGTGACCGTGAAGGCCACAGGGTCTTGTTTTTTTGCGTCTTGCCGTTATTCGGCCAGCTTTTGCAGCACCTCGGCGTATTCCGGAACGCTGGATATGCCGCCGAAGCGGGTGGTGGAAAGGCCCGCGCTGGCGCAGGCAAAGCGCGCCGCGTCGGCCAGGTCCTCTTTGGTAAGGGTGCGAACGTCCCGGCCAAGCTGCAAGAGCTTCCACACCGCGCTGCCGCCGAAGATGTCGCCCGCGCCGGTGGTGTCGGCTACCTGAATGCCGGCAAGGCCGGGTACGCGGCCCTCCGCCACGGGGTTTTTGAATACGCAGCCGTCCGGGCCGCAGGTGACGAACACCAGCCCAACGCCAAATTCCTTTAAAATATGCCGTGCGCCGTCCTCCGGCGTCATGCCGAACAGAAAGTCCACTTCCTCGTCGCTGATCTTCACCACGTCCGCCTGCCCCAGGCCCCACAGCATCAGCTCCCGGGCCTCGTCCATGCTGCGCCAGAGGGGTTTGCGCAGATTGGGGTCAAAGGTGATGAGCTTGCCCTTTTTCCGGGCGTAGGCCACCGCACGGGCCGTGGCGCCACGGGCCGGTTGGTCGGTCAGGGACAAGGTGCCGAAATGAAACGCTCTGGCCTGGTCTATAAGCCCCAGGTCCAGCTCCTCAAAGCGCAGACACGTGTCCGCCCCCGGCTTTCTGGCGAAGGAAAATTCCCGGTCGCCGCTCTCGTCCAAGGTGACGAAGGCCAGCGTCGTGAACACATCCGGGTCCGTCACGACGCCGCGGGTGTCGATACCGGACCGGGCCAGGGTCTTGCGCAGCATCATACCGAAGGCGTCATTGCCCACTTTGCCCAGCAGCGCCGTCTTAGCGCCGAATTTCGCCAGCGCCGCCAAAAAATTCGCCGGCGCGCCGCCGGGGTGGGCCGCCATGGTGGGGTAGCCGTCGGCATCCGCGCTGAGAGTGGTGAAGTCGATGAGCAGTTCGCCAAGCGCAACAACGTCGATCATAGTCATGTTCCTCCCCATTGTTATCCTCTGTCCGTGGGCGGTCGTTTATGCGTGGTATCAGTCCGATCACATTGTACTTCCCGAGGCAAAAAAAGTCAATCGCCGGACCTGCGGGACCGGGAATTTTGCTGTTGCTTTTGGCGGGGCGCGGTGGTAAAATCTCCGCATGGAAAAAAAGACATTGGACCTGTGCGATCTGAACGCGATGCGGCCTCTGCTGCAAAAGGCGGGGTTTCGCTTTTCCAAAGGGAAGGGCCAGAATTTCCTGACCGCCGCCTGGGTGCCGGAGCGCATCGCAGAGGCGGCAGACCTGGGTCCTGGCGACGGCGTGGTGGAGATCGGCCCCGGCGTGGGTTGTCTCACCAGGGCGCTGGCCGCCAGGGCCGCCAGGGTGCTGGCCTATGAGGTGGACACGGCCCTGAAGCCCGTGCTGTGTGAGACCGTGGGGGACCTGACCAATCTTGAGATCGTCTATGACGACGTGATGGGCCGGGACCTGCGGGCCGACTGCGGCGAGAAGCTGGCAGGGCTGCGCCTTTCCGTGTGCGCCAATCTGCCCTACAGCATCACCACCCCGGTGCTGACGAAGCTGTACCGGGCTGGGTGCTTTTCGCGTATGCTGGTGATGGTGCAAAAGGAAGTGGCCCAGCGCATGTGCGCCGGAGCGGGGGAGAAGGACTACGGGGCCTTCACTCTGCTGACCCAGTGGTACGCCCAGCCGGAGATGCTCTTCACCGTGGGGCCGGAGTGCTTTGTGCCAAGGCCAAAGGTGAAAAGCGCCGTGGTCCGCCTCACCATGCGGGATACACCGCCCGTCCAGACGGATGAGGCCGCCTTTTTCCGGGTGGTCCGGGCGGCATTTAATCAGCGGCGAAAGACACTTGCCAACGCCCTGGAGGGCGTGTGCGGCAAAGAAGCGGCGGCTGCGGCGCTGGCTTTCTGCGGGCTGGACAGCCAGGTCCGTGGCGAGGCGCTGGGCCTGGAGGACTTTGCCGCGCTTACGAATGCGTTACAAAACTCTGTGATATAGGGAGGAATACACAATGGCACTGACATCCAACAAGCATGTATTGGACTGGGTACAGCGGTGCGCAGACCTTTGCCAGCCGGACGAGATCGTCTGGCTCACCGGCAGCGAGGATGAACTGGAAGCTCTGCGGCGGCAGGCGGTGGCGGACGGCACGCTGATAAAGCTCAACGAGGAAAAGCTGCCCGGCTGCTATTATCACCACAGCAATCCCAACGACGTGGCCCGTGTGGAGGGGCGCACGTTCATCTGCTGCGAGAAGCAGGAGGACGCCGGCCCTACCAACAACTGGATGGCCCCCGCCGAGATGAAAGAGACGCTGCGCAAGATATACAAAGGCTCCATGAAGGGCCGGAAGATGTACGTGGTGCCCTATTCCATGTCCGTGGTGGGCTCACCTTTCGCCAAGTACGGCTTTGAGCTGACCGACAGCATCTATGTGGTGCTGAATATGGCCATCATGACCCGCATGGGCAAGCAGGTCTACGACGCGCTGGGGGACAGCGCCGGCTTCATCAAGGGCCTGCATTCCTCGGCGGATATGGACCCGGACAAGCGCTACATCGCCCACTTCCCCCAGGAAAATTACATCATGACCGTCAACTCCGCTTACGGCGGCAACGCCCTGCAGGGCAAGAAGTGCTTCGCCCTGCGTATCGCCTCCTGCCTGGGCCGGGACGAAGGGTGGCTGGCCGAGCATATGCTGATATTGGGCATCGAAAAGCCCGATGGGGAGATAACCTATGTCTGCGCCGCGTTCCCCTCCGCCTGCGGCAAGACCAATCTTGCCATGCTCATCCCGCCGGAAATTTACCGGAAGAAGGGCTGGAAGTGCTGGACCGTGGGCGACGATATCGCGTGGCTGCGGCCCGGTCCCGACGGGCGGCTGTGGGCCGTGAACCCGGAGAACGGCTTCTTCGGCGTGGCCCCCGGCACCAGCGTCAAGTCCAACCCCAACGCCTTGGAAAGCACCAGGAAGAACACCATCTTCACCAACGTGGTCCTGAAAAAGGACGGTACCGTCTGGTGGGAGGGAATGGACAAGAACCCGCCCACGGACGCGGTCAACTGGAAGGGCGAGCCCTGGGACCCCGCCGACGGCTCCAAGGGTGCGCATCCCAACTCCCGCTTCACCGCCCCGGCTGTCAACTGCCCCTGCATCAGCCCCAAGTTCAACGACCCACAGGGCGTGCCCATCTCCGCCATCATCTTCGGCGGCCGTCGGGCCAGCACCGTGCCTCTGGTGTACCAGAGCAAGAGCTGGGCCCACGGCGTATTCGTCGGCTCTGTCATGGGTTCGGAGAAAACCGCCGCCGCCGAGGGCAAGGTGGGCGAGCTGCGCCGCGACCCGATGGCCATGCTGCCCTTCTGCGGCTATCACATGGCCGACTACTGGCAGCACTGGCTGGACATGGAGTCGAAGCTCGCGAATCCGCCCAAGATTTTTAATGTGAACTGGTTCCGCACCGACGACAAGGGCAATTTCCTCTGGCCGGGCTTTGGGGAGAACCTGCGGGCCCTGGAGTGGGTGCTTGGCCGCTGCGACGGCTCCGCCCAGGCTGTGGAGACGCCCATCGGCTTTGTGCCCCGGGCAGAGGATATCAACCTGGAGGGCCAGGACGAGGTCACGCCCGAGACGCTCCAAGAGCTGCTCGCGGTGGACAAGGACCAGTGGAAGGCCGAGGTGGCCGACATCCGGACCCACTACGCCAAGTTTGGCGACAAGCTGCCCCAGGCGCTGCGGGAGTGCCTTGCGTCGCTGGAGAGTTGGGTCGGGTGAAAAATCGCAAAAATCGCAAAATTGCGATTGACAATTTCCATGAGATGTGATATGTTATTTGGGCGTTCGAGAGAGCGCCCAAATACTTGCGCGAGTGGTGGAATTGGCAGACTCGCTAGATTCAGGTTCTAGTGTCCACTCCGGACGTGCGGGTTCAACTCCCGCCTCGCGCACCAAAAACCACGGGCATTGCCCGTGGTTTTCCATATCCAAACAGGCGCGGCGGCACCGGATGGTGCCGCCGCTGGCATTATGGGTCTTTTCTTCTTCTGCGGCGCAGCGTCACCGCCGCGAGCGCCGCCAGGGACAGGCCGAACACCGCCAGCCAGGGGAGGAGCGCCGTTTCATCCCCGGTGGGAGGCGCCGTGGGGCTGCCGCTGGGCACAGGCGACCAGAACGGTTCGGAGGTGGCGACCGGTCCGGGCGTGGCGTCAGGCTCGGGGGTGCCGAATGGCTCCGAGGACGCAACGGGAGGCTCGGTGGGCGCGGGACTGGCCGTGGCGTCCGGGATATCCGTTGGCACAGGCGTGGCGTCCGGAACAGCCGTAGGCTCAGGCGTAGTGTCCGGGCTGTCGCTTGGCGCGGGCGTGGCGTTCGGCTCGTCGCTTGGCGCTGGTGTAGCCGTAGGCTCCGGGGTGGCGGACGGCTCAGGGGTAGCGGATGGCTGCGGCGAGGCCGTGGGCCGGACGGGTCCGGGGTCGGGAGGCGCCTGTTTATGATTGGTGAAGGCGGCGTTGGCCGTATCGCCGTTGGGAATCGTACCGCTGGTGCCGCTGCTGGTGGTCACGTAGCCGGACTCGGACGCCTGGATGACGGCGTAGGTCGTATCAGCGGGCAGGCCTTGGAAGAAGATGCTCTCGCCGCCCTTCAACTCGAAGGTCGCCTTGCCGTTTTTAAACCAGGGGGTGGACCCGCCTTCCGGGTCCTCGCTGCGGGGACCGTTGATGGGATTGGCTAAACTCACGGTGAAATTGAACTGCTTGTTCGGGTCGGCGCGGTTGCCGGTCACGGTGTTGGTGACTGTGAGACCACCGCCGTTGTAGGTGTTGGTGACCGTCACTTCCTCGGTTCCATCCGCCGGGATCGTACCTTCCTTGTTTTCGTACGCAACTGTGTACCCATCCGCGTAGCGCTCTGTGACGGTATATTTCATCTCCGCCGGCAGGCCCCTGGCCGTGCGGCTCTCGCCGCCTTTCAGCGTCACAACGGCTTTGCCGCTCTCAAAGGTCATGTCGCCGTATGTCCCGCCGAAAGTGGTATCGTGCAGTTCCACATCAATGGTGAATTCCCGCTGGGTATTGCCGCCCGTGGTGAGCACCTTCTTGACGGTCAGGTCGCCGGTATGATAGGTGTTGACAAAATTCGCCTCTGCCGTCTTTTGATCTTCGATTTTACCGGTCTTCGGCCCGTCGCCGGTATAGCTCATGCCGGGGGTATCTTCCTCGACGGTATAGGTCGTCCCGGCGGGCAGACCGTTGGCGGTGCAGCTCTCGCCACCTTTCAGGGAGAACTTCGCCACGCCGTTTTCAAACTTCATGCCGCCGTATTCGCCGTTGATGCTGTCATTGTCCAGCTTCACGGTGAAGGCAAACGCCCTGGTGGGGTCTGCCCTCGCGCCGTCAACGACCTTGGACACGGTCAGGTTTCCGGTCTTATATCGGTTGAGGAAATTCACCGTCACCGAATTGCCATCTATGATGGTTCCCTCGGCATTGGTGCTGGTGGTGGCATAGCCGTCCGCCGGGGCCTGTACGACCGTGTACGTCCCCGCGGGAAGGTTCTCGGCTTTTATGCTCTGGTTGTTTGTCAACTTAAACGTCGCGATGCCGTTTTCAAACTTCATCGCTCCATCCGATTTGGTGAAGGTCGTATCACTGAGGGTGACAGTATAGTTGAATTCCTGGTCGGGGCCGGTGACGGTATTGGTGACGGTGAAGCTGCCGGGCTGATAGGTGTTGGTGAACGCGGCTTCAGCCGCGTCGCCGTGGGGGATCGTGCCGCTGGCGTCGGTGCTGGTGGTCACGTAACCGTCCGCGCCCACATCCTCTTCCGTCACGGTGTAATGCGCCCCGGCGGGCAGTCCGGGAATTTCGATGGTGCCGCCATCCCCCAGCGGGAACGTCGCTTTGCCGCCGACAAATTCCACGGGACCCCGAGGACCATGGACCGTCTTGTCGTCCAGCGTCACGGTGAAGTTGAACTGTCTCGTTTCCTCAGTTTTACCAGCGACGGTCTTTTTGACGATCAGGGAGCCGCCTTTATAGGTGTTGGTGACCGTGACCTCCGCAGTGCCATCCGCCGGGATTTTGTCGGCGGAAGCAACAATAGCGGTGGTATAGCCCTCCTCTGCCTGCTCGGAAACGGTGAAGCCCGCGCCCGCGGGCAGATCATCCGCGGTGACGCTCTGATCGTGCCGCAGGGTAAAGGAGGCCAGACCGTTTGTGAACGTCATGCCGCCATAGGTACCGGTGATGCTCCCGTCAACCTGCCGGACATAGATCTTGAAATCGTGCAGCTGGTTGCCGCCCACTACTTTCTGCGTGACGGTCAGACTGCCGGTGTGATAGGTGTTGATGAATTCGGCTTTGGCCTCGCCGCCGTTGGAGATCGTGCCGCTGGTGTTGGTGCTGGTTGTCACATAGCCGCCTTTGTTCGCGTCGTCTTCCGTGACGGTATATTCCGTCCCGGTGGGCAGACTGCTGGCGGTGAGGCTCTCGCCGCCTTTCAGAGAAAACCGCGCCACGCCTTTTTCAAACTCCATGCGACCGTATGTGCCGGTGATGGTCTTATCAGACAGCGTCACGGTGAAGTGGAAATCTTTGGTCTTGTCCGCGCTTGCGCCCTCGACCAAGTTGGTGACGGTCAGCGAGCCGGTCTGCCGTTCGTTGACGAACGACGCCACCGCCCCCACGTTGGAGATCGTCTCTTCCCAGTTGGCGCCGGTGACGGTATAGCCGTCGTGGTTTGTCTCTGTGACCTTGTACGTCGCTCCCATGGGCAAGCCGGTGAGAGACACGCTCTCGCCGCTCTTCAGGGCAAACTTGGCAACGCCGTTGGCGAATTCCACGCCGCCAAAGGTGCCACTGATGGGCGTATTGTCAGCCTCCCGCAGCTCCACGGTAAAAGGGAAATCCTTGGTCGTATCGCCGCCGGGACCCGTCACGATCATCGTGACCCGCAGAGAACCGGACCGCCGGATATTGGTGAAATCCGCTTTCACGCCGTCTGCCGCATCCGTAATGGTCCCTGCCGCGTTGCTGGCGTAACTGTAATAATTGGCCTGCGGCTCCTCCGTGACGGTGTAGCCCACATGGATGGGCAGACCGGGGATGGACTGGCTCTTGCCATCGGACAGATCGAAGGTGGCGACGCCGTTTGTGAATTTTACATCGCCAAAGGTATCGTTGATCTGCTCGGAGAGCGTCACGATAAAGGTGAAATCCCTGTCCGTCTCCGCGCCGGGACCCGTCACGGTGTTGGTCACCGTGAGATTGCCTGTCGCAACGGTATTTTTGACCGCCGCTGCGGCGGTCGTGTTGACTTCAACCGTGCCACTGTCACCCGTCACCTCCGCCGTAAAGCCGACGGGCGGCGTCTCGCTCACCGCGTACTCCGTACCAGCTGGCAGCGTAAAGCTGGCGGTCTGATCTTTTTTCAGCCGGAGCGTGCCGGTATATTGCCGGGTGCTGCCCGCTCGGGACAGCGTCAGGTTGTCAGGTTCACCGCCGATGGTGTATGGGACCTTATATTCTGACATGCCGAAATACGCCGTCTCACTGCCCGTGGTGTTTGCATTCTCCGCTGGCAGGGTGAAGGTGACGGTGACGGGATAGGTCGTGTCATCCTTGGCCCAGGGGGCCGTCGCGTCACCGTCCACGCTCTTTGTCACTTCCAGCGTGCCCAGTGTATTGATGTTGGTAAACTCTTTGTCACCCGCCTCCGTGGGCGTGACGGTCAGGGTGCCGTCTCCTTTGTTTGTAACTTCATAGGTGACCGTGTATGCGTGACCGTCATACTCTGTGTACGACGGGCCCGTCGGCTGATCCTCCCGGACCATGACCGTGTAGGTCCCCGGCGCGGTAAATTTAATATCCCCGAAAGATATGTTGCCGTCCGCGTCGTTCGCCACAGTCGCCGGGTCCGGCAAAGTGACACCCTCGGTCTTGTCCACGGTCATGGTGAACGAAAAGTCGTCACCTTTGAGCGTCCCATTCGTCAGCTTCTTGGTCAACTGCGGCCCTGTCGTTGCCTTGGGCATCAAATCATATGTGTTGACGAACGCGGCCGTGGCCACCTTGCCGTCTTCGATGTTGCCGTTGAGCGGACTGGTGGTCGTATATCCAGTTTCTGCCGTTTCCGTGACAGTATAGCCCCCTGTGGGCAGGCCGGTGATGAGCTTTTCCTGGCCGTGAGCGAGTTCAAAGGCGGCGACGCCGGCTTTGAACGCCACATCACCGTAAGTGCCGGTTTTTTTGTCGTCCAATTCCACGGTAAAGGTAAATGGCTTGGATTTATCCGCGTATGGGCCCTCGACCTTATTCGTGACCCGCAGGCCGCCTGTGTCCTGTCGTATCGCCATGACCTTGTTGGAGGTGAAGCTGTACGCATGGCCGTCAAAGGTCACGGTCGCCTGGTTTTCCAGGGCCTTGCCATCAGCCCCCACGGTGGCCTCGAAGGTCAGGTTCCGGCTCTGTCCAGCGGGTATGTTATCGATGTTCCAGGTGATGGTCTTTGTACTGCCATCCACCGTCATGCCATCGGGCAATTCATCGGTCACCGTGAGCGGGCCGGTCCCGTGGGCTGTGTCCGCGTTTGTGACGGTGACGGTATAGGTGACAACATCATTGGCTTTGACAGAGATCGGGTCCCTGGTCGCGTCGCCGCTGCCCGCCTGCTGGGTCATCGCCACGGTCACATAGGGCGTATAGACGGTGGCGCTGGCTTTGCGCCAGGTGTAATTTCTCGACGGGTTGCCGTACTGTACCTCCACGGTGTTTGTCCACGTCTTGGGCTCTGTCACCGCCGGGACCTTGACTTTATACTTTATGGTTCCCTGCTCCGCAGTATTGGCAGTTTTGAACCGGCCGATCTTCACCGTAAGTGTCTGGCCGTCGATCTGTGCCGCAACGGAGGCCAGATCGTCCGACGTCTCGACAAGCTTTCCATCCGACCCTTCCACAAGTGTCAGCCCGTCCGGGATGGTGTCCGTGACGACCAGATCTCTGACCTCGACGGTGTTGCTGGTCAAAGCGATCGTAAATTCGACCTCTTCGCCGGGGAACACAACCGACCTCTCAGCGGTCTTGCTGATTCCTGTTATATCTGCAGCATACCACCTGTTTTTGAACGCCATGTCATCAGTATTGGTACGCACGCGCAGCGCCCCGTTATCATCCGTGACCGTGAAGGTCACCGTCCGCACGGCTGTGTCGTATTCCATGGTGGGGTGGTGGTCCTCCGGCTCCACCTCCCACACGTTCACTGTATAGGTCCCCGGCTTTGTGAACGTGAGCTCGTCCGCAAAGGTCACGGCCGCCGCGCCTGCTTTCCCTTTATTCGGGTTCGTGACGGCCACGTTCGCTTTCCGATTCGTCGGCATCCGAACGCCGTCCGCAGGGACCGCCGAGGCCAGTTCCATTTGGAACTGGAAGGGCGGGACGCTGTTGTCCGTCAGACCGCCGTCCATAACTTCTTTCAGGGAAAAACCGTCGTTGTTGCTGTCGTCGGTAAAGCCTTTCGTGAACGCGGGCATAGCCGCGGTCACGGGGTTAAAGACATAGGTATTCGTCACCGTGACGGCGCTGGGGGTCTGGTAGCTGACGGCGCCGGTGATGAGACGGCCATTCAGATCGTTCGTGTATTGCCCCTTTCCGGTTAAGCCCGCGTTGATCTGCGCCAGGCTCTCGTCCACGGAATACGCCGTCCCATGGGGCAGATAGAACAGGGCCTGCTCCCCGGCTTTCAGTTCCAGTGTGCCGGTATAGTCCTGCCCGGACCTCGCGAGCGCCAGCGTACGCTCCTGGCCGAAGACGGTGTAAGAGACGGAGCTGCCGGTGAAAAAGCCGCTGGCCGCGTCCGGCAGGGTGAAGCGGACGGACAGGGGGAACGCCTCGGTGTTGCCCCGGCCCTTCACCGCCTTCGTCACCGACAGTCTGCCCAGCCGCGTGTTTGTAAAGGTCCAGGCGTCCCGGCGGGTAAAATCGATGGAGCCGGACCCGTCCCTGCGGGCCGTCCCGCCCGCGAATACCGCGCTCTGGGCGTAACTCTGTTTAGATGTTTCCTGGACAGTATATCGCATGTTCTCCGGCAAGCCGTAGATGACGATGGCCTGTCCTTCCTGCAACGTAAAGGTCATCTCGCCGTCGTTCACCTGAAGCGTTGTGGCCGTGGGCGCGGTCACGCCCCGGTCCTCATAGCCGGCGGCGACCTGGCCCACATAGGGATACTCTGTGCCATCCGTCGCCCCGTCTATATCCACGGTGAAGGTAAACGCTTCATTCAGGGCGGAGCCCATGGGGGACACCGTCTTTTCCACCCGAAGCCAGTCCAGCAGCGCGGTCAAGCTGACCGTGTTGGACCGGACCGTTTTATCCTCGCCGTTGCAGATATAGACCGCCGTCGCCTGGTTTTCGATGATCCGCTTTTGCGTCCCGTCCGGGACGATGACCGCCTGGAAGGAGAACGTCCGCGTCTCGCCCGGCTTAAGGATAGCGGCGGGCCAGGTCACGGTCCGGCTGGTTTCGTTGTATGTCCCGCCGGAGTTCGGGACATACGTCATGCCCGCGGGCACCTCGTCGGACAGGGTGAGCGTCACGTCGTCCGCGGCGTTTCGGTTGGTGACGGTTATCTCGTAGCGCACCGTGTCGCCGGTGCTGACCGTCAAAGGGCCGGCGGTCGGCTCGCCGCCCGCAAGGGCCTGTTTTTTGATGACGTCCACGCCGATGGGTGTATTGGTAAAGCCCGCCGCCGAAACGCTGCCTGCCGACACGGTGCCGGTCTTTTGCCTGTCCGCCTCCGGGATGCTGTAACGGTCCTCAATGTCGGTCAGGTCCTCCGAGACCTCATACACCGTCCCGTCGGGCAGTTCAAACCCGGCGGTCTGCCCATTACGGATGGTGAACGTGCCGGTGTAGGTGTAGGTATCCCCCTTTTGTGTCAGCGCCATGACCTGCTCAGTCTCGCCGCTGCCGTCGGCGTTGGCCACCGTATAGCGGACGGTGTTTCCCGCGCCGAAGAACGTTTGCGTGTCTTTGTCATAGCTGGGCAGGGTAAAGGTCACGTCGAACTTGAAATCCGTATCGGTGGGGTCCGCGCCTTTCACCGTCTTGGTCACGTTCAACCGGCCCAGGGTTGACTTGAACCACACGTCCACCTCGCCGCCGTTGGGCACGTTCCGCCACAGGTAGCCGTGGTTGCTCTTGTCGTCATAGGTGAACCACTTCCACTGACCGGAAAGCAGCTTTTGGGCGGCGTCGGCCTGCTTGTCGTAGGTGATGGTCAGGCCTTCCATTTCTCCCAGATTGAAAAAGCTCTCCCGTTTGGCCATATAATACTGGGCGGTGGTATAATTTGCCGAGCCGCCCGCCGCCACGTCGGCGGCCGTAAAGCGCTTGGCGCTGGCGCTGCCGCCGCTTACGCGGCAATGCTTCGCGCCCGCTGCGTCCGTATAGTTGAACGTGACGTAATAGGAGAAGGGCGCCGAATCCACGTCCCACCAGGCGGTGAGGAACACGGCGCGCTTTTGCGCCTCGTTGTTATACAGCGTCGCCGCAGACACAAGCGTGCGCAGGTCCACCTGGTCCGTGTTGGCGATGACCCGGTATTCGCCCGGTACCGCGGTGTACAGCGGCTTGCCGTCGCTGCCCAGCACGAACTGACGGGCGGAAGCGTCCCACTTATAGGGGCGGCCGTCGCTGTCCGTCACCACCCAGCCGCTGAAGGCGGCGGGCCGCTCGGGACCGACGTTTTTCGGCACGTTGTTCGGCACCGTGATCCGGTTGCTGCCCTCGCCGCCGCTGTAACCGCCCGCGCCGGCCACCACGGAGTAAAAGTGGTCCCCGTTGGTGTCCTGCCAGCGGCCATTCTGCCCCTCGATGGCATCACCCGGCATATTCTCGACCGTTCCGGTCAGATCGGGGTTCAGTTCCTTACCGGCTTCGGCGCCGTCCTGATAGACCACCAGGTATTGCATCAGCTGCGCCCGTGCCTCCAGCAAATAGATGTTGCACGTGTCGTCGGCCGCCCCTTCCGCATCATTCGCGTACAGGTTTTTCAGGGTGGTGTAATACCACCCCTCGCTGTCGGGGCCGTCGATCGCAAGCGTGCACTTAGCCGCGCCGGCGGTCGCCTCTTTGATCTCCGCACCTTCCATCTTTCCCCGCAGGGTCAGCGTGGGCTCCTTCTCCGTGCCCATGGGCACGCCGCCGGCGAAGTTATACCCATCCTCCGGCCTGAAGCGGATGTTGCCGGTATATGTTTTTCCCCCGTCCGACACCGTGCTGGTCACGTTGTAGAGGAAGTTTACGTCATAATACTTCCCGTCGGGCCTTATAAAGGTGTCGAGAGTATATGAATCCTTATTGCGTGTGCACAGCGCCTGTCCGGGCTGCAGCGCGTACCATCCGGGGGTGGTATGCGTTCTCGCGTTCGCCTTGGACCAGGCCTCCACCTGCACGCCGTACAGGGCGGAGACGACCATCTCCTTGTAGCTCTCATTGCCGGAAGTCAGCGACCCGCCTGTGACCACCACGTCCCGGGTCGCGCCGCTGATCGTGATCGTGTATTGCCTTACGTACACCTGCTCGCTCTTATTATTCGTGACTTCCACCGCCCCCACGGTGAGCGTCACCTCAGCGCCGGAGGGAAGGGTCGTTTTGGCCGATCCCGTTGCGTCTTTTGTGCTTGCCAACGGGTTTGCTATGAAGGGGATAGCCAGCGCCGCCCCGTTGATCTGCAGGGAGCGCAGTTCCAGGTTCGACCCGTCGGCATGGTTGGGGTTCACGGTAAAGGACCAGGAAAGTTCTTTATTCGGCGCTCCTGACACCGTCCAATTGCTGACATCTGTGACCTTTTTGCTTGTTTCCGGCGATTGGCCGCCGGTCTGCATATCCTTCCACAGCAAGGCGTCGAATGTGACCTCTGTCTTCTCCGTCAGCACCACCCGGACGGTCTGGTTTGCCGTGGCCGGGGCGCCGCCGGGACCGCGGGAGTCATAGCTGCCGGTGAGGGTGTAATAGGGAGGGGTCGTCTCGCTCTCTATCACATCGATCCGCGCCGTGGCGCTGGAGTTATTGTTGAGCAGTTCATATTTGGGGTCGACGCCCAGGCCGTAATTGCCGTAGTCCGCCTCCCGCGGGAACCGCTCGGTCAGAGTGCTGCCTCTGTCCCCGATAAACACGCGGCCGGTATAGCCCGCGGGGATGGCCACGTCCACGCCGAACCAGCCGTCCGCCGTGGTTGTGGCCCGCTGGCTGCCGAAAATCGAATCCAGGCTGAACCCGTCGGCGTTGGCGTCCTTCTTCTCGTCGCCCACGTAGACCTCATAATCGACCTTGTATTCCGCCGGCACATACCGCACCTCAATGGGCGGGATATCGTATGTGTCGCTGGACAGCACCACCGTGCTCATGCTGCCCGTCTCGTCCAGGGCGGAGAAATAGACGTATGTCTTTTCCACCTGCGCGCCATTCTCCGTAACGGTGACGGTGACGTTGCCCATCGTGCCGATGGACGTGCCGTGGATGCGCACGGAGGACAGGGAATACCCCCGCACCAGGGGGAACTGATTCGCCGCTTCCGTATTGTCCGACAGGGCCGCGCCGCTCGCCGGGCCGGGCCAGCCGCCCGAGGTCACGACGCCGGCTTCCTGCATGGCCGTGAAGCTGTTGTAGGTGATATTCACCCCCGCCTCGTTGGCGGACATGAGGGAGAAGCAGAAATATTTCGGGTCCACCACGCCGCCGGTAATATCCACCGGGGCGACCCCCTCCAGCGCGTCCTGCAGCGCCGTCAGCTCGATGCCGCTGCCGATGATGGCGTCCAGCGCCGTCACGGTCAACGGCTCCGGGGGGGTTGAAACCTCCGGTTCTTCCGTGGCAGCAGGTTCTTCCGTCGCAGCAGGTTCTTCCGTGGCAGCAGGTTCTTCCGTGGCAGCGGGCTCTTCTGTCGCAACGAGTTCTTCCGTCGCAAAAGGCTCCGATGTTGCGATAGGTTCCGGCGTTTCCACAGCCTCCGGCGTCGGGTCAGGGGCCTCCGCCAGAACGGGCAGACCTTCCGCTAAAGATATGACCATCGTGAGACACAGCAGCGCCGTGAGCGTCCGCCGCCAGATGTCCCTGTTTCTCCTTTTCATGCTCGTCCCTTCCCGGCATATGCCTGTCCGCGCCGCTATAAGCCTCGTGCAATTTACATTTATTACTAACAAATTATGCATCTTGCCCAACTATTCAGACAACATTATACATTAATTTTTAGCAAATTGCAAGCAGCTATCTCACCCCGCGGCGCCACCAAAAGTCCTGTGGTAGATGATGCGTATTGTTAAATCCAGACGAAAAGTATATAATGCGGTCAGACCGTATCAAAACAGAAGTACAGCATGCAGAGCGTGCAAATATGCAGGGAGGGCGGCTTGTTATGAAAGGTTCGGAGGCAAGACTGATCGACTATATGGAAGGGGCCGGCAAGCGCTATATCATCCCCGTATACCAAAGGAAATACGACTGGAAAGAGGACAACTGCCGCCAGCTTTACGAGGACCTGAAAAAGATCGTCCGGGACGGCCGGGAGAGCCACTTTTTCGGGAGCGTCGTCTCGTCCGTCGTGGGCAACGGCGCCGTCACGGAGTATCACATCATCGACGGCCAGCAGCGCCTCACCACGGTCACGCTCCTGCTTCTGGCGATAAGGAACCTCATCCGCCAGAAAAAGATCGCCGCCCGGGCCAACAGGCTGGACGAGCAGATCAACGACCGTTTTTTGGTATCCCCCTGGGCGGAGGATGGCGAGCAGATCAAGCTGCGCCCGGTCAAAGGGGACAGGGCGGCGCTGGCCAGGCTGTTCGGCGCGGAGGAGGACTATGACCCGGCCTCCAATCTGACGCTGAATTACCGCTTTTTCTGCGGCCAGCTGCTGAAAGGGGAGGTGCCGGTCGATGAGCTGTACGGTGCGATCGGCAAACTGGAGATCATCAGCATCACCCTGGATCAGAGCGACAACGCCCAGCTAATCTTCGAGAGCCTCAACTCCACCGGCCTTGCCCTGACAGAAGGGGATAAGATCAGAAACTATATCCTGATGGGCCAGCGTCCGTCGGAGCAGAACAGGCTCTATGATACATACTGGACGACCATCGAGCGCTGCGTGGAAAACGATGTCAGCAGCTTTGTCCGGGACTATCTCAGCGTCAAGCAGCAGCTCACGCCCACAGTCAGCAAGGTCTACCGGGCCTTCAAGGACTACGCCGAACAGAAGCAGCTGCCCATGGAAGAGCTTCTGGCCGACCTTTGCCTGTATGCGCGCTTTTACGAAAAGCTTCTCACATGCACGAGCGGCCTGGGGGTGAAGAAGCTGGACGACTGCCTGTACCGTATGGCACGGCTGGAGGTGGTCGTCACAAGGCCGTTTCTTATGGAGGTACTGCGGCTGCATAAGGATGCGAAGCTCTCCGCCGGCGATGTGCTGCAGATCTTTTTGATAACGGAAAACTATCTGTTCCGCCGGAATATCTGCGAGGTGCCCACCAACGCCCTGAATAAGATCTTCCTGAACCTGAACAGGGAGATATTGCGCTACGACGGCACCACGGACAACTATGTGCAGAAATTCATATATGCGCTTTTGTCGAAGAAGGACAGCGGACGGTTCCCGGACGACGGGGAATTTACCGCGGCGCTGGCGGGCAAACAGGTGTACCTGATGCGCGGCAAGTATAAGGCGTATCTCTTTGAGCGCTTTGAAAACTACGGGACCGTTGAGACGAAAGATGTCTATACGCACTTGGACAACAATACGTATTCCATCGAGCACATCATGCCCCAGCATTTGACGCCGGCATGGACGGAGGCGTTGGGCGCCAACGCCGCGGAGATACACGCCACCTGGCTCCATCGGCTGGCAAACCTCACGATCACCGGGTATAACCCTGATCTCGGCAACAGGACGTTTGCGGAAAAGCGCGACGATCCTGAGGGCGGCTACAGGGTCAGCGGCCTGCGCATGAACCAGAAGATCGCCACCAGGCAGTCCTGGGGTCTGCCGGAGCTGGAGGAGCGCAATGAGGAGATGATCGCGCTTGCCACTAAGATATGGGCATACCCGCAGACAGCTTTCGTCCCGGCGGAGAGGCAGTTCGATTCCTGCACCCTGGACGACGAGAATGTGGAGCTGACCGGGCGGGACATCGCCAAATACAGCTACCAGAACGTGGAGCAGCCTGTGAGCAGCTGGGCGGATATGTTCGAGCACGTGGTGAAGTATCTGCACGGCCGGGACGGGAGCGTGCTGTCCCGTTTGGCCTATGAGCCCGACGCGGCTGCGGGCCTTGCCAGCTATGTGAGCGGCACGGCGGCAGGGCTGCGCCACCCGTTGAAGATTGACGACAACATCTACATGGAGCGCAATACGAGCACGGTGATGAAGATATCGGTCCTGCGCCGGCTGTTCGCGCTGTACGGCGCCGATCCGACGGACCTGGTCTTCTACCTGAAGGACGCGGGCGGCGAGAGGTCCGGGGAGGCCAGCCGTTATGAGATACGAAAGCGCTACTGGACGTATGCCCTTCCGCTCATGCAGGAGCGCAACGCCCACCGGGGCACTTTCGGCAACTGCAATCCGATCACCTCCAACACGATAGCCGGTTCTTTCGGCATCAGCGGGTTCAGTATCTGCTGTATCGCCAATTACGACTGCGCCCGGATCGACTTCTATATGTGTAAGTCCGACGCGGCGCAGAATAAGGCGGCCTTTGACCTGCTCCATGCGCACAAGGACGAGATCGAGGCGGAGCTGGGCATATCCCTGACCTGGGAGCGGGCCAACGAGTATAAGTCATCGTGGCTGTCCTATACCCTCCGGGACGTGAGCGTCACCGACGAGGCGGACTGGCCAAGTATGGCCAAGTTCCACGCGGAATGGAGCGACAAAATTTGCAACGCCGTTTTGCCGTATTTACAAAATAAAATGTAGCAATAACCACACAGCCAGCGGTCTGACCGCTGGCTGCATTTTTTATTGTGTCCCGACTCAGACCCCACGGCCCCGCACTTGATATTTTTCCGGGACGTTGCTATAATCAACTTTACTGCGATTTAAGGAGGAAGTTCCCATGAAGTTTTCCCAGATGCCCTATGCGCGCCCGGACATTGCCCAGGTGAAGCAGTCGCTGGCGGCGCTGACCGAGCAGCTGAAGGCCGCGCCGGACTACCCGGCGGCCAAGGCGGTATTTCTGCAAAAGGAGCAGGAGCAAAAGCACCTGTCCACTCAGGTCAACCTTGCCCACATCCGCCACACCATCGACACCCGGGACGCGTTTTACGACGGGGAGATGAAGTTCTGGAACACGGCTCTGCCGGAGCTGCAGGAGTACCAGCAGCAGTGGACCATGGCCATGCTGCAAAGCCCTTTCCGGGCGGACTTCACCGCGGAGTACGGCGATCTGATGTTCGTCAACGCGGAGATCGCGCTGAAGGCGTTTTCGCCGGCGATCATCCCGGAGATGCAGCAGGAGAACGACCTGACCCAGGAGTACGAAAAGCTTTTGGCCTCTGCCCAGATACCCTTTGAGGGCAAGGTGTACACCCTGAGCCAGCTCACACCTTATAAAAATGACCCGGATGACGCACGCCGTCTTGCTGCCTGGAAGGCGGAGGGCCAGTGGTACAAGGACAACCAGGCCCAGCTGGACGAGATATACGACAAGCTTGTCCACCTGCGGGACGCCATGGGCAAGAAGATGGGCTACGAGGGGTACACCACCCTGGGCTACTACAACATGGGCCGCAACTGCTACGACCGTCAGGACGTTGAGAAGTTCCGCGCCGCCGTGGTGAAGTATCTTGTGCCCGTGGCGGACAAGATCTACCGCCGGCAGGCCCAGCGTCTGGGCAAGAGCTATCCCATGAGCTTTGCGGACAACGCCCTGGAGTTCCGCTCCGGCAACCCGCGGCCGCAGGGCACGCCGGACGATATTCTGGCGGCGGGGAAGAAGTTCTATAACGAGCTGAGCGCCGAGACGGGCGAGTTTTTCAACACCATGCTGGACATGGAGCTTCTGGACGTTCTGTCCACGGAGGGCAAGGAGGCCGGCGGGTACTGCACCAGTCTTGCCGATTACGGCGTGCCTTTCATTTTCGCCAACTTCAACGGCACCCAGCACGACGTGGAGGTCGTCACCCACGAGGCCGGCCACGCCTTTGCCGCCTGGACCAACCGGGACCGCATACCGGCTCAGTACATCTGGCCCAGCATGGAGGGCTGCGAGGTCCACTCCATGAGCATGGAATTTATGGCTTGGCCCTGGGAGGAGGACTTCTTTGGCCCGGACGCCCGGAAGTTCCGGTACAGCCACCTGGCCGGTGCGCTGACGTTCATCCCCTACGGCACCATGGTCGATCACTTCCAGCACGAGGTCTACGATCACCCGGACATGACCCCGGCGGAGCGCCACGGTGTGTGGAAGCGTCTGCTTGGCGTGTACATGCCCTGGATGAAGCTGGACGGGGATATCCCGTTCTACAGCGAGGGGGAGGGCTGGCAGCGCCAGCACCACATCTATTCCAGCCCCTTCTATTACATCGACTACTGCTTGGCCCAGACCGTGTCGCTGCAGTTCTGGGCGCTGCTGCAAGGCGACCAGAAGGCCGCGTGGGCGAAATACATGGCCTACACCCGCCAGGGCGGCAGCCGTGTCTTCACGGAGCTTCTCGCCAACGCCGGCCTGGAGAGCCCCTTTGAGGAGAGCTGCCTGCGTGGCGTGTGCGAAAAGGCCAGCGCGTGGCTGGACGAATACGACCTGAGCGGCATCGTCTGACCTGTGGGCATAATCACCTGTTTCGCGGCGAACGAGCCGTCGATTTATGGGCAAAGTGCCATGATTGCTTGAAAACCGCTGAATTTCCACGAAGTTCCCTTGACGTTACTGTTTTAAGGTAGTAAAATAGCACAAATCGCGTTATTTGATTCGTGGATATTTGTCCGCGCACGGCGGACAGGGGGAGCTCGAGGGGGCGGGAGCCCGCCTCGAATGAGATCAGCCGTCAAAACAGCATTTTGACGGCTCGCACGCGAAAGGGACATGTCCCTTTCTGCTTGTATCGCAGATACAAGCAGAACAAGACTTGTGAACGATGGGCGGGCGCGCCCTGTTCATAGAAGGTATTGTATGACGAAGGAGGTCAAACAATGAAGAACGCGAAGAAACTTCTTGCGCTCGTGATGGCTCTGGCCATGTGCCTGAGCCTGGGCGCGACTGCTTTCGCCTCTGAGGGGGAGGAAGAGGTCGTTTCCATCGCCGGCAAGGAGTACGGCACCGACTATGTGGAGCTGTACGAGCAGTTCTCCGACGTGACCATCGACGAGGTCATCGAGGACGAGGCTACCGGTCTGGCGTACATCGAGCGCGACGGCGAGCAGTATGAGCTGGGCATGGACTTCCTGTCCATGGCTATGGTCTACAACTGCACCGTGCCCGAGGGCGGCGTCTGGGAGACCGAGGACGACGTGTACGCCACCTGGTGGCGGCTGTACATCCAGCGCTGGAACTACCTGCTGCCCGAAGTGCCTCTGTACTCCAACGAGTACTATGATGTGTACAACGCGCAGATCAAGGGCGTGGAAGAGCATCCCACCAACCCCTACTGGGGCCCCGCTGCCGCTGTGATCGACTGGTCCAGCGAGAAGGAGGACAACTCCATCATCCTGGGCAACTCCACGGAACTGTCCGGCCGTTTGCGCAGCGCCGCTTTCGGCGTGTCCAGCCCCGGCGCCGGCGACCTGGACGTGGAGAACCTGATCACCGGTCTGGAGACCGTCTCCACCACCAAGGAAGGCGGCTACGAGGTCAACCCCACCGTCGTGGAGAATATGGAGACCGTTGACAACGAGGACGGCTCCCGCACCTACACCATTCATCTGTATGACGACCTGAAGTTCTCCGATGGCAGCGCCATCACCGCCAAGAACTACCTGGTCAGCATGCTGGCCAACTGCGGCCCCGTGGCCGTGCAGGCCGGCAGCCAGGGCACCGGCGGCATGAACTTCGTGGGCTATGAGGCCTTCAACGCCTACGACGGCACCAACGACGGCGACGAGGCCAGCAAGACCTTCTCCGGCGTGCGTCTGCTGGACGACTACACCCTGCAGGTCACGGTCGACGCCCAGTATATGCCTTACTTCTATGCCATCACCTACGCCGGCTTCTCTCCCCAGCCCGTTGAGCTGTGGTTGGGCGACGCCGACATCATGGACGACGGCGAGGGCGTCTATCTGACCGACAACTTCTATGAGAAGGACGGCGACTCCTACACCCACGCGCAGCAGATCAGCGACGCCGTGTGGGATCACTCTCAGGATTATCCTTACTCCGGTCCTTACATGATCGAAGAGTGGAACGAGGCCGACAAGTCCGTCACCCTGACCAAGAACCCCGAGTTCAAAGGCAACTATGAGGGCACCGTTCCCTCCATCGAGAAGATCGTCTACAAGCGCATCATCGCCGAGACCCAGCTGGCCGACTTTGAGGCCGGCGGCGTGGACGTGCTGAGCGGCATCACCGGCGGCAACGAAACCAACGAGGTCATCGCCCTTGTGGACGCCAATCCCGACAAGTATGTGACCACCCACTACAGCCGCGCTGGCTACGGCAAGCTGGGCTTCCGCGGCGACCTGGGCCCCGCCCAGTTCGTTGAGGTCCGTCAGGCTATCGCCTACTGCATGGACCGCGCCACCTTCGCCAAGGACTTCACCGGCGGCTACGGCGGCGTCACCGACGGCCCGTACTACACCGGTTCCTGGATGTATGAGGCGGCTATGGCCGACGGCATGCTCCTGAACGCCTATGACACCTCTGTGGACAGCGCCATCGCGGTCCTGGAGGCTGGCGGCTGGGTGTACAACGCCGACGGCTCCGACTACTCCGGCGAGGGTGTCCGCTACAAGAAGATCCCCGCCGACCAGATGTATGATTACGACATCACCTACGCCTCCATCGACGGCGCTTACAAAGTGGAGAAGGTGGGCGACGACTACTACATGCCGCTGGTCCTCAACTGGTACGGCACCTCTGACAACACCTTTACCGACCTGCTGGTGACCGGCTTCATGGAGAACGACAACATGAAGGCCGCCGGCTTCGTGGTGCAGCAGACAATCGGCGAGTTCAACCCGATGCTCGACGAGCTGTATCAGGGCGCTCTGGGCGTCAGCTACAGCGGCACTCCCACCTACAACTGCTTCAACTTCGCCACCGGCTTCACCTCCGCTGCCTATGACTACAGCTGGAACTGGCGTCTCGATCCCTACTGGTTCGAGAACAACTCCGTCTGCTACATCAAGGATATGGCCGACGTGTACTGGCTGAGCTGAGTTGACCCCGCGTAAAACTGGCATTTGACCCAAGCGCCGCAGGACGGGGGCGCGACCCCTGTCCTGCGGTGTTCTATAAACAGAGTGTGCGCTGTGCGTGAACATCTGTCCGCTGCGCGCGTTCTGGAAGAGAGCGAGGAACGAATATGGCAAAATACGTTCTCAAGCGTATCGGGTATATGCTGGTGGTGCTGGTCATCCTGTCGTTCATCCTGTTTATGATCTACAGCCTTGTGCCGGCCAACCGGGCCTATACCGACGCGCAGACGGAATTGAAAACGCTGAAAAACTCCATCCCCAAGGGGCAGGAGCAGGAATATTTCGACCAAATTTATCTGCGCTATCAGCGCGCGTACGGTACCGATACCAACAACAAGATCATCCGCTATCTGCGGTGGGTCGGGCTGTACCCCCTTTACGACGGAAGCTACGATGGCCTTCTCCAGGGCAATCTGGGCTACTCCTACGACTATAAAAAGCCGGTCGTAGACGTGGTGGCCCAGCCCATGGTGAATACCATTAAACTCAATATATACGCCACGATCCTGGCCCTGGGCATCACCATACCCCTTGGCATCCACTGCGCGGTGAAGCGGGGGACCAGGTTCGACCAAGGCATCCAGGTGTTCACCATCATCGGGTACAGTTTGCCCACGTTCCTGATTGCCATTTTGTTCATCTGGATATTCTGCTCCAAGCTGCATATCTTCCCGCCCAGCGGCATGAAGACGCCGGGTACCAACTTCACGGGCTTCGCCAAGTGGAAGGACGAGATGTATTATATGTGTCTGCCCCTGATCGTGGAGACCTTCTGCTCCCTGGGCGGCATGACCCGTTACGTCCGTGCCTCCATGATCGAGGCCCTGAGCATGGACTGCATCAAGACCGCCCGGGCCAAGGGCCTGCGTGAAAAAGTGGTCATCTACTCCCACGCCTGGCGCAACGCCCTCATCCCCATCGTCACCCTGGTGGTGGGCTGGTTCCTTGGCATCTTCGGCGGCTCCATCGTCATTGAGAACATCTTCGGCTGGAACGGCATGGGCCGGCTCATGTTCCAGGGCCTGCAGGTGGCGGACTACGACGTGGTCATGCTCATGCAGATGTTCTACATAGCCGTGTCCCTGATAGGCACGCTTGTCATCGACCTGATTTACGGCCTGGTCGATCCGCGTGTCCGGGTGAATAAGTGAGAGGGGAGGCAGTAAAATGAGCAAGAAACCTGGAAAGAAAAACGCCTCCTGGATCGTCCGCCTGTTCCGGGGCGGCTCCAACACCCTGGCCGACGAGATGGACGCGGCGAAGGCCGCCGACGTGGAGGCCATCGTCAGCCCCGTGCGCCAGATCGTCAACAACTTCCTGGAGAGGAAGCTGGCCGTTGGCGCGCTTATCCTGCTGATATGCATGTTCATCTTCGTGTTCGTGGGTCCTCTGTTCATGCCCAAGTATAAGGACGCCTACACCGAGGTCACCCAGCAGAGCATGGCCCCCAATATGCGCCTGATGAGCGTGCCGAAAGAGCTGAAAAACGACATCAAAATGATCGACAGCTACGGCTCCTTCACCGTGGGCCTGTCCAACGCGGGCAAGGTCTACATCTGGGGCTCCACCCAGCTTGGCACCACCGGCATCGACATCGGCGATATACCCGAGGAGGTCCAGAACGCCAAGATCGCCATGGTGGCCGCCGGCATCGACCACGTTGTCGCCATCGGCGAGGACGGTCACATCTACTGCTGGGGCGCCAATACCCTGGGCCAGTACGGCACCGAGGCGGAGGCCGAGGCCAGCACCAAGGGCGTCAACCCCAATATCGCCTATATGCCGCAGGAGCTGGCGGACGAGGGCGTGGACGTGGCCAACGTGAAAAAGCTCACCTGCGGCTACCAGGCCACCGCCATCCTCATGAACGACGGCAGCTTCTACCTGTGGGGCAATAAGCTTACATACGCCAACATGGACCGTTACCTGGCCATGCCCACCATCGAGGACATCGACTTCACCCTGAACTACATCGTGGGCCTGACCGCCAAGCGCAACGCCGTCTATACCGGCTCCCGCGACCTGTACACCACCGTCCGGGCCAACGTGGGCGGCACGGGCGTGCCCATCAACGACTTCCTGGACGGGCGCAAGATCGAATCCATCACCGCCACCAACACCAGCATGTGCCTGCTGCTGGACGATGGCTCTGTGTGCTTCGCCGGCGACTTCCCCCTGGACGCCACCAAGGTCCCGGAGCTGGAAGAAGGGGAGGACTTCATCCAGATCGTGGGCGGGTCCTACCACTACTCCGGCCTGACCAACAAGGGCCACGTGTACTCCTGGGGCAGCGACGCGCTCAACCAGTGCCAGGTGCCCTCGTCGGCGGATAGCGCCACGGAGCTGTTCTCCGGCTCCTTCCAGACCTACGCCAAGGACGCCAACGGCGACCTGTGCGCCAAGTGGGGCCTGAAGGGCTACCTGTTCGGCACCGATACCCGCGGCGCCGACATCTTCCAGCGCATCATCGCCGGCGGCAAGATGACCATGACCGTTGGCGCCGTGGCCGTCATCATCTCCACCATCATCGGCATCATCATCGGCTGTCTGGCCGGGTACTTTGGCGGCAAGGTGGACGTGCTCCTGATGCGTGTGGCCGAGATATTCTCCGCCATCCCGTTCCTGCCTTTCGCCATGATACTGTCGGCCGTCATGAGCCGGATGGTCCTGTCGGAGACCATGCGTATCTTCATCATCATGTGCATCCTGGGCGTGCTGTCCTGGCCTGGGCTGGCCCGGCTGGTCCGCGGCCAGATACTGGTGGTGCGCGAGAGCGAATACGTGGTGGCGGCCCAGTCCATGGGCGTGAAAGAGGCCACCATCGCCTTCAAACACATCCTGCCCAACGTCATGAGCGTCATCCTGGTCAGCCTGATGCTGGACTTCGGTACCTGCATGCTCACCGAATCCTCCCTGAGCTACCTGGGCTTCGGCGTGGCCTACCCTCGTCCCACCTGGGGCAATATGCTCAACGGCGCCAACAACGCCACCATCATCAACGCCTACTGGTGGCAGTGGGTGTTCACCTCCATCTTCCTGGCCGTGACCACCGTCTGCATCAACATCGTGGGCGACGCCCTGCGCGACGTGATGGACCCCAAGTCCAGCGTGGAAAAGTGAGGAGGGAAGAACATGCCACTGCTTGAAGTGAAAAACCTGCGGACCTTTTTCAAAACGAAAAGGGGCATCGTCAAGGCAGTCAACGACGTGTCCTATTCCCTGGAACCCGGCAAGACCATCGGCATCGTTGGCGAGTCCGGCTCCGGCAAGTCCGTCTCCGCCATGAGCATTCTCCAGCTGCTGGATGAAAACGGCTATATCGACTCCGGCGAGATCATCTTTGAGGGCACGGAGCTGACGAAACTTTCCCGCGAGGAGATGTACCACATCCGCGGCAACGCCATCTCCGTCATCTTCCAGGAGCCTATGACCAGCCTGAACCCGGTGTTCACCGTGGACCGGCAGCTGTGCGAGCCGTTCATCATCCACCAGGGCATGAACAAAAAACAGGCCCATGAACAGGCCCTGAAGATGCTCTACGACGTGCAGATACCCAACCCGGAGTCCGTGATACGCCAGTATCCCCACCAGCTTTCCGGCGGCATGCGCCAGCGGGTGATGATCGCCATGGCCCTGGCATGCCGGCCCAAGATTTTGATTGCTGACGAGCCCACCACTGCGCTGGACGTGACCATCCAGGCCCAGATACTGCGGCTGATGAACGACCTGCAAAAGGAAAAGGGCACCAGCATCATTTTCATCACCCACGACCTGGGCGTCATCAACGAGATGGCCGACGACGTGGCGGTGATGTACTGCGGCCAGGTGGTGGAGAAGGCCACCGCACGGGTGATCTTCTCCGACTGCCCCGTGAGCCATCCTTACACCGAGGGGCTGATGATGTCCATCCCCCGGCTGAACGCCATCGACAAGAAGATCGAACCCATCCCCGGCGTGGTGCCCCATCCGCTGGCGCTGCCCAAGGGCTGCAAGTTCGCGCCCCGGTGCAAGTACTGTACGAAAAAATGTATGGAGGAGGAGCCGGAGCTGCTGGACGTGGGCAACGGCCAGCTCATCCGATGCTTCTATCCGGAAAAGGAGGTAAGGTGCAGTGAAGAGCACAAAAAAATTACTGTCCATCAGTAATCTGAAAAAATACTTCCCTGTGGCAAAGACCTCCCTGTTCCAGCGCGAGCAGCTCTATGTCCGCGCCAACGAGGATATTTCCCTGGACATATACGAGGGCGAGACCCTTGGCGTGGTTGGCGAATCCGGCTGCGGCAAGTCCACTCTGGGCCGCGTGCTGCTCCAGCTCTATCCCCAGACCGCCGGCAACACCATGTATTACGGCTCCACCCTGGCCGACACGGCGCCGGAGTATGTGGAGCACACCCTGAAGCACCTGGACCAGTACAAGGAAAAGCTGAAAAAGGCGTCCGCCAAGGTCGCGGAGCTGGACAAACAGGTCCAGGACGCGGGCGGCGAGGACAACGCCGGCTTCTATCTGCTCCAGGAGCAGAACCTGGCCCGCTGCGAGGAAAAGACCTGTCTGACGAACATCGTGAAGATCATGGGCGGCTTCTTTGCCGTGGACGAAAACGGCGCCGGCCGGGAGCTGCTGCTCAAGCAGCACGGCGAACAGGTCAAGCGCCGCAAGGCCAACGAGGCCTATCTGGCCGCCAAGCTGGACCATGACAGTCTGGCCGCCGACGCGGAGGCCGGTTCCAGCAAGGCCAAGAGCCAGCTGGCCGGTACCCAGGCGAAGATGGACGCCGCGAAAAAGCAGTTCGACGCCTGCGACGCGGCCGTGGCCGCTGTGGACGCGGAGCTGGACGCCCTGCGGGCCAAGTATGCGGACAACGAGGAGTTTGCCAAGTACGAGGCCATGCGGGACGACGGCATCGACCTGGCGCGGCTGAAATACAATGAGATGCGGCTGTTCCGGAAGGACCTGCAGATCATCTTCCAGGACCCCTATTCCAGCCTGAACCCCCGCATGACCATCGGCCAGATCATCGAGGAGGGCCTGCTGACCCACAATTTCTTCAAGCACGGCTCTGACAAGATGCGCCAGCACATCGTCAACACCATGGAGATGTGCGGTCTGCAGGAGTACATGCTCCACCGCTATCCCCACCAGTTCTCCGGCGGCCAGCGCCAGCGTGTGGCCATCGCCCGCGCCCTGGCCGTGCAGCCGAAGTTCATCGTGTGCGACGAGTGCGTGTCCGCCCTGGACGTGTCCATCCAGTCCCAGATCATCAACCTGCTTCAGGAACTGCGGGAAAAGCAGAACCTGACGTATATGTTCATCAGCCACGACCTTTCCGTTGTGCGCTATATCTCCGACCGCATCTGCGTCATGTACCTGGGCAACGTGGTGGAGCTGGGGGAGAGCGAGACCATCTTCAACGACCCCCGCCACCCCTACACCGTGGCGCTGCTCAGCGCCATTCCCACCACGGACGCGGACAGTCTGCAGCGGGAGCGTATCCTGCTGGAGGGCAATATACCCAGCCCCATCAAGCCGCCCTCCGGCTGCAAGTTCCACACCCGGTGCTATATGGCCTGCGAAAAGTGCAAGACGGTCATCCCGGAGCTGCGGGAGATCGAACCCGGTCACTTCCTGGCCTGTCACTTCCCGGAGCGCAAGATCGACGCGGACGGGCATTATCTGTTCGAGCTGCCCAAGATGACCACCGTGGCGCGGGACACGGACAAGGCGGATTAAACCGCCCAACCGTATGATCTGGAACCGTATCAAACCGCCGGACCCTGAGAAAGAAGAGCAGTTTCACCAGCAGATGAAGGACGTGAAGCTGTCCTGGAAGGATAAGCTGGCGATGGTCCTGTCCGCCTTTGTGGTGTTGTTCCTGCCGGCGCTGCTGGTGGTGCTCGGCATCGCCCTGCTGGCGCTGTGGGCCTTTGGGGCCCTGTGAGAAAACCCGAAAACCCAACGATAAAAGCCCTCGGCGAGCTCGCCGGGGGCTTTGACCTGTTGTCTATCATGCCGAATCTGTCTTCATGTGGGGGACAAAGGAAAAGAAACAGTACACAACCGGTCGAACGTGTAGTATAATCATCTCTGCGACAAGCGCAGGAAAGAAGGGCGGAGAGCTTGCATTTTTTGAAGGCGGACGGACACGCCGCCACCCGGGACCTGACCCAGGGCAATCCCTATACCCAGATGGTGGGCTTTGCCATGCCCATATTCCTCAGTCAGGTATTTCAGCAGCTTTATAACACGGCGGACGCGCTCATCGTGGGCCGCTTTCTGGGCACCAACGGTCTGGCGGCCGTCACCAGCTCCGGTACGCTGATATTCCTGATGACCAGCTTTTTCATGGGCACGGCCATGGGCGCGGGCGTGGTCATTTCCCGGTACTTCGGTGCCCAGGAGCGCCGCCAGGTGTCCCGCGCCATCCACACGATCATGGCCCTGGGCCTGGTCAGCGGCGTTGCCCTCACGCTCATCGGCGTGCTGTTCACGCCCCTGTTTTTAAAATGGATGCAGACGGACCCGGAGGTGCTGCCTGACGCCATCGAGTACTTCCGGTACTACTTCCTTGGCTCGCTGGCCCTGGTGATGTACAACGTCTGCCGCAGCGTCATGAACGCCCTGGGTGACAGCCGGCGGCCGCTTTATTACCTGATATTCTCGTCGCTTCTGAACATCGCGCTGGACCTGCTGTTCATCGCGCTGTTCCACTGGGGCGTATGGTCCGCCGCGGTGGCCACGGTGATATCCCAGGCGGCCAGCGTGGTGCTGTGCATGGTCCACCTGCTGGATAAGCGCAGCGAGTACGCCGTGCAGTGGCGGCTCATACGCTTCCACAAGGGGATGCTGCTGCAGATCCTGCACTACGGTCTGCCCGCCGGTGTGCAGAACTCCGTCATTGGCTTTGCCAACGTGATCGTCCAGTCTCAGATCAACTCCTTCGGCAAGCTGGCGATGGCGGCCTACGGCACCCACTCCAAGATAGAGGGTTTCGCCTTCCTGCCCATCACCAGCTTCAATATGGCCAGCACAACGTTTATCAGCCAGAACCTGGGGGCCAAACAGTACGACCGGGCAAAGCGCGGGGCGCGCTTTTCCATCCTGTCGGCCATGCTCCTGGCGGAGCTCATCGGCGTGGCGCACTATCTTCTGGCGCCGCAGCTTGTCCGGATATTCGACACTACCCCCGGCGTGGTGGAATACGGCGTGCGTCAGGCGCGGACCGTGGCGCTTTTCTACTGTCTTCTGGCGTTTTCCCACTCGGTGGCGGCGGTATGCCGCGGCGCGGGCAAGGCCTTCGTGCCCATGTTCGTGATGCTGTCCATCTGGTGCGTGGTGCGTATTTTGTACATCATGCTCGTCATGCGCTTTAAAGGCGAGATCGGCTATATCTATTGGGCCTATCCGCTCACCTGGGCCATCAGCTCGGTCATCTACCTTATCTATTACCTGAAAGCGGACTGGATACACGGTTTTGAGACGGGCCGTGCCGCTGCGCGAACTTGACGCTGCGCGGCGTTTGCTGTATACTGATTTGAATAATAATGCGCATTTTTCGCCTCAAATGAGGCTAAACCCGCCCGGAAGGAGTGCGAAACGATGAAAGGTATCATACTGGCAGGCGGCTCGGGGACGCGGCTTTATCCCCTGACCAACGTCCTGTCCAAGCAGCTTCTTCCCGTGTATGACAAGCCCATGATCTATTACCCCCTGTCCACGCTGATGCTGGCTGGTATCCGGGAGGTACTGGTCATCTCCACGCCCCGGGACATGCCGGTATTAGAGCAGTTGCTGGGCGACGGGAGCCAGCTGGGTATGCGTTTTTCCTACGCCGTGCAGGAGCGGCCCAACGGTCTTGCCGAGGCGTTTTTGATAGGGGAGAAGTTCATCGACGGGGACCGGGTCGGTCTGGTGCTGGGCGACAATGTCTTTTATGGCAGCGGTTTTTCCTCCTTCCTGGCCCAGGCGGTGTCCATCCGGGAGGGCGCGGTGATTTTCGGTTATCCGGTGCACGATCCCACCCAGTTCGGCGTGGTGGAGTTTGACGAGAGTGGCCGTGTGCTATCCCTGGAGGAAAAACCCAGCCGGCCCAAGTCCAAGTACGTGGTGCCGGGGCTTTACTTCTACGACGGCCAGGTGGTGGATATCGCCAGACATATCCGTCCCTCCGAGCGGGGCGAGCTGGAGATAACGGCCGTGAACAACGAATACCTGCGCCGGGGCCAGCTGCGGGTGGTGAAGTTCTTCCGTGGCATGGCATGGCTGGATACGGGTACATATGACGGCCTGCAGGAGGCGTCTCAGTTCGTGAACATCATCCAAAAGCGCCAGGGCATGTATGTTTCCTGCATCGAGGAGATCGCCTACCGGCGCGGGTTCATTGACCGGGCCCAGCTGCGGCGGCTGGCGGAGCCCATGCTGCAGACGGAATACGGCCAGTATTTGCGGGCGATCGCCGAGGGGGAAGACGGGTGAAAATGCTGATAACCGGCGGCGCCGGTTTCATCGGGAGCAACTTCATTTTCTACATGCGCCGGATGCACCCTGACTATGATCTTGTCTGCGTGGACAAGCTGACCTATGCCGGCAATATGGAGACCCTGGCACCCGTCATGGGACAGCCGCGCTTTACATTCGTCCGGGCCGATATCGCGGACCGGGCGGCGATGTATGCGCTTTTCGAGGCGGAAAAGCCCGACGTGGTGGTGAATTTCGCCGCGGAGAGCCACGTGGACCGCTCCATCGAGGCCCCGGCCGTCTTTTTGCAGACCAACGTGCAGGGCACCCAGGTACTTCTGGACGCCAGCCGGAAAACCGGCGTGCGGCGCTATCACCAGGTGTCCACGGACGAGGTATACGGCGACCTGCCCCTGGACCGGCCGGACCTTTTCTTCACGGAGAAAACGCCCCTGCGCGCCTCCAGCCCCTATTCGGCCTCCAAGGCCGGGGCGGACCTGCTGTGCGGGGCCTATCAGCGCACCTACGACATGCCCATTACCATAAGCCGCTGCTCCAACAACTACGGCCCCTATCAGTTCCCGGAAAAGCTCATACCTCTCATGATAGCCAACGCCCTGGAGGGAAAGCCCCTGCCCGTGTACGGCGACGGACTGAACGTGCGGGACTGGCTGTATGTGGAGGACCACTGCGCGGCCATCGACCTGATCCTGGAAAAGGGCAGGGTGGGCCAGGTATACAACATCGGCGGTCACAACGAACAGCACAACATCGACATCGTGAAAGCGGTCCTGCATATCCTGGACAAGCCCGAGAGCCTCATCACCCACGTGACGGACCGGAAGGGCCACGACCGGCGTTATGCCATCGACCCCACCTTCATCCACGATGAGCTGGGCTGGCTGCCCCAGACAGCGTTTGAGGACGGCATCGCCAGGACCGTGCGCTGGTACCTGGACAACAAGCCCTGGTGGGAGAAGATAGTCAGCGGCGAGTACCGGGATTACTACGAGCGCATGTATGCCCACCGCTGAGCGCGGGACCACAGGTTTTTTCACAAGAGGACTTTACAAATCCGGAAATTGTGTTATAATGCTCTAGCGAAACATGTGGGGGCGTAGCTCAGCTGGGAGAGCGTTCGGTTCGCATCCGAGAGGTCGAGGGTTCGAATCCCTTCGTCTCCACCACGTCAAAACGGCTCTGGAGATGCCAGGACCTCGCAAGCGAGGCCCTGCGCATCGGCCAGAGCCGTTTTTCCTTTATCCCAACGGGCAGGCATGCCCGTTGGGAGCCCTGGGAACAAGGTGTCGCCGCCAACGGCGGCGATTTGATTACATGTGCGGTAAGCGTGCCCGTTGGGAGCCCTGGGAACAAGGTGTCGCCGCCTGACAGGCGGCGATTTGATCATATGTGATACGGAAAGAGAGATGGTATTATGATCGGACTTGGCACGGTCCTCAACGCGGTTGGCATCGTGCTGGGCGGGCTGCTGGGGATGGCGTTTGGCCGGTTTTTGCCCAGGCGGGTCCAGGAAACGCTGAATATGGCCTGCGGCGTGAGCGTACTGTTTCTGGGCGTGGCCGGGGCGATGGAGGGCATGCTGTCCATCAAAGACGGCGCCCTTGCCAGCGGCGGGACCATGATGATCGTGGGCAGTCTGGCCCTGGGCGGTCTGGTGGGGGAGCTCGTGGACCTGGAACGCCTCATTGAGCGCTTCGGCGAATGGCTGAAGGTCAAGACAGGCAATGCCAAAGAGCAGCGGTTCGTGGAGGGCTTCGTCACCGCGTCGCTGACCGTGTGCGTGGGGGCGATGGCCATCGTGGGCGCCATCGAGGACGGCATGTTCGGGGACTGGTCCATCCTGGCCGCCAAGGCAGTGTTGGACCTTATCATCGTGCTTGTGATGACCTGCTCGCTGGGGAAGGGCTGCATTTTCTCTGCCGTACCCGTGGCGCTTTTGCAGGGGGCGGTGACGGCACTGGCCCGGTTCATCCGGCCCGTCATGACCGACGCCGCGCTGGCAAACCTCTCCACGGTCGGTTCTATCCTCATCTTCTGCGTGGGCCTCAACCTGGTCTGGGGCAAAAAGGTCCGGGTGGCGAACCTGCTGCCGGCGGTGCTGTTCGCGGTGGCGTTCGCGTTTTTGCCACTGTGAGGCATTGACAGGCCGGGAACAAAACGGTAATATCCTGTTGACAGCAATAAGGCGAACACGGAGGGTTGCCAGGTGAATATCCAGATATTCGGCAAGAACAAGTGCTTTGACACGAAGAAGGCCCAGCGGTACTTCAAGGAGCGGCGTATCAAGTTCCAGTACGTGGACATACAGCGTTTTGGGCTGAGCCGGGGGGAGCTGACCAGCGTGAAAAACGCGGTGGGCCTGGCGCCCCTGAGCGACGCGCCGGAGGTGGGATATCTTGCCTACGACGAGGATAAACTGGAAAAGCTGCTGGACTGCCCAGAGCTTCTGAAAACGCCCATCGTGCGAAACGGCAAACAGGCCACCGTGGGCTACTGCCCGGACATCTGGAAAAATTGGGAGTGATACGATGAACATATTTGTCTACGGCAGCGGCGCCTGGGGCACGGCCCTGGCCATGCTTCTTTGCGACAACGGCCACGCCGTCACGCTCTGGACCCACGACCCGGAAAAGGCGGCGGCCATGGTCAGGACCCGGAAAAACCCCGCCCTGGCAGGATCCAGGCTGCCCAAAGAGCTGGCCGTCACCGCCGACCCGGCGGGGGCCGAGAGCGCGGAGCTGGTACTGTTCGCCTCGCCTTCCAACATCCTGCGCCGCACGGCGCACACCGCCGCGCCTTATATAAACCCGGGCACGGTGCTTGTCTCGGCGGCCAAGGGCATCGAGCAGGGGACGAACCTGCGCATGAGCCAGATCATCCGCCAGGAGGTGGGCAAGGACTGCCCTGTGGCGGCTTTATCCGGCCCCTCCCACGCGGAGGAAGTGTCCCGCCGGATGGCCACCGGCTGCGTGGCCGCCTGTGCGGACCGGGCCGTGGCGGAGCGGGTGCAGGCGGCTTTCATGAACGACATGTTCCGGGTCTACGTCAACCAGGACGTGGTGGGCGTGGAGCTTTGCGGCGCGGTGAAGAACGTGATCGCCTTGGGCTGCGGCGTCATTGACGGCCTGGGCCTGGGGGACAATGCCAAGGCGCTTTTTATGACCCGCGCCATGGCGGAGATCGCACGGCTCTGTCAGGCCGCCGGCGGCCAGCGCAGCACCTGTTCCGGCCTTGCCGGCATGGGGGACCTGATCGTCACCTGCCTTTCGCCCCACTCAAGGAACCGTCAGGCTGGCCTGCTCATTGGCCGTGGCGCACCGGTGGCGCTGGCCCTGCGGGAAGTAGGCGCGGTGGTAGAGGGCTATTACGCCGCCGCCAGCGTGAAGGAGCTGGGGGAGAAGCTGGGCGTGGAGCTGCCCATATGCCGGAGCGTGTACGGCCTTTTGTACGAGGACCAGGAGCCGGAGGAAGCGGGACGCCGCCTGATGCAGCGTGACCGCCGGAGCGAGTTCGACTATAACTGGGACAAAATGTAATATGTATTGTGCGATAAGCGGTACGCGGACGGCGTGCCGCTTTTTTTGAAACGATTGGGCCATTTACTGCGAATATATAAACGAAGGGACGTGGACATACTGGCGCGGGAGCAGGAGCAAAAGTGGATACGGGCCATCGTGCGCCGCGGCGATAGGACGGCGGCGGACGCGCTGGTGCGGGCCCACTACGACGCCCTTTACGCCTATATCTGGCGGCAGGTGGGCCAGGCGGAGGACGCCCTGGACCTGACCCAGGAGAGCTTCATCGCCGCCCTGCAAAGCCTTGGGTCATACGACAGGCGCAAGAGCGCCTTTCGCACCTGGCTTTACCATATTGCTGCCCACAAGATCATCGACCACCGGCGAAAGCGCCGGGTGATCACGGAGCCGTTGACGGAGGACATATCCGCGCCGGAGGATTTCACCGCCCTCGTCCACGACCGGGCGCTGTCCGCCCAGGCGGAAGAGCTGGTCCGCCGGGAGGACCCCTTGGAGCAGGAGATATTTCGCCTGCACATTTACGGCGATTGCACTTTTCCCCAGATCGCCGCCGTCACCGGTCAGGCGGAGGCCAAGATCAAGAGCCGGTATTACCGCCTCATAGCGCGGCTGAGAAAGGAGATGACCGACGATGCGTGACGCCATCCCGTACCCGGATGAAGCGGCCAAGGAGCGCAGCATAACCGCCATTCTGGACGCCGGCGTGCCCGAGCCCCGCCAGAGCTTTTGGGGCTTTCTGGCCGATGTGTTCCATTTTGAATGGCTGCCCATCGTGGGCTTTCAGGCCGTCGCGCTGCTCCTTGCGGGGCTTTACTTATACGGCGCGTCGAAGGACCTGAAATATCTGCCCGTGTTTATCCCACTGTTCATTCTGGCCGCTGTTCCCGCGCTTTTTCAAGGGCAATACTTTGGGACGAGCGAGATGGAGGCGGTGACCCGTTCCTCCGGGGCTAAGATCGTGCTGGCAAAGCTGGTCCTGGCTGGCGCGGCCGATCTCATATGCATGACCATGCTGCTGTGGCTGGAGGTCCGCCTGACCGGGAGCGTCCGGGACCTGGGGCGCATGATTTTATACTGCCTGGTGCCCTATCTGGTCTGCATGACCGTTCTTCTGCACCTTATCCGGAGCGGGAGAAAAAACGGCATGACGCTGGCCATTGTCGCGTCGCTGGGTTCGTGCCTTTTCTGGCGAATTTCTTCCCGCATAGTGCCGGGGTTGTACGAACTGTCGGCGGTGGGGGTGTGGTTCGCCGCGTTCACCGTCTTCTCAGCGTTCTTTGCGCGGGAGATATGTTTACTCATCAAAGCCAACAAGGAGGGCAGAATGTATGGAACTGTCGTTTGACCGTCTGACAAAACACTACGGCAGCAAGATCGCCGTGGACCGGGTGAGCGCCACGCTGACCCCCGGCGTCTACGGTCTCTTAGGCGCCAACGGCGCGGGCAAGACCACGCTCATGCGGATGCTGTGCGCAATTTTGGAGTCCACCTCCGGCGAGGTATTTTTCAACGGGGAAGAGGTGACGGGCATGGGCGCGGCGTACCGGAACGTGCTGGGCTATCTGCCGCAGGACTTTGGCTATTACCCCCACTACACCGCCGAGGAATTTCTCGCCTACATCGCCACGCTGAAAGGGATACCCCGTGGCACGGCCCAAAGCCGTATCCGGGAACTGCTGGGCACCGTGGGGCTGTCGGGCGCGGCAAAGAAAAAGCTGCGCACTTTTTCCGGCGGCATGAAACAGCGTGTGGGCATCGCCCAGGCTTTGCTAAACGACCCGAAGGTGCTTATCCTGGACGAGCCCACGGCGGGCCTGGACCCCAAAGAGCGGGTGCATCTGCGCAATCTCCTGGCGGACTACGCCGGGGACCGTATCGTGATATTGTCCACCCACATCGTGTCCGACGTGGAGGCCATCGCGGACCAGGTGTTCGTGATGAAAAACGGACAGTTTATTTTGCGGGGCACTGTCCCGGAGCTTGTCCGACAGGCCGGCGGCAAGGTCTGGGAGCTGACCGTTCCCGAGGCCCAGGCCAGGACGTGGGAGAAACGGTTTACGGTGGCGAATTTCCGCCATGAGGGGGACAATGTGGTGCTGCGCATCATATCCGACCAGCGGCCCTCGGAATTGGCCGTGACGTGCAAGGCGACGATGGAGGACCTGTATCTCTATCATTTTGGCGGGGAGGCGTGACATGGAGCTTTTTCGACTGGAACATAAGAAATTATGGCGTAAGACCAGCGTGCGGGTCTGCGTGTTACTTTGCTTTGCCTATGTGGTGCTGTTCGGCGGCTTTCTCTCTTACCAGTGGTTCGAGTTTGGCAGCTCCAATGATGTCACCAGCGCTTTCGGCAACCGTTTCGATGGCTGGACAGAGATACGTGCCAGCCAGGCCCAAGCGGCCCGGTACGGCGGTCTGCTCACGGACGAGTCTTTCCAGCAAATGGTGTCGGACCTACAGCAATATGACGCCGCAGGAATGGAAAGCGGGCTGGGACGCAGCGAGCGGACCCTGCTCAACGGCTGGCTCAGCCAGCTCTATCCGGAGCTGGAGGAGCAGGACCGGGGGCTCTACTCCGTCCTGATGGCCTACTATGTGGACACGTCGCGGTTAACGGATTTTTACGCACGACGGGACGCGGTGCTGGAAGATTTTCTGCACAGCCAAGGGCAGTGGACCGGACCGGAGGGGGAACTGCTGCGAGGGATGGACGCCCAGGTGGAAAAGCCCTTCCGATATCAGTGGATAAGCGGCTGGCAGAAGGTGCTGGGTGATGCGTTGCCGGATCTGGGCATAGTCATGGCCCTGTTCCTTGCCATTATCCTCTCGCCGACTTTCGCGGGGGAGTGGCGCAACAACACCGCGCCGCTGCTCCTGACCACGGACGGGGGCTGGCGTCGCCTGGCGCTGGCAAAGATCCTCAGCGGCCTGACCTTCGCGGTGGAGTTATTTGCGCTTCTGGCCATAGGCGGCGTCACGGCACAGCTTATCTTTCTGGGCACCAGCGGGTGGGATATGCCCATCCAGACCATGAAGCTTTTAGCCGTGGCCCCGTGGAATATGCTGCAAGCGGAGATATACGAATACGGTTTTACCCTGCTTGGCGTCATCGGCTATGCCGGGGTGGTGCTGCTCCTGTCCGCGCTGGTAAAAAGCAACGTACTGGCGCTGCTTTTGAGCCTGGCGGCGGTGTACGGGCCCATGGTGGCCGCCCAGTACCTGCCCATGGGCGCGCAGAAAGCGCTGGAACTGCTTCCCCTGGTAGGCAGCGCATCGGACATATTCCGCACCAATACATTCCACATCTTCGGCAAATACATTTGGTCCCCCTGGCTGCTCGTCACCGTCCCGTTCGTGATCGGCCTTATCTGCATCCCCTTTGCCATTTTGAAATGGTCCCGGCGGCAAAAAGCGTAACGCCGCCGCACAACAAAAAACCGCCTCCCCGACGGGGAGGCGGAACTTTTTGCATTATATCAGATGAAGTTCAGCGCCAGAGTCAGCGCCACGAACACCAGCGCGACCCACTTGGTCATCTTCGCCAGCTTGGCGTCCCATGTTTTGGCCTTTGTCTTGGTCATGAACGTGTCCGCGCCGCCGGCGATGGCGCCGGACAGGCCGGAGCGCTTGCCGCTCTGGAACAGGATAACGACGATCAGGAACAGGCAGGAGAGAAGATGCAATATCGAGATGGCAATGGTCATGATAGTTTCACCCTTTTTCAAAATTAGCTAAACTAATATAGCACACCTGTCCCATGAAATCAAGCCTTTTTTGCCCTTTTTTTCATTTTTTCCCGCCCTTGCGCAGCGCGCCCCGATGGCCTATAATCAAGGCGCGAGGTGCGATATGGAATTTCTCTATCTGGATAAACGCGTGGCTGTCTGCGTCAAACCGGCGGGGGTGCTGTCCACCGACGAACCGGGTGGCATGCCGGACCTGATACGGCAGGCCCTTGGGGACGAGCACGCCTGTGTGCGCACGGTCCATCGCTTGGACCGTGTGGTCGGCGGCGTCATGGTGTTTGCCCGGTCTGTCTACGCGGCCCGGGAACTGAGCCGCCAGGTCCGGGACGGCCAGTTTGAAAAAGAGTACCTGGCCGTGGTCCACGGCACGCCGGAGCCGTCCAAGGGCAGGATGGAGGACCTTCTGCGCCGGGACACGCTTGCGCGCAGGACGTATATCGCCGACGGTCCCGGCAAGGACGTGCGTCCGGCCGCGCTGGAATACGAGACGCTGGCAATTCGCCAGGGCTTGGCCCTTGTCCGCGTAAAGCTGCTCACCGGCCGGACCCATCAGATACGCTGCCAGTTCGCCAGCCGCGATTTGCCTCTGGTGGGGGACAAAAAATACGGCGACGGCGCTGACCCCTGCGGCATTGCATTGTGGTCGCATAAAGTCCGGTTTATGCACCCCGAGACAGGGGAGAAGATGGAGTTTATGCAGCCGATTCCGTATGTTTATCCATTTTTCCTGTTTTTGGGCGAATAACCGGCGTATAATCGGTCCTTGCGATCATTTTTGCTTTTGGAAATATACATTATATATTACTTCAACTGTCCGGGGCTGACGCCGAAGCACTCCCGGAATGCCCGGAAAAAGGTGGAGTATTCCTCGAAGCCGCTGTCGGCCGCGGCCTTGCTGGCGTCCACGCCGGTGCGGATGAGCTGGGCGGCGTACAGGAGCCGCCGCTGGCGCACGTAGGCGTGGACGGTGGTGCCGGTCTGGGCCTTGAACAGCCGCATGAAGTGATACTTGCTCAGATAGACCCGCTCGGCCAGCTCCTCCGCGGTCAGGGGTCGGCTGAGGTTTTCCTGAATGTAGGAGAGCGTATCGGCGATTTTTGGGTCGTATTGGGGGCTTGGGTCCGGCTGCTGGCTGCCGCCGCTGAGGGATATGCGGTTGATGAGGATGAGAAGCTGCATCACCAGCGTGTCCCGCAGGGTCTGTGCGCCGAACTGGCCGTCGTCCCCGGCCTTTTCCAGCGCTGCCAGCAGCGCGCCCAACGACTGTGCGTCCGGCTGGCCGGGAGAGAGCCGGTACTGGCCCTGCTTGTCGGCCCGCTCAAAGCACCCCGTCAACGCCGCCTCCGGCGATGCCCGCTCGATAAACTGCCGGTCCAGATAGAGGATCACCCGCTCATATGGCTTTGACTGGTCGATCAGCGCCTTGTGTATCACGTGGTGCTGGATGAGCAGAATGTCCCATGGCCGCAGGGCGTATGTCTGGCTCTCCACCAGATAGTTCACGTTCCCGGCCAGCAATATGACGATCTTGTCGAACTCGTGGAAGTGGAAGTCCCGCTCCTGTCCGGCGGTGTCCCGCAGGTGGAACAGGTGATAGTTCTCGGTGAGATAGCCCTCCCGGCTGTAGCTGCTGCGCATGATATGACCCCCTGTCAGACCAGAAAACAGCATACCGCATTTTTTGCATGATAGCAAGTGCATTTTTCGTCCCGCATTGCGGTTTTGAAAAAACCTGCCGGTCGGCTTGTGGCAGGAAGCGGAAAAATTTTTTGCCCGCCGCTTGGGAGATACTGATATAAATATTACAAAAAATTACGAAAATCCAGCGTTTCCAGGACTTTGCGGCCCTTTTTCAGCGCAACAAAATATTGTCACAAAACTTATTGACAGCCACAACATCTTGTGCTAATATTGATTCCGCTGGCGTTATGTAACCACACGCTATGCCCCAGAGAGATAGAGGAGAAGAGGTCGTTACCCATGAAGATCATCAAGAGAAACGGTTCCGAGGTCACATTCGATATAACGAAGATCATCGCCGCCATCAGCAAGGCCAACGACGTGGTGGACGAGGATATGCGCATGACCGCCACCCAGATACGCCGTATCGCAGATTCGGTGGAGAAGGCCTGCGTGGAGCTGGGGCGTTCTCCCTCCGTGGAGGAGATACAGGACATGGTGGAGGAGCAGATCATGGCCCACGGCGCCTATGAGGTCGCCAAGCGGTACATCACCTACCGGTACACCCGCAGCCTTGTCCGCCAGTCCAACACCACGGACGACAAGATACTGTCCCTGATCGAGTGCAACAACGAGGAAGCCAAGCAGGAAAACTCCAACAAGAACCCGGTGGTCAACTCCACCCAGCGGGACTATATGGCCGGCGAGGTCAGCCGGGACATCACCAACCGTCTGCTGCTGCCCAAGGAGATCGTGGAGGCCCACGAGGAGGGCATCATCCACTTCCATGACGCGGACTACTATGCCCAGCACATGCACAACTGCGACCTGGTGAACCTGGAGGACATGCTGCAAAACGGCACCGTCATCACCGACACCCTGATCGAGCGGCCTCACAGCTTTGCCACCGCCTGCAACATCGCCACCCAGATCGTGGCGCAGGTGGCCTCCAACCAGTACGGCGGCCAGTCCATCTCCCTGGCCCACCTGGCGCCCTTTGTCCAGGTCAGCCGTGAGAAGATACGCTCCATCGTCCGGGACGAGATCAGCACCCTTGGCGTGGTCCCCACCACCGAGCAGGTGGACCAGATCGTGGAAAAGCGCCTGCGGGAAGAGATACGCCGCGGCGTGCAGACCATCCAGTACCAGGTGGTGACCCTGCTGACCACCAACGGACAGGCCCCCTTTGTCACCGTTTTCATGTACCTGAACGAGGCCAAGAGCGAGCAGGAGAAGAAGGACCTGGCCATCATCATCGAGGAGACCCTGCTGCAGC
>CANQKA010000007.1 GCA_947624395.1 uncultured Oscillospiraceae bacterium
CAAACCAAAGCAACATACAGCGTGTGACTTTGGCCTGACCTGAATTTCTTGGCGATTGGCCGGAGCCGGTAACGCGGCTCCGGCCAATTTTATTTAAGTGGGGTGATTAAATGAAACAATACAGCGACCTGGAATATCTGCGCCTGTCCAAGGGGCAGAAATTCACGTATAAGCTGACATCGCTGCTTGCCGCGATCCCCCGTGGCATCGGCCACTTCTTCGCCAACATCGGCAAGTACATAAAAAATGGCGTTGTGGGCCTGGGAAACGAGCTGAAGGACATCGGCGGGACCTTCGCCCACGGGGATTGGAAAACAAAGACCTCTTTTGTGGTCATGGGCTTCGGCAACCTGGCCCGCGGCCAGATGTTGCGGGGGCTTTTGTTCCTGCTTTTTGAGGTCGTATTCATCGTCTACATGATTTTCGGCGGCGCGCACTGGATGAGCATGCTGCCCAGCCTTGGCAAGGTAGGTCCCACCAACGAGTATAACGCGGTGCTGGATACCTACACCACTACGTATAACGACAACTCCTTCAAGATCCTGCTCTATGGCGTGCTGACCATCTTCTTCATCATCGCCTTTATCTACACCTGGCGGGTGAACGTGAAGCAGAACAAGATCATGGAACAGATTTTGAAGTCCGGCAAGAAGCTGAAGGCCGACAAGGACGACCTGCGTTCCATGGTGGACGAGAACTTCCACGCCACCCTTCTCGCCCTGCCCATGACCGGCATCCTGGTCTTCACGGTCCTGCCCATCGTGTTCATGATCTTGGTGGCCTTCACCAACTATGACGGCTCCCACAACGGCTACTCCAACAACCTGTTCACGTGGGTGGGCTTGACCAACTTTAACACCATGCTGTCCTGGACGGGCGGCACAGGCGGCGGCCAGTCCTACTCCGCCACCTTTGGCGAGATACTGGCCTGGACGCTGATCTGGGCGTTCCTGGCCACCTTCACCAACTACTTCCTTGGCATGGGCGTGGCCATGATGATCAACAAGAAGGGCATCCGCCTGAAAAAGGTGTGGCGTACCATTCTTGTCATGACCATCGCCATCCCCCAGTTCATCTCCCTGCTGTACGTTTCCAAGATGTTCGCGAGAAACGGCCTTATCAACCTGTCGCTGATGGACTTGGGGTGGATAAAACAACCCCTGCCCTTCTGGGAGGACGCCACCTGGGCCCGTGTCACGGTCGTGCTCATCAACATCTGGATCGGTATCCCCCATCTGATGCTGATAACCACCGGCATTTTGATGAACATCCCGGCGGACCTTTACGAATCCGCCCGCATCGACGGCGCCAACGCCTGGCAGCAGTACCGGAAGATCACCCTGCCCTACATGCTGTTCATCACCGGGCCCTATCTGCTCACCAGCTTCACCGGCAACATGAACAACTTCAACGTGATCTATCTGCTGACCGGCGGCGCACCCACGAACCCGGCGGCCTCCGGCGCGGCCGGCTCGGTGGGCTATACGGACCTGCTGATCACGTGGCTGTTCAAGATCACCACCGGCGCCGACTCCCAGTACTACCTGGCGTCCGTCGTCGGCATCATGGTGTTCGTGGTGGTCGCGTTCATCTCCCTGGTGGTCTACAACGTGCTGCCGTCTATTAAGAATGAGGAGGATTACCAGTGATGGAGAATAAACGCCATATGGGTCTGCGGACGCTCAACCGCGTCAGCAATACCGCAATATACATCCTGCTCATCGTCATCAGCATCGTCTGGCTCATCCCCTTCATCTTCATCGTTTTGCAGTCCTTCCGGGTGGAGTCCACTTACCAGGTGGGCTACGTCATCCCCCACCAGTGGGGCTGGCAGAACTACATCAACCTCTGGAACTCCGACTTTAAGCGCTGGTACCTGAACACCTTTATCATCGCGCTGGCCGCGGCGGTGTTCGTCACCGTTATCCAGCTCTGCATGAGCTACACCCTGTCCCGCTTCCGCTTCAAGCTGCGCGGACCCCTGATGCGGTTCATGCTCATCCTGGGCATGTTCCCCGGCATGCTGACCATGATCATCCTGTACCGTGTGCTTTCCGACCTGGGCCTGACCCAGGCCAACGCGGTGCCCGGTTTGATCCTGGTGAGCGTGGCGTCCTCCGGCATGGGATATTACGTGTCCAAGGGCTTCTTCGACACCATCCCCAAGTCGCTGGACGAGGCGGCCCGCGTGGACGGCGCGACCAGGGCCCAGGTGCTGTACAAGATCATCCTGCCCCTGTCGAAGCCCATCGTCATCTATACCATCCTGACCGCCTTTATGGGCCCCTGGGGCGATTACGTGTTCGCCCGGTACGTGGCAATGGGCACCTCTGCGGGCTACAACGTGGCCGTCGGTATGTATAGCTGGCTGACCAACGACCAGATCGCCAGAATGTACACTACATTCTGCGCGGGCGGCGTGATCGTTGCCGTGCCTGTGACGATTTTGTTCCTGTGCCTGCAGAAATACTACGTCGAGGGCGTTACCGGCGGCGCCGTCAAAGGCTGATTTGAAAGGAGTAGAGGAAAATGGCAAGCGTTAAACTGACGAAGGTCAAAAAGATATACGACAACAAGGTCGTGGCGGTGCACGACTTTGACCTGGACATCCACGACAAGGAATTCGTGGTGTTCGTCGGCCCCTCCGGCTGCGGCAAGTCCACCACCCTGCGCATGATCGCCGGCCTGGAGGACATCAGCGAGGGCACCGTGGAGATCGACGGCGAGGTGGTCAACGACCTGCAGCCCAAGGACCGCGGCATCGCCATGGTCTTCCAGAACTACGCCCTGTACCCCCACATGAGCGTGTACGACAACATCGCGTTCTCCCTGCGCCTGCAGAAGGTGCCCGAGGACGTGGTCTATGAGCGCGTCACCAACGCCGCGGAGGTGCTGGGCATCACCGAGTACCTGATGCGCAAGCCCCGTGCGCTGTCCGGCGGCCAGCGCCAGCGTGTGGCCATCGGCCGCGCCATGGTGCGTGACTCCAAGGTGTTCCTGATGGACGAACCTCTGTCCAACCTGGACGCTAAGCTGCGTAACCAGATGCGCGCCGAGATCATTCTCCTGCGCCAGAAGCTGGACACCACCTTTATCTACGTCACCCATGACCAGACCGAGGCCATGACCCTGGGCGACCGTATCGTCATCATGAAGGACGGTTACATCATGCAGGTCGGCACCCCCACGGAAGTGTTCGAGATGCCGGAGAACCTGTTCGTGGCCGAATTCATCGGCGCGCCCAAGATGAACATCGTCAAGACCAACCTGGTCAAAGAGGGCGACAAATACTTCGTCACCCCCTTCGGCGCCAAGCTCCCCGTGACCGGCGAGAAGGGCAAGATGCTGGCGGAGAAGAACGTGAAGCCCGGCGAGATACTGCTGGGCGTGCGCCCCGAGCACATGACCCTTGGCGCCGAGGGCGAGGGCTCCATCCCCTGCCACCTGGTGGTCAACGAGATGATGGGCTCCGAGCTGCACCTGCACGTGGATACCGCCGACGGCAGCCGCCTGATCGTGCGTATCCCCACCATCGACCTGGACAAGGAGGGCCGCAGCGCCCTGGTCGGCGGACACAACCTGCACGTCACGTTCGAGGGCAAGGCCATGCACTTCTTTGACCCTGCCACGGAAAAGAACCTGCTGGTGTAAAAACCCCATACAACGCACAAGAGGCGGGCATCCCCCGCCTCTTGTGTTGTTTGCTGTACCTGTATTCTTCAGGTGACGACATACCACTTGCACTTTTCGCAAATCTCATCGGCCTTGTCGATATCAAACGGTTCAAGCGCAAGCGCCATATCCATATCGTCGCCACGGACTTCCTGGACCTCATAGCATTCACCGTACATTATCTCACGGTTATACAACGGACAACAGAATTTATCGTCATGGTGCTTTGCCATACTATATCCCCCAAAGCGCGGTCATCTAATGACCTCAATGCGCTCGATCTCGTCTTCTGTAAAGCTATATCCAATTCCGTTTTCATCATCTACATCAAATTCAAGATATTCATTGCCATCGTCATCAAAGTCGTAATCATAGCCATAAATCTCACCAACGGTGACGGCTCCGCTAACGGAATAAACACGGATCCTTTTTCCAAAGTATATCTCCGGGTCTGGAATTTTCACTTTATCCACCTCCGAAAACGGCACAGTATGAACGCCTTGATTACTGTTATTATAGCTTCATTTCCGTGAAACGGCAAGGACCCTATGCCATTATCAAATCGCCGCCCGTGGGCGGCGCCTTGTTCCCGGGACCCCCGCACGGCACGCTTACCGTGCGGGGAAAAGGAAGAAGAGTTCTGACCGATGCGCAGGGTCTGGCTTGCCAGACCCTGGCATCTTCAGAACTCTTCTGACATGGTGGAGCTGAGGGGGATCGAACCCCTGTCCGAAAGCGTTTCAACGGAACCTTCTCCGGGCGCAGACGGTTATTTTGCGCTTACGCGCCGTTCCCCTTCCCGGTGCAAGCCGTCACGCATGACGGGTCAGGTAGCTTCATGATGCATGGTGCGCTCAAAGCTTTGCGCACGCACGGACGCTGCTGATCGACGCCCAGGTCCCGGGCCGCAGCGCTCCCGGGCTGGACGGGCCTGCCTTAAGCGGCGGCCAGAACGGAGTTATCGTTCTCAGTTAATTTGAAAGGTTCCCAGTTTTTAGGATGTCCGGGTCATCCGCCCGCTTATTCCGCCCCCACACCCCCGTCGAAACCATTGCAGCCCCGTAGAGTGCGCCCGGTCGGACCGGACGCGGCGCGTGAGAACGTACTTGTGTTACTTTAAATTATGCCTTTTTCGGCGCGGGATAATCCTGGCCGAAGGTCTCCACCGTGACTTTCTGCATCACCTGAGGGGTCAGGGGCTTGTCGCCCCAGCCGGTCTTGGTGGCCGCGATCTTATCCACCACATCCATACCCTCCAGCACCTGGCCAAAGGCGGCGTACTGGCCGTCCAGATGGGGCGCGTCCTCGTGCATGATGAAGAACTGGCTGCCGGCGCTGTCCGGATCCATGGCACGGGCCATACTCAGCACGCCCCGTGTGTGGCGCAGGTCGTTGGTGTACCCGTTGGCGGCAAACTCGCCGGGGATGGAATAGCCGGGACCGCCGGTGCCGTTGCCGTCCGGGTCTCCGCCCTGGATCATGAAGCCGGGGATGACCCGGTGGAAGATCAGGCCGTTATAAAACCCCTTGCTGGCAAGGGAGATGAAGTTATCGACCGTGTTGGGCGCGATCTCGGGGTATAATTCCGCCTTGATGACGCCGCCGTCGTGCATGCGGATGGTCACGATTGGATTTTTCATGCGTTTGCCTCCTTGAATTTCCTGTCCATCTCGCGGCGGGCGCTTTTCACCGCCGCGTCGTCGCGCTTGTCATAGAGCTTTTTGCCCTTGCAAAGCCCCAGCTCCACCTTCACCAGACTGTCCTTGAAGTAAAGGCTCAGGGGCACCAGCGCCAGCCCTTCCTGCTGGACCTTGGCCCCCAGGCGGACGATCTCCCGCCTGTGCATGAGAAGGCGCCGGTCTCGGTCCGGGTCCGCGTTGAAGTAACTGCCCTGCTTGTAAGGGCTGATGTGCATCCCCCGGACCCAGAGCTCCCCGTTTTTCACGCGGGCGTAGCAGTCCTTGAGATTCACCGTACCGGCCCGGACGGACTTGACCTCCGTGCCGGTCAGCTCGATGCCCGCCTCGTAGCGGTCCAGGATAAAGTAGTCGTGGCGGGCCTTGCGGTTTTCCACGATCAGCTTGGTACCCTTTCCCCGGACCGGCATGACGCGCACCTCCCCTGTTGCTGTGCTGGGAAATATATTGTACCATGTCGCGCGGTTCCGGCATTTGCCGGGAGCGCGACCGGTATCTTTTTAATAGCGCTAATGGCGCTATTATAACGTATCTTCCGCGATTTAGCAAATGGAACGGGAAACTGTTTGAAAAAAGTTTACAGAACGGCAGTATAGCACGCGCTCACCGCGAAAAATAGCGGCGCAGGTCGTCGATGGCGCTGTGGCGGATAAGGCACATGCCCTGCTCCCTGGCGTGTATCTCCCACTCGGGGACCACCGGGAAGCTCTCTCCGAACTCCCCCAGGGCCGGACCCGCCGCCTCCGGCGAGAGCGTGAGCACATAGCCATCCGGCACGGCGTACAGGTCGCTGTCCCCGCCGGGACAGGCCAAAGCCCCCGCCAGCAGCGCTTCCAGGTCGGCGAAATACCAGGCCGTCCTGCGGGAATGGCCCGGTCGGGCTATCACCAGCGTGTCCTCCCCCGCGGCGAAGCACTCCGCCTCCGTCTCGGGCCATGGGGTCAGCCCCCGCTCCGCCAGCGCCTGCCGTATCAGCGCCAGCATCTGGGTCCGGCTGGGGGCCTGCTCCCGGCTGATCCAGATGGATACCGCCGTTTCCGTTGCCTGTACCGTCTTCATGTTCAAGGTCCTCCGCGCAATAAAGTCCATGGGACCATTATAGTGCAAATATTCTTGACCTGCATAGCATAAAAATGTGGAAATTTGTACGGGAATGTGCTATACTGGGCGATAGGCGATATTATGTAACCTATTGGAAGGATCGGGGTGTTTCCCATGGACTATACGGAGCGGCCTCTGCGGCGCGTCTGCGCCAGCCGCGGGCCGGTGGTGGAGGTAACGGAGGACATCGTGTCCCTGCCCAACGGCGCCACCAGCGTGCGTGAAGTAGTGCACCACCCCGGCGGGGTATGCGTGGCGGCGGTGGACGGCGACGGCAATGTGGCCGTGGTGCGGCAGTACCGCTACCCCTTCGGCCAGGTGCTGCTGGAGCTGCCCGCCGGAAAGCTGGAAAAGGACGAGGACCCCTTCGACGCGGTGAATCGGGAGCTGAGCGAGGAGACCGGGTTGGAGGCCGGCACCTGGCGGGACCTGGGCTTCATCTACGTCTCCCCCGGCATTTCCACAGAGAAGCTGTATCTCTATCTGGCGACGGACCTGCGCCAGGGCAAAGCCCACCCGGACCCCAACGAGTTTCTGGACGTGGAGAAAATGCCCCTTTCAGAACTGGCAAAGATGGCGATGGACGGCCGGGTGCACGACGCGAAGACGGTCGTGGGTGCGCTGAAGGCCCTGGCAATTCTTGGCGGGAATTGATTTTTCCCCCACGGTGTGGTACACTTATGGGTGTTCTGCCATATTGAACCGGCGTGTGTGTGCGCCGGCCTGACACTACATAGTTTGGAGTTCATATGGAAAAGTACGTTATTCACGGCGGGAAGCCGCTGCACGGTGAGGTGGAGATATCCGGCGCGAAAAACGCGGCGGTGGCCATCATCCCGGCGGCCCTCATGGTCCACGGCGTGTGCCGGCTGGAAAACCTGCCTGAGATCAGCGATACGGATACCCTTTTGCGCATTCTGACCTATCTGGGCGCGAAAGTAAACATGATAAACCGCAGCACCGTGGAGCTGGACTGTACCCACGTGCAGATGGACCTGATACCGGACCAGATGTGGGACATGACCCGGCGCATCCGGGCCAGCTATTATCTCATCGGCGCGATGCTGGGCCGCTTTGGCCGCGCACGTACGACGATGCCCGGCGGCTGCAACTTTGGCATCCGCCCCATCGACCAGCACATCAAGGGCCTGACCGCCCTTGGCGCGGACGTGACGCTGTCCGGCGGCTTTATCTGCGCCAATGCCCGGGACGGCCATCTGCACGGCCGGACCATCTATCTGGACAAAGTCTCCGTGGGCGCGACCATCAACATCATGATCGCCGCTGTCACGGCGGAGGGCCGCACCGTCATCGAGAACGTGGCCCGCGAGCCCCACATCGTGGACCTGGCCAACTTCCTCAACTCCATGGGCGCGGACGTGCGCGGCGCGGGCACCGACGTGATTAAAATTCGGGGCGTTAAGCAGCTGCACGGCGGCTCCTACGCCCTCATTCCCGACCAGATCGAGGCCGGGACCTATATGGCGGCCGTGGCCGCCGCCGGCGGGTCCATCCGCGTGTCCAACATCATCCCCAAGCACCTGGAGGGCATCTCCTCCAAGCTGCAGGAGATGAACGTGGAGGTGGAGGAGGGCGACGATTACGTCCTTGTCCGCCGGGACGGTCCCCTGCACAACGCCAACATCAAGACAAAGCCCTACCCCGGCTTTCCCACGGATATGCAGCCCCAGATGACCGCCGTGCTCTGCTGCGCCCCCGGCGTCAGCGTGGTGACGGAGGCGGTGTGGAGCAGCGGCCGGTTCAAATACGTGGCCGAGCTCAACAAAATGGGCGCGCACATCGAGGTCGAGGACCAGTCCGCTTTTATTCAGGGCGTGGACAGTCTGACCGGCGCCACGGTCCGGGCATGCGACCTGCGTGCCGGCGCGGCCATGGTGATAGCGGGTCTGGCCGCCCAGGGCGTCACCCAGATCGAGGACGTGCTCTACATCGAGCGGGGCTATCAGGACATCGTGGGCAAATTCCGGGCTCTTGGCGCGGACATCCGCTGTATCGACGAGCCGGAGGAACCGGCCCGGGGCTGGAACGCGGGCTGATGCGTCTGGCCGTATTTGCCAGCGGCTCCACCGGCAACTGCGCGCTTGTGCGAGGCGGCGGCAGGAGCGTACTGCTGGACGCCGGTATCTCCGCCAAGCGCATCCGCGCCTCGCTGGAGAGCGTGGACGTTGACCCCGCCGCGCTGGACGGCATCTTCATCACCCACGAGCACGCGGACCACGTGTCCGGCCTGCGGGTGTTCACAAAGCAGTTCCCCACCCCGGTATACGCCCCCGGCCCTGTGGCGGCGGCGCTGCGCCGGAGCGTGCCGGAGCTGGACAAACTTCTGCGGGAGATAGAACCGGAGCGGCCCTTATCCCTGGGCTGCATGACGGTCACCTGCTTCCCCACGCCCCATGACGCGGCGGGCAGCGTGGGCTACCGGTTCCAGGCGGACGGGACCGTATTCGTCTCCGCCACGGACATCGGCTGCGTCACGGACGATATGCTGCGGTACTTCGACCGGGCGGACGCGGCCCTCATCGAGGCCAACCACGACGTGACCATGCTGCGCAACGGCCCCTACCCGGCCTATTTAAAGGCGCGCATTTTGTCCGACCGGGGACATCTCTCCAACGCCGAGTGCACGTGGCTGGCGGCGGTGCTGGCCGGTCAGGGCACGGGCAAGATCGTTCTGGGGCACATATCCAAAAACAACAACGTGCCCGGACTGGCGCGGCGCACCGTGTGTCGGGCGCTGGAAGGCCGGGACACGGAGCTCTATCTGGCGCCGGAGGCCGGGTGTCTCGAGGTGGAGGTAACGGCATGCATCGGGTGAACGTGCTCTGCCTTGGCCGGCTCAAGGAGCCCTATTATACCGACGCCTGTCGGGAATACTGTAAACGTCTGGGCGCGTACTGCAAGATCGAGGTCACGGAGCTGGCCGAGGACGCCGTTATCGCCGCCCGCATCCCCAAGGGAGCCTATGTGATCGCTCTCTGCATCGAGGGAAAGAAGCTCTCCAGCCCGGACCTGGCGGCGCTGCTGGACCGTCTGGCGGGCCAGGGCGTCAGCCGTATCTGCTTCCTTATCGGCGGGTCCGAGGGGCTGCCACAGGCGGTCAAGGCCCGGGCGGACCTCTCCCTCTCCATGTCGGACATGACGTTCCCGCACCATCTGGCGCGGGTGATGCTTTTGGAACAGCTGTACCGGGCGTTTTCCATCAACGCCGGGTCGAAATACCACAAGTGAGGGGCTATCATGAGCTGGGGACTGCACCAATTCGGAAAAACCTACGACGCTTGGCCCAAGGGGCCTGACGGCGAGCCGGAGGAACCGGCGTTTCTCGTGAGCTGTTCTCCCCTGGATATGGCGGCGGACATGACCCGCTCCATGCTGGAGGCTTACGGCATCCCCTCCGTCGAGCGCTATCCCGGCGACGGTGCCTTTGGCAAGGTCGTGATCGGGATGAGTGGCAGCGGCGTGGACATCTATGTACCAAAGAGCGCCCTGGCGGACGCCCAGGAACTTTTGAAAGGAGAGCCGGAACATGACGAGCTACAGGAAGGAGTATGAGCGTTGGCTGGACAGCCCCGCCCTCTCGGACGAGGAATGGCACGAGCTGGACGCCATCCGGGACAATGACGACGAGATCAAGAGCCGCTTCCGCGGCCCGTTGGAGTTCGGCACGGCCGGTCTGCGGGGCGTGATGGGCGCGGGTCTGGCCCGGATGAACATCCACGTCATTCGCTGGGCCACCCAGGCTTTCGCCGATCTGGTGGTGGCCGAGGGGGACGAGGCGCGGCACAAGGGCGTGGTGATCGGCTACGACTGCCGTATCAACAGCCCGGAGTTTGCCCGGGAGGCAGCATGCGTGTGCGCCGCCAGCGGTATCCACGTGCGCCTGTTCGAGTCCCTGCGCCCCACGCCGGAGCTGAGCTTCGGCATCATCCACTACGGTGCCACGGCGGGCATCAACATCACCGCCAGCCACAACCCGGCGGCCTACAACGGCTATAAGGTCTACTGGTCCGACGGCGCACAGCTGCCGCCCCACCACGCCGAGGTGGTGGCGAAAAACATGGAGAAGATCGACATCTTCACCGGCGTCAAGGCCATGGACTACGACGAGGCGGTCCAGAAGGGCCTCATCGAGATCATCGGCGCTGAGACGGACGAGCTGTTCCTGCAAAACGTCCTGGGGCAGGCCATCGACCCCGACGCGGTGAAGGCCGTGGCCGACGAGTTCCAGATCGTGTACACCCCCTTCCACGGGGCCGGTCACCTGCTGGTCCCCGAGGCGCTGAAGCGGCTGGGCCTGAAGCACATCCATCCCGTGCCCGAGCAGATGGTCATCGACGGCCACTTCCCCACGGTGGAAAGCCCCAACCCGGAAAATCCCGAGGGCTTCTATCTGGCGGTGGACCTGGCCAAGAAGGTCAAGAGCGACCTGATCATCGGCACCGACCCGGACTCCGACCGGGTGGGCGTTATGGCCCGAGGCAAGGACGGGGAATTTCACACCATCACCGGCAACCAGATGGGTTCTCTTCTGGCCGATTACGTCATCACCGCCCGCCAGAAAAAGGGCGCTATGCCGGCGAAACCCGTCATCCTCTCCACCATCGTGTCCACCGGCATGACCCGCACCATATGCGAGGCCAACCACGTGGCTTACGGCGAGACCTTCACCGGCTTCAAATTTATGGCCGAGCGGCTGGCGAAGTACGCCGCCGAGGGTACCGGCGAGCAGTATCTGATGGCCTTTGAGGAGAGCTACGGCTACATGCTGGGCGACTACGTGCGGGACAAGGACGCCGTCACCGCTTCCATGATGATCGCGGAGATGGCCGCCCACTATTACCGCCAGGGTATGACACTTCTGGACGCGCTGGACGCCCTGTACGCCAAATACGGCACGTTCGTGGAGCACACCGTGAACGTGTACATGGAGGGCGTGGACGGGCCGGACCGGATGGCCGCGTTAATGACCAGCCTGCGGACCGAGCCGCCCATGGAGCTGGCCGGCCAGCGTGTGGTCCGGGTCCGGGATTACAAGGACGGCACCGTCACCGTGCCCGGTCTGGGCGCGGTGGAGCGCACCCCCATTTCCGGGTCCAACGTGCTGTACTTTGAGCTGGAGCAGGACACCAACTTCATCATCCGCCCCTCCGGCACCGAGCCCAAGATCAAGATCTATATCCTGACCCACGGCACGGACAAGGCCGCCTGTCAGGCCCGTGTAGACGCCTGCGTCGCCGCGGCGCAGACGCTGGGGAATCAATAAATCAAGACAAAAAATTATCCGTCCGAACGGCAAACGTTCGGACGGTTTTTTATGTACTTTTAGGCTTACTCGTCGAAATTGAGCCGCTCCTCCTCCACCACCAGGGGCCGGTTCATAATGCGGGTGTTCATGCTCATGACATACTCGCCCAAAAAGCCCAAGAAGGCAAGCTGCACGCCGGACAGGAAGACCAGCGCGAGGATGATGGGCGCGTACCCGGCGGTGAAAGTATTCCAGGCCACCAGCTTGGCGATCAAAAAGCCGATGGCCACCAGGAAGCTGACAAAAGCCATACCGCCGCCCAGGAACTCGGCAATGCGCATGCCGAATTTCGTATAGCTGGTAAAGCTGAGCATGGCGGCGTCAAAGAGGGTAAAGAAATTGTTGTGGGTCTTGCCGGCCCGCCGGCGGGGCTGTTCGTACTCGATCTCCGCCCGCTCCGGCCCCAGCTCGGCCACGATGCCCCGGATGAACGGGGTGGGGTCGTGCAGGTCCCGCAATGTCTGGATGAAGCACTTGTCATAGAGCCCGAACCCGGTGAACTGCTCGATCATCTCCACGGAGCTCATCTTGCGGATGAGCTTATAATAGCAGCCCCGCAAAAAGTAGATGAGAGGATTTTCCTTGCTTCTTGTCTTCCGGCCGATGACGATCTTATAGCCGCTCTCCCACTTCTCCACGAATTTGGGTATCAGCTCCACCGGGTCCTGGAAGTCCGCGCACATGGTGATGGTGCAGTCCCCGCTGGTGTGTATCATGCCGTAGACAGGGCTATTGAACTGGCCGAAATTCTTCATGTTGAAGATGGCCTTGACGTGCTTGTCCTCGGCGCATATCTTCCGGATGATGTCACGGGTACCGTCGGTGGACTTGTTGTCGATGAACAGTATCTCGTAATCGTAGGCGGAGCAGTCCTTTTTCAGCGTGTCCCGCACGGCCTCGTAAATGGCCCGTGCGTTTTCCACCTCGTTGTAGCAGGGGATCATCACCGATATCGTCTTTTTTGCGTTCTCCATAGCCTCTCCCCCTTTCTCACTGTTTCGCGGCTGACTTGGCCCACTCTATGGTGCGGCGTATGCCCTCTTCAAACGTATACCGGGGCGTAAAGCCCGTGTCGGCCGTCAGCGCGGATATGTCCGCCTGCAGACGCATGACCTGTTTAGGCCCGTATGGCACCTCGCCCAGACCAAGGGCCAGCGCCGGGTCGATAGCGTCCCGCAAAACTTCGATATACTCCTTCAAAGGCCGGGACGAACCATTTCCCAGCACATAGGTCTTGCCGCTCACCCCATGCTTACCCAGCAGGTAAAACGCCATAGCGGCGTCCTCGGAATAGAGATAGTCCCAGACCTGCTCCCCCGCCGTCAGCGCCGGTTTTTCCCCGGCCAGAAGCTGGCGTATCACGGTGGATATCATGCTGCCGGCCCCGTCGCCCGGACCATACACGCTGAGGATACGGGTCCAGATATGGCCGATGCCCAGCTTTTCGCATTCTACCCGGCTCATCTGTCCGGCGCAGAGCTTGGCCATGCCGTAGCCGTTTTCCGGGAAGCACGCCGTCTCCGGCGTCAAAACGCCGTCCACCCGGCCGTACTCCGCCTGACTGCCCGAGCCGATGAACACCTGGCAGCCCAGGGCCGCCGCGGCCCGCGCCGCCTCGATGGTCCAGCGGATGTTCTGTATCTGCACGGGCATGTCGTTCCGGCCCGCACCCACGGTATTGCCCCAGGCAAAGTGATAAAACGCGTCCGCCCCGCCGGATATGAGCTCCGGCAGCCGGGAAAGCTCCGACACGTCCAGCTTCACCACGTGTACGTTCGGGTGCGTCGGTATAGCCGCCAGACGCCGGCTGTCCGGCCGGACAACGGCGTAGACCTGTACGTCTTCTTCGGCCATACGGCGTATCAGCGCCGTGCCAATGGCCCCCGTCGGGCCGGTTATGACTGCTTTTTTCAGTTGCACTGTCTCACCCCCTACCGTGCAGATTCTCATCAGCAAAACAGGACCCGCTTCAGTTCCTCCGCGCTGTCCACACACGCCAGAACATTTGGCTCCGTCCGCTTTTTGTTCGCGCCCTGCCCCCATGTCACGAACACACAGGGTATCTCCGCCCGGACGGCGGTGGCAACGTCGCTGTCACCGTCCCCCACATAGACCGCGTCAGCGCGGGTGCAGCCGCACAGGCGGCATATCTCGTCCACGCCGTACGGTTCCGGCTTGGAGGGTTTGCCCTCCTGATAGCCCACGACCGCGTCAAAAAACGCCGTCGGGAACATCTTGTTCACCATGTCGTCCAGCAAAACCTGGCCCTTATTGGAGTTGACCGCCAGCTTATATCCCCGCGCTTTCATCTCCCGCAAAAGCTCCATAACGCCCGGATAGGGCTTGGTGTTGGGCTTTTCGCTTTGCAGGTACAACTGGCGATAGATGGTTTTCACGGCGTCTATCGCGCTTTCTCGGCGCTCTTCCGGCGGGAGCATGCGGGACACCACCGTCTCCAGATCGCCGCCCACAAAGCGGTCAAAGCGCTCCAGCGGGTGGGTGGGATAGCCGCATTGGCGCAGCGCCTCGTTGAAGCACAGCGCCACGTCCGTTATCGTGTTGACCAGCGTACCGTCAAAATCGAATATGACCAGCGTTCTCATCTCATATAGCGGTTCGACTCGTATTCCTCCCTGGGCAGGAATGGGAACATATCGTCCATGGACGGCGAGACGATCTGCCCGTCGGGCAGCACCTTGGACGACAGCTTCGGCACAAAGTTCTGCTCCGGGTCCACGATCACATTGCACAGCACCGGACCCGGCGCCGCCAAAGCCTTTTCGACCGTCATCGCGGCGTCAGGCTCATTGTCGATGCAGTAGTAGGAAAACCCAAACGCCTGCGCCAATTTCTCAAAGTCCGGGAAACCCACGCCGGTGTCCGGGTCCAGGCCGATCAGCGGCGGTTTGAACAGGTTCCTCTGGGTCTGGCGAATGGAGTGATAGCCGTTGTTGTTCAGCACGAACAGCTTCACGCTGAGCTTGTTGTAGGCGATCGTGGCCAGCTCCTGCACGTTCATCATGAGACTACCGTCCCCGTCCAAGCAAAGGACACGGCCGTTTTCCTGTTGCCGCGCCACGGCGGCGCCCAGGGCCGCGGGCAGGCCATAGCCCATGGCCGCGCAGCCGGAGTTGGTGAACATGCGCTGGCCCTGTTTGATCTTGCACGCCTGGAATGTCATGACGCACGCGCTGCCGTTTCCAAGGGTCAGCACGTCGTCCGCACGCATTTTGGAAAACAGCGTGTCCACAAACACATATGGGTTGAGCGGCTCCCCCGCGCCTTTATGATACTCTGGCAGCACCGCCGGATATTTTTCCACCATCATGCGGCACCAGCGCACCCACGGCTCATGGGCCGTCTGCGGCGCGTAAGGCCGCGCCAGAAGCGCCTCCAGCAGTTCCCGCACATCGGCGTGGACGGGCATATCCGGCACGAAGGTGGGCTTTTTCAGCTCCTGCTCGTCGATGTCCACCATGATCTTATAGGCGTTTTTGGCGAAGTCATGCTTGTTATAGGTGATGGTCCGTATGTTCATGCGGCTGCCCAGCACCAGCAGCAGGTCGCAGTTTTGCACGATGAAGCTGCTGCCACGGGTGCCCTCCCGGCTGGGAGAACCGGCGTAATAGGGGTTGTCATAGGCCACCAGATCGCCGGAGTTCCAGGCCACCGCCACGGGAATGTGCAGCTTTTCCACCAGCTGCAGAAGAAGCTCGTCCGCCTGGGCAAGACGCACACCGTACCCGGCGAAAACCAGCGGCGCTTTCGCCGCGGCGATCTTTTCCAGGATGGCGTCCGCCGTGTCCGGCGACACAGACGGCGTTTTTTCCAGAGCGCGCTCCTGCTCGGGGTCAAAGTGCGCCAGCGCGTCGGTGTCGATCTTCGCGCCCTGCACATCCAGGGGGATGTCCAGCCATACCGGACCGGGACGGCCCGTCGTGGCCAGGTACCAGGCCTTTTCCAGGTGATAGGCTATTTTTTCCGGCTCGGTGACCATGACGCAGTATTTGGTCATGTTCGCGACGGAGTGGGTGATATCGAATTCCTGGTCGCCAAGCTGGCGCAGGCGCAGCTCCGGCACCGCCCAGAGGGTCGTCTCCCGCTTCACCTGGCCGGAAAGGACGAACATGGGGATGCTGTCAAGCCACCCGCCCATGACGCCGGTTATCGCATTCGTTCCCCCCGGGCCGCTGGTCACGCACACGCTGGCAATGCGCCCCGTGACCCGTGCGTAGGCCTCCGCGGCGATGGCGCAGCCCTGTTCGTTGTGGTTGAAGATGTTTTTAATGCCCCCGTGGTGGCCCAGCGCGTCATCCAGCTGCATGGCGCCGCCGCCGGTGACCATAAAATTGTGCGTCACGCCATGCTCCACCAGAAAGTCAGCAATATAATCGGCCAGCCGCATCATCATATCTACGCGCCTCCTTCCGCTCAGTCACGCCCGCTCAAAGCGCCGCGTCATAGCTCTCCTGCACGTCAGTATAGCGGGAGAATGTCAGGAAATTCATTTTCATATCGGCATATTCGCTTTGGAGCACGTCGCGCACGTGGCGGTTCAGATTCATCGCCTGCTCGCGGATGAACGTGTACTCCATCTTCGGGTCGAAATAGTTCTCGTCCCGGTCGGAATATCCGTCCACCCCGGCCAGGGACAGTTCCTTCACCCCGCAGCGCTTCAAAATGCGCAAAAGCATCAGCAGCGAATTGTCGGCGATGCTCTCCTTTTCCTCCAGCAGCGGCGCCCTGGTGAACACATAGGAAAAGGCCGTGTCCCGCGGCGTAAGATTGGACGTGGCGATGATTTGGACGGGCCGGTCAGCGCGGGTCAGCAGCTTATTGGCCATTTCCAGATACCGGTTGGGCTTGGTGGCAAAAACATAGTCCACCGGCAGCTCGTCCGGGATATAGTTGATGGACACGATCACGGGCTTTTCCCGCTGGATATACGCCAGCACCCGGTCGTGCTGCAGAGAAATGCTCCGGCCCGGTCCCAGGAGCAGGATAGCGGGCTTGTCCAGCAGCGCCTGACGCAGGCGGCGCATATTCTCCTCGTCGTCATAGTGTTCCCGCTCATAGGCGGACCATGCCCTCTCCCCTGCGTCCTTGCTGTACAGGAGCTTTTGTTCCTCCGGCTCGATCTGGCCCAATATCTCGTTCAGCCCGCTCACGGACAGGTTGGGTTTGCTCTGCATCTGCTTAACATAGTCCGGATGGACCTCGTTGTGCGCGCAGAGATAGAAATAGATCTTATAACCCCAGGGGGTCTTTTTGTAAATATCCAGAACGCTCTCGTCGATGGCCTCCAGCAGCGGCCCGATATTATACGCTTTGCCGTACTTATCGTTCATCTGCTCCGCCAGCAGCTCCACCGGCGCGTTGCCGGCGCTCTTGCCCATGCCGTGCAGGGACCCGTCGGCCACCACGTCCCGCTTTTGCGCCACTTCCTCCAGGAACGTGAGCGTATTGGCGAAGGCCAGCTGCTTGTTATTGTGCCCGTGGAAACCGATGGCGATGTCCCGGTCCAGATGCTCGTCCATGATATGGGCGATATGGCGCACCCTGGTCGGGTCCAGCAGGCCGTAGGTGTCCACGATGGACAGCGTGCAGGGCTTTACCTGATTGGCAAGGCCGATGACCTCCCGCAATTCGTCGTCGTTGTAGCTGGTGATGGACACAAGCTGGGCGAACACCTGATAGCCCAGCTTTTTCACCTGGGCGCAGTAATCCATGGCCTCGTACATGCGGTGCTTTTTGAAGATGACCCGGATGCCGTCGAGCATGCTCTCGCTGCATGGCTGCAGATTCGAGATGTCGCATGTGCCGTAGTCGATCATCCCCACCGTCATGGGCGGGCGCTTGCGGGCCGCGCCGTAGATTTTCTCCACGCAGGACGTATCCGGCATGATGCTGCGGTCCGCGTCGAAAGGCCGCCGGTCGTCCAGAAAGCCGATCTCGACCACATCCACGCCGGAATCCGCCAGGCGCTCGTATATGCTGCTCAAATTATCCCGGCCGAACTTCCAGTCGTTTATATAGCCCCCGTCTCGGAGCGTACAGTCCAGCAGCTTGATATTCATACTCATTCTATTACCCTTCCTCCAACACGAACTTCCATTTTTTGTCGCGGCTCTGTCCTAGGCATGGTCCTTCAGTAAATAGACGGACACGCTGCCCACCTGGGCTTTCAGTTCATATTTTTCCGGCAGGACCTGGGCAAACAGCGCCTCGATATCCCGCTGCTTTAACGGCTCTCCATGCCGGTATACGTTCTCATGGGCCTCAAGGACCCCGTCGATCTGCTCCCAAATGACCACGTCCGGTAAATTTTCCGCCAGCAGGTCCCTCTCCTGCTCCACATAGACGTCCGATACCACATCGTAAAACAGCACCGGCACGAACGTGTCCATGTTGTACCGGTCCGTCAGGACGTTGAACAGCTTGATATGGGGGTAGCCCCAGATCACCGCGTCCTCGTTCGTGTTCTCCTCGATGATAGCCGTCACCGTCTCGTACAGCTCCTTCTGGTCCGCCGAGACCTTGATGCCCTTCATAGCCGGGATATCCACGGAATAAACCTTTTCCTCCCGCGGCGCCATATGGGAGCCCCACCACTCGTAAGAGCACGCGATCTTCTCGGCCACGCACGCCGTGGCCAGCACGATGCACACCGCGATGGCCCCGCCTTTGAGCGCCCGGGATACGATCGGGTGTCTCATCCTGACAGACAGGAGCGCGCAGACCATAAACGGCAGCAGTATTTTCAGCGCCCGGCACGCAAAGCCCTGATCGCCCGCGGCCATCACGCCGGCATATTCCAGGCAAAAGCCGCCGCATAGCACGAACAGCATGGCCTCGTACCGCGGCTTATCTTCCACATCGGCGCGTCGCCACTTATAAAACCATGCCGCTATAAGCGCGATAGACGCCAACAGGACAAAGGAGCTCAGGGCGCCGTCTCCCATATGGAAAATGGCGCTCTCAGAGTACAGTTCCTTCGCAAAAACGGAGGTGTACAGGTTGATGCCGATCATGGCCATCGTTCCCGCCAGGACGGCCAGCGTTTCCAGCCGGACGATCGTCTCCCGGGACAGTCTCTCCCGATCCCGGCGAGCGCCGTACAGCGATGCCGCGAACAGGACAAAGCACAGCAGCGCCGACGCCATCGCCGAGCGGTGGTGGGAGACGATGCGCGCAAAGTCCGTGATCTGCGGAGCGAACTGACTATAGACGCAAAGCACCAGACCGCACAGCAGCAGCCCGGCGGCCAGTGCGGTCTTTTTTCTGTCTACATCGTTTCTCGCGTCCTCCAGCGTCACCAGTCCAAACACCAGGAAGACCACGCTCCAGACAGCCGGCTTCCACAGCCGGCTTATGATGGAATAGACCAAAATGTGGAACAGAGTGCCCTTGCCGTCCACATTGACATAGACCTGCTCAATGAAGGGGACCAGCGCCCCGTTGGCCGCCAGATATATGGCCGTACCGGCCACCGGCAGTAATAACCCCCCCGCCACGGCCAGACAGTATCCCCAATAGCCCTTGTCCTTTTTCAGGATGCACAGCGCGGTGAGCGCCAGGAAAAACACGATAAAGCAGGCGACAAAGATCGTCTGCTTGTTCAAAAAGGCGGCGCCCAGCGTCACGCCGGCCAGCCCCATATACGCCAGCTTCTTCCGCTTTGTCTCCGCCATCGCGAAATCCGCCGCGCAGTAAGACAGCAGCACGGCCACAAGGTCCGTGGTCTGGTTGTAATCCCCGAAGAGATCGTACACGTCGCCCGTGCTGATGATGGCCGCCAGCACGCAGGCCAAAAAGGCATAGTACTGGTCAAAAAACCGGCGGAGCAGCCGGAAGATAAGCACCCATAGCACCAGCCGCTGGGCCAGATACCAGATCCGGAACGCCAAAAGCGAGCCGAAAGACAGCTTCCAAAACAGTTCATCGACCCACAGGTTCAGGGGCGGCAGATAGTAATAAAAGTCCCGGTACGGGAACTTCCCGCGGAACATCAGCTCCGCGTAGTTGACGCCCCAGCCCTCGCTGATGGGATATGTGTTGTTAAAATACAGCAGAGAATAAGCCACCACCGCGGCCATCAGCAGGAGCGACAACAGCCAGCCCTGCAGCCCGCGCTTTTTGTTTTCCGGCAGCCTCATCTCTCTGCCCATCGCACACACCTTTTTCTGACTTCAATTCTTCCGAAATGCCCAAAACTTATTGAGCACAAAGTTCAGCGGGATCGTCACCACCAACGAGCCCAGGCTCGCCGCCCAATAGGGAACGCCCCACCGGCCCAGCAGCAGCTTCAGCGCCGGGGCCAGCAGCAGACCCGTCACGCCGTAGCTGGCCACCGTTTTCGCGTAGGCCCGCAGATGCTGGGGCATGGTCTTTTTCTCGCCGCCGCTTTTGAAGACATAGCGGCTGTTCCAATAATACGAGTTGGTCACGCTCACGATGAACGCCAGCGCCGATGTCACGATGACCCGCACGCCCTCGCTCATCGGCGCGTTGACCAGCAGCACGTAATAGCACAGCATCTCGATGCCGTAGGATATGGCCGTATTGGACACACCCACCAGGCCGAATTTGATGAACTGCACCAGCGTATTCCACAGGCCGCCGCCGCGCAGGTCCTTCAATTTATCCAACATGAATCTACCGCTCCCGATCGTTATCCCGTCCGCTCAGCCGGCGGCTCTCCGGCCTCTGATCCTCCGGACGATCCGCGCCACCGCGTCGATCTCCAGGCAGACCGCAAGCCCGAGCAGCGCGAAGCTTCCAAACAGGGAATCTACCGACAGATGATAATACTGACTCGCGTCCAGGGCCGCCAGCCGCGGAAGCACGCTGGACAGGTCGAACACCCACGGAACAAGCAGGACGGCGAATAAGAATAAATACACGTAATCGCTCTTTTGCAGTTTTGCTTTTGCGAACATGACCGCGGCCGGGAGCAAAAGAACGGACGAGTACATGTAGCTGAAATCCGGGAAGGCGACGCTGAAAACGGCGATCGCCAGCACTGTTTTCCATCTCTCTTTACAGACCAGCATGGCGGGCACCAGCAGGACGATGCAGATAAGTGACGAATGTTTCGCCAGCACGCCGAACCCGCTCCAGCCCGTATAGGCGTCCAGCATACGGAACGTATTGCTGAAATTCAGCTTTTCTCCGAACCCCATCTTCGAGCCGGTATGCACATCGTTATGCAGGATATTATTCAGCATGATGCCGATATCCTCGAACCCGCCCCACTTAAAGAAGGGAACAAAAAACAAAAGCGCTCCCCAGATAACGCAGTGGACCGCGCCCTTCCAGTCCTTCTCCCGCAGCAGCAGGAGCCCGAAAAGCGCCGGATATATCTTTGTGGCCGCCGCGACCGCCAGGGAGACATAGGCGATCTCCCGCGCAAACCAGCGCTCGTCCCTGTAAAACGCCAGGAAAATGGCCACGCACGCGACCGTTATCAAAAGCATATTCCCGCGCTCCGCCAAATAGAGAAATGGCGCGGATACCAACAGCATCACCGGCAGCGCATAGCTCTTCCCCAGGGATATCAGCCCGCACAGCAAAATGAGCGTGCCCGCCAGGGTAAAGTACAACAGCAGCATTTTCCCGTTTTGTGACTGGGCTATCGTAACAGAGTCCGTCTTCATGAGCTTGACCGGGAGACAGTGCTTCACTGCTGTATAGAATACGTATGACAGCGCCGGATAAATGACGCCTCTGTCCCGATAGGGGTTTTCCTGCTGAACGTCGCATATGCTGTTGAAAAAGTCCATGAAAGTATCGTCATTCACCTGAAACAGGACATTGGAGCTGCTTGCTCCACGGGTCATGATCATGCTGGCGCCCATGCCCAAAAAGCCGATGACCAGCACGATCACCAGCAAAGCCGCCTTGTTGCGGCATATGCCCGCTATCTTTCCCTTCATGGACAACCCCTCATCCCCTGACGGCCTTCTCGATGGCGGCCGCCATATAGTCGATCATCTCGTCGGTCATGCCGGGGTACACGCCCACCCAGAAAGTGTTGGCCACGATGAAGTCCGTGCCGGAAAGCTCTCCCGCCACCCGATACGCGCCCGTGCCCCGCAGCTCGTCAAAGCAGGGCTGGCGGACGATGTTGCCGGAAAACAGCAGCCTGGTCTGCACATGGCCGGCCTCGATCTTCCGGATGACCTCGCTCCTGTCCAGGCCGCACTCCGGCCGCAGGGACAGCAGGAACCCGAACCAGCTGGGACGGCTGTTCGCCGCCGGCTCCGGCAATATGAGCTTGTCCGCCGCAGGACTGGCCGCCAGCGCGTCATGCAGCCGCTGCCAGTTGTGTCGCCGCCGCTCGATAAACGACGGGAACTTTTTCAGCTGCTCGCACCCGATGGCCGCCTGCATATCCGTCACCTTCAGGTTATACCCCAAATGGCTGTACACATACTTGTGGTCATAGCCCGCGGGCAGCTCGCCGTGCTGGCCGTCGAACCGGTGGCCACAGAAATTGTCGTGGCCGGAGGGGCACACGCAGTCCCGGCCCCAGTCCCGATAGGACAATATGAGCTTGCTCAGCAGCGGGTCGTTGGTGTACACGCACCCGCCCTCGCCCATGGTCAGATGGTGAGGCGGATAGAAGCTGCTGGTGCCGATGTCGCCCCATGCGCCGGTATAGCGGGTCTCGCCGCCGATGGTGTACTGAGAGCCCAGCGCGTCGCAGTTGTCCTCCACCAGCCACAGCTCATGCGCGTCGCAGAACGCCTTCACCGCCGCCAGGTCGAAGGGATTGCCCAGAGTATGGGCCACCATGACCGCCTTAGTTCTATCGCTCAGGGCGGCCTCCAGCTTTGTCACATCGATGTTATACTGAGGCACCGTCACGTCCACGAACACAGGCACCGCGCCGTATTGCAGCACCGGCGCGACAGTCGTGGGAAAGCCGCAGGCCACGGTGATGACCTCGTCGCCCTTTTTGATCTGCCGCTGGCCCAGCTCCGGAGCCGTCAGGGCGGAAAAGGCGATGAGATTGGCGGAAGAGCCGCTGTTGACCAGATGGGCGTGCTTTACGCCGATCCACTGGGCGAACTCCCGCTCGAACTGCTCCGCGAACCGGCCAGTTGTCAGCCAGAAATCCAGCGTCGCGTCCGTCAGGGCGCACATCTCTTTTTCGTCGAATACCCGTCCGGCATAGTTGATCCTGTCGCCGGGTGCAAAGGGCTTCGGCTGCTTGAAGTCGTGGTAATATTCCGCCACCAGCGCCTTGATCTGTTCCCGCGCCTCGGCCTCCGTTTTCCAGGGTCCCATATCGTTATCCCTCCAGATATTCTCTGATCTGCCGGTCCATCTCCCCGGCCACGTCGCCCCCGGCCAGCCAGGTCCGGGTCCACGCCACGGTCTTTTCCACCGCCTGGTCGATATGCCACCGGGGATGCCAGCCGAACACGCTCTTGACCTTTGCGCAGTCCAGCTTCAAAAAGTTCGCCTCATGGGGCGCGCCCGGCTCCGCCTTATCTTCCCAGGCAAAGCCCTCGCCCCATTTTTCCGCGAACAGCTCCACCAGCCGGCCCGTGTCCACGCAGTCGCACTCGTCCGGGCCCACATTGTACCACCCGGCCAGGCTCTTGTCGTCCATCTGTTTGGCGGCGATCATCAGGTAGGCCATCACCGGCTCCAGCACGTGCTGGTAAGGCCGGGTAGAATGGGGGTTGCGCACCGCCAGAGGCTTTCCCGCCATCACCGAGCGCACGCAGTCCGGTATGATACGGTCGTGGGCAAAGTCCCCGCCGCCGATCACGTTGCCCGCCCGGGCCGTGGACACCGCGATGTCCCGGCCGGCCAAAAGGCTGCAACAATAACTGTGGGTCACGAGCTCCGAGCAGCTTTTGCTGTTGGAATAGGGATCGTACCCATCCAACGGCTCATTCTCCCGGTAGCCCCAGACCCACTCGTTGTTCCGATATACCTTGTCCGTGGTCACGTTGACCACGCTCTTCACGCACGGATTCAGACGCACGCATTCCAGCACGTTCACCGTGCCCATCACGTTCGTCTCATACGTATACACCGGGTCGGCATAGCTGTCCCGGACGATCGGCTGCGCCGCCATATGGATGACGACCTCCGGCTGCGTGTCGGCGAAGACCTGCTTCAAATGCTCCAGGTCCCGCACGTCGCCCGTCACGTGGTCGAGCTTTCCCCGCAGGCCGGCCAGGTCAAACAGGCTGACCTCTTTTTCCGAGCCACGGGAATAGCCCGTGAGCTGCGCGCCGGCGCCCACGAGTATTTGACTCATCCATGACCCCTTGAATCCGGTATGGCCGGTGAGCAGCACCCGCCTGTCTCGATAAAACGAGAGGTCCATAAAGCTTACCCCCCCGGCTCAGTCTCTCCATTTCTTCCACGGCGCGATGCCCTGCGCCAACAGCTCGTCCAGGATATCCCGCTCGTGCTTGGTATCCATGCACTGCCAGTACCCGTTGTGCCTGTAGCTCATCAATTGTCCCTCGGCGGCAAGCCGCTCCATGGGACCCTGTTCAAACACCGTGTCGTCCCCGTCCAGATAATCGAAGATCTCCGGCTGAAGGACCATATAACCGGCGTTGATGGTGGTACCGTCCGCCCGCCGCTTTTCCCGGAAGGCCCGGACCGTATTATTTTCCAGCACCAGCACGCCTTTTTCCTGCGCCAGCGTCACGGCCGTCAGCGTCGCCAGCTTGCCGTGGTTTTTGTGGAACTCCACCAGCTTGGCGATGTCCACGTCGCACACGCCGTCGCCGTAGGTCATCATGAACGGCTCGTTGCCGATGTACGGCTGTATCCGCTTGATACGGCCGCCCGTCATGGTGTGTATGCCCGTGTCCACGATGGTGACCACCCATGGCTCGCTGTGCTGGTAGTGGATCATGGGCTGGTTGATGCCGCTGCGGAAATCAAAAGTGATGTCATTCTTGCGCAGGTTGTAGTTGGCGAACCAGTTTTTGATGATGTCCTGCTTATAGCCCGCGCAGATCACGAACTCGTTGAACCCGTAATAGGAGTACTCCTTCATGATGTGCCATAAGATCGGCATGCCGCCGATCTCGATCATGGGCTTGGGCTTGAACTGGCTCTCCTCGCTGAAACGCGTTCCCAGGCCGCCCGCCAGAATGACCACTTTCATAACCAGACATTGTCCTCGTTTCTATATTTCTCTTCCGTCTACGGCCAAACGATCCCCCATTGCCGCAAAAAATACGACCTGCCGATCGTCGGGGAAAAGGGCCCTCAAATCGTCGGAAAAACAGATATTCTGCACTGACGATACATATTAACACAATTAAGAACCGATTGCAACCCTAATTGTTCCACCTGGGGCGGACATCATAGAGCGCGCTCCGCGGCATGGAGCGCCGCGGCGACCACCTGGTCCATGTCGTAATACTTATATTGTCCCAGCCGTCCGCCGAACAGCACCTTTTCCTCCCCATCCGCCAAGGCTTTGTACCTGGCATACAGGGCGTTGTTGGCCTGGTCGTTCACCGGATAATAGGGCTCGTCACCGGGCCTCCACTCGGCGCTGTACTCCCGGCTGATGACCGTTTTGGGCAGGTCCCGGCCCGCCTCGTCCTTCCCGAACTGGAACCACTTGTGCTCGATGATACGGGTCCAGGGCGTGTCGCTGTCCGTGTAATTCACGGCCGCATTTCCCTGGAAATTGGGCGTGTCCAGCACCTCGGTCTCAAAGCGCACGGACCGGTAAGAAAGCGCCCCCAGCCGGTAGCCGAAATAGGCGTCGATGGGCCCGGTGTACACCACCCGGTCTGCCAGCGCGTCCAGCTCCGCCTTATGGGCCAGATAGTCCGTATCCAACCGTACCTCCACCCCGTCCAGCATGCGCTCCACCATGGCCGTATAGCCGCCGATGGGCACGCCCTGCCAGCGGGCGTCGAAATAGTTGTTGTCGAATGTCAGCCGCACAGGCAGCCGCTTGATGATGAACGCCGGCAGCTCGCGGCAGGACCGGCCCCACTGCTTTTCCGTGTAGCCCTTGACCAGCTTCTCGTAGATATCCCGCCCCACCAGAGCGATGGCCTGTTCCTCCAGGTTTTTTGGCTCCGTGATACCCGCCTCCCGGCGCTGCCTGTCGATCTCGGCGGCGGCCTCGGCGGGCGTAGTCACGCCCCACATGCGGTTGAACGTGTACATGTTGAAAGGCAGGGAATAGAGCTCGCCTTTATAATTCGCCACGGGGGAATTGGTGAAGCGGTTGAACGCGGCGAACCGGTTCAGATAGGTCCAGACCTGCTCATCGTTGGTGTGAAAAATATGCGCGCCGTACACGTGTACATCCACGCCCTCTATCCGCCGGGTGTAGACGTTGCCGGCCACGTGGGACCGCCTGTCCACCACCAGCGCACGTCCGCCCCTGTCGGCCACCTGGCGGGCGAAGACCGCGCCATATAACCCGGCGCCGGCGATCAGATAATCGTATTTCACATCCGCGCTCCCATCTACTTCGCCTCTGTCTGCACGTCGCTGCGGGCCAGGACCTTCCAGACGGTCATCCAGAATATCTTCCAGTCCAGCGCAAAGCCGATATTTTCCAGATATTCCCTGTCCAACGCTGCCTTTTCCGGGCCGGACAACCTGTCCCGGCCGTTGACCTGGGCCCAGCCGGTGAGCCCTGGCCGCAGGCGGTAAACGCCGCTGGCCTCGCGCAGCGCGTGGATCTCCCGCTCCTGGGGTATCAGCGGCCGAGGCCCGATCAGGGACATTTTTCCCGTCAGCACTAGATAGAGCTGGGGAAGCTCATCCAAACTGGTGCTGCGCAGGAACCGGCCAAAGCCCGTGGTATGCGCACGGCTGTCCGGCATGTCCGCCGATGCCACGTATTGGGACGTATCGGCCCCCATGGTGCGGAACTTGATGAGCTGGAAAGGCCGTCCGCCCTGGCCGATACGCTGGTGCCGGAACAGCACGGGCTCGTGGGGGGACGTGAGCTTCAGCCCCAGGGCGATGGCCCCCATGGGCAGGGCCAGCAGCACTGCCAGCAGCGCGGCCAGCACCCGGTCCAGCGCGTATTTCACGGCCAGATACCGCTCCTGTCCGGCGGACAGCGCGTACGTCTTTTCCTCCCCGCAGGCCATCATCACGTGCCGACCGTCTCGCCCTCCGCGGTCAGTTTTTGGCCGGAGAACACCTGGGCCATCATGTCCTTGGCGGTCTGGACCGTTGTCTCGTCGGGGATGGTCATATAGACCTGCGTGCCAAGGGTGGGGGATACCTCATGGGTCCCCTCGCCGCCCACGCTGTAGCTGACGATGTTCCAGTCGCCGCCCTCGTCCAGCTGCCGGCGGATCAGGGACGCGATCAGATCGTAGGGTATCGTCATCTCAAAGCTGCCCTCCACCGCCGTCATCAGCGAGGAATACCGGGCCAGCAGCTCCGGGCTCATGACCTTATGGATGATGCCCCGGATCATCTCAAGCTGGTTTCTGCCCCGCTGGGCGTCGCCGTCCTCAAACACGAACCGCTCCCGCACGAAGGCCAGGGCGGTGGCGCCGTCCATCTCGTTGGGGCCCTCCTCGAAGTGATAGCCCCGCACGTTCCTGGAGTCAAAGGTCATGGGGGAATTGACCGTCACGCCGCCCAGGGCGTCGATGATGTTCACGAACCCCTCAAAGTTTATCCGGAAATAGTAGTCCACGTCCACGTCGTACAGCTCGCCGATAGCGGCCATACACTCCTGCTCGCCGAACCAGCCGGCGTGGGTCAGCTTGTCCGCGTAGCCCACGCTGGGGAAGTTCACCTTGTAATCCCTGGGGGTGGAGACGAGAAGCGCCTGACGGGTATCGGTGTTCACCGTCACCAGGATGTTCACGTCGCTGAGGCTGCTGGGAACAAGGCCGTAGCGGCTGTCGATGCCGGTAATGAGGACCGTGTACACGTGCTCCGTCATGGGAGCCTGCTGTTCCTCGACCTCTTCCTTCTCCTCCTCCGGTGCCTCCGTGGGCTTGGCCAGCTGCACGCGCATCTTTGTCACTTCCCGCATCTGGTCGATGAGCTCGGTATAGTCCTCCATCTCCCGCAGGCCGTCCAGATAGGCCGTATCCGCGATAACCGCGTTGACGCTGCCGTCGAACAGCGCGTTCACAAGCTGCGTGGGCGTGGCAAAGCCGGTGGTCTGCAGGCTGGTCCCCAGTTGGCTGCCCAGCTCTGCCACGGCCTTGTCCACGGCCTCCCGGCCCATGCTCTCCATGACGCCGATGGTATAGTCCGCCACCTGGTCCATGGACTGGGCCGGGTCGTCCTGGCGCACATACACGCCCACGTGGGAGGCGGTGTATGTAGCGCTGTTGCTGGTGATGTTCTGCAGGGTCTGGGTCCCCTGGAAGCCATAATAGCACCCGGCGGCCATCACGGCCGTCAGCACCACGGACAGAATGATACCGCCCCATGGCCGGTGTTTTTTCCCGAATGCCAGCATCAGCAAAGCCGTCAGCGCGAACAGCGCCCCCAACAGCACGCAGATGGCAATCAGGAACTTTGTGCTTATCATCTTTGTCCGGACGATCATCACCACAAGGGCCACCGTCGCCGCCAGCAGCAGCGCCAGCAGGAACCAGCGGACGAACAGATCCAGCGCCGGTCTTTTCCGCTCCGGCTCCGGCTGGACCCGAACGGTCTGCGTCTGCTCCGGGGCCGGCGCGCTCTTCCTCTCCGGCTCCGCCTTGCTCAAATGTCTTCCGGTCGTCTGATCGCTCATAACATAACCTCTTTATTATTTTAGAGATACGACATTATAATATTATTTACCCTCTCTGTCAATCAAATGCCTGCCGCGACAAAAAAGCGCCCTCTCGTGAGGGCGCTTTTGTCCGCGACAGTCGTCTCATGTGCTGACCAGCTTATAATACGTCCTTGCGGTGAGGGCGTACACCACCGCGTACAGCGCCGCGAACGCCCCGAAAGACCCCAGCACGCACCAGACATAGAAATTCGTGCCCGCCAGGTTGAACAGTGCCAGCACCCGGTTCAGGATGGGAAAGGCAAACCCCGTGTGCATCCCCGCCGTGACCAGAGGCAGGAAAAACACGATCAGCACCTGCTCGTGGATGGTCCGCTTGACCTCCTGGCGGCTCATGCCCACCTTTTGCATGATCTGAAACCGCTCCCGGTCGTCCCGGCCCTCGCTGATTTGCTTGTAATAAATGATGAGGATAGCCGCCATGGTGAACAGCAGCCCCAAAAACATGCCCAGGAAGAATAAGCTGCCGTACAGGCTCACGAAATCCTGCCGCTCCCAGGCGCGGATCTCATATGTCCCCGCCAGGTCCACGGACCCGTCCTCCGACGCCGCATTCCACGCCTGCCGGATGGCAAGACGTGCCCGCAGGGCCGTGTCGTCATCGTGACCGGGCACGTCAAAGCCGTAATACCGGCCCAACAAATGCTGCGCCTCGCCCACGGTCATTTCGCCGCCTTGCACGGCGTTCAGCGCCTCGTAGTCCGCCTGCGCCAGCCGCTCCAGTTCTGCCTTGTCCGACACCACGATGTACCAGGAGCTGGTCAGATTGAAGGTCAGCTCGCCGCTCTTCACCCTGGGCTCCACCCATTCTTTGACGGTGTACGTCTTGCCCAGCAGCTCCAGCGTATCCCCGGCGTGATCGGTCCGCTCCACCTTGAGCAGTATCTCGTCCGGGCCCAGGGCATAGTCCTGGCCGGTGCACCGGTTATAATCGTCCAGGTCCACCACCAGCACGTCGCACAGGGAAGCGCTCGTGTCGATGGTATAGTCCCTGGTCACATCCAGCCCGCCGGGCCGTTGATAGGCGGTGAAGGTGATGTAGTCGTACTCCGTCTCGTTCTCCGCCGTGATGCCCGCGTCCGCCACGGCATTTTTGACCATGGCGATGGTGTCGTCGTTGGACCGGGGAATGTTCACGTCGTAGGGATAGCTCGTCCGCAGGCTCTGCTCCATGCCCAGCATGAGGCAGCTCGTACCGGAGATCATCACCAGCACCATGGTGGACAAAATGCAAATGTTCGCCAGCCCCACGGCGTTTTGCTTCATCCGGTACATCATGCCGGACACGGCGGTGAAGTGCCGGGTCTTGTAGTAATAGCGCTTGTTGTTCCGGAGCAGCTTCAAAAGCGCCACGCTCCCGGCGGTGAAGAGCAGGTATGTCCCGATGATCACCAGCACCACCGCCACGAAAAACAGGAACACGGCCTGCAGCACGTCCGTTGTGGTGACGGAGATATAGTACCCCGCACCCAGACAGGCCAGCCCAATGATCGCCATGAGCCACTTGGCCCTGGGCTCCCGCTCTCCGGCGTGCTCCGAGAGCAAAAGCTCCACCGGCCTCGCCACGTACACCTGCCGGATACTGTAGAGAAAGATAGCCAAAAATATGGCCCCGAACAGCGCCGCCGTGACGCCGATCACCCAAAGAAGCGTTCCGGGACCGATGGTGAAGCCCAGCGGCGCCTCCACGCCCAGTATCCGCGCCACCAACAGCATCATCAGCTTGTTGAGCGCCAGACCCAGCACCAGCCCCAGCGCCACGCTGAGCGCCGCCACATAAAGCGTCTCGAACGTGATGACCTTCGCCAGGTGCTTTTTCTCCAGCCCCAGCACGTTATAAAGCCCGAATTCCCGTTTGCGCCGCTTGATGAGGAAGCTGTTGGTGTAAAAGAGAAAAATCACCGCGAACAGACCCACCACGACCACGCCGTAGCGCATGATGAGCTGTATCGTGACCGCCCCGGTCATGCTCTGCAAGCCCTCGTCCACGGACAGCGCCAAAATGATGTAGAACATCGCCACCGTCAGCACCGCCGCCATGATAAACGGGCCGTAGCTGCGGGCATTTTTCCGCAGGTTTCGGGCGGCCAACCGGGCGTAAAGATGCTTATTCATTGCCGCGCCCTCCCGTGGCAAGCAGCGTCAGGGTCTCGGCGATCTTCTGGTAAAGCTGCTCGTTGGTGCTGTCCCCCCGGTAGATCTGATGGAACAGCTCTCCGTCTTTGATGAACAGCACCCGCCCCGCGTGGCTGGCCGCCTTGACGGAGTGGGTGACCATCAAAATGGTCTGCCCCTCCCGGTTCAGACTGGCAAACAGGTCCAGCAGCCCGTCGGAGGACTTGGAGTCCAGCGCCCCCGTGGGCTCGTCGGCCAGTAATATTTTCGGGTCCGTGATGACCGCTCTTGCCACCGCCGCCCGCTGCTTCTGCCCGCCGGAGCACTCGTAGGGGTACTTGGTCAGCACCTCCGTGATGCCCATCTTTTGGGCAATGGGCTGCAACCTCTCGGCCATCTCCCCATAGCCCTTCCCCGCCAGCACCAGCGGCAGGAAGATGTTGTCCCGCAGATTAAATGTGTCCAGCAGGTTGAAGTCCTGAAACACGAACCCCAGGCTGTCCCGCCGGAAGGCCGCCAGCTCGTCCTCCTTGATGGCGGACAGGTCCCGGCCCTCCAACAGCACCTTGCCGCTGGTGGGCTTGTCCAGCGCCGCGAGGATATTGAGCAGCGTGGTCTTGCCGGAGCCGGACTCGCCCATGATGGCTACGTATTCGCCCTTTTCCGCCGTGAACGACACGTTGGAAAGCGCCCGCACCTGATTGCCGCCGAACCGGCCCGTATAAATTTTGCCAAGACTTTGTACTTCAAGCATCGTCATCGTCATGCCCTCCTTACGGGCCCATGATAGCAAAAACCTCCGGGAGCCGAAATCGAATCAGGTGACATTTCGGCCCCCGGATGTGACAGTTTTGTAAGACGGCTCTCCCCTACTTTTCCAGCATTTCGGCGCACTGGCCGAGATACTTGGTGATAGACAAATGCTGAGGACACGCCCGCTCGCACTGCTTGCAGCCCACGCAGTCCGAGGCCCTATGGCCCTCGCTGGTCACAGCGGCGTACGCTTCCCTCGCCTGGGCCATCTGGCCGTTGCCAAGCTGCTTGTTGGCGGCGGCGAAGATGTCCGGGATGGGTATCTGCTTCGGGCAGCCGTCCGTGCAGTAGTGGCACGCCGTGCAGGGGATGGCCGCGGAGTGGCCCAAAATGCGCTGCGCCTCCCGGATGATACCCTGCTCGTCCTCGTTCAGGGGCTTAAAATCCTTCATGTAAGAAAGATTGTCCTCCATCTGGGAGACGCTGCTCATGCCGGACAGGACGGTGATGATCCCGTCCAGGCTGGCCACGAAGCGGATGGCCCAGGACGCCGGGGAAGCGTTGGGAGCATAGTCCGCGAACAGCTTCCTGACCTCCGCCGGCGGGTCGGCCAGATTGCCGCCCTTCACCGGTTCCATGACCACGATGCTCTTTCCGTGGGAGCGGGCCATCTCATAGTTGGCGCGGGAGGTCACATCCGGGTTCTCCCAGTCGGCGTAGTTGATCTGCAGCTGGACGAAATCCACCTCCGGGTGGTCGGTCAAGAGCTTGTCCAGCAGCTTGGGTCCGGCATGGAAGGAGAAGCCCAGGTGCTTTATCAGCCCGTCCGCCTTCTTTTGGGCCACATAGTCCCACAGGTGGAACTTGTCATATTTCGTGTAGTTGTTCTCCATCATAGCGTGGAGCAGATAATAGTCGAAGTACCCCGCGCCGGTGCGGGACAGACTGGTTTCAAACTGCTTTTTCGCCATCTTCTCCGTGGGCGCCACCATGGCGTTCAGCTTGGTCGCCAGGGTATAGCTGTCCCGGGGATGGCGGTCCGCCAGGGCCTTTTTGATGTCCGATTCCGACGTGCCGTACACATAGGCGGTGTCGAAGTACGTAAAGCCCGCCGCCAGAAACAGGTCCACCATTTGCTTGACCTGCTCGATGTCCGTCTTGATGCCCTTTTTGGGCAGGCGCATCAGGCCAAATCCCAGCTTAGGCGTCTCTTTTCCGAAATAGTCAGACATGGGGTGCTCCTCCTTGTAATTTTGACAGGACCAGTATAGCACAATGTGATCGATAACGCCAGACAATGGCCGTCAACATGCAATTCAGGTCGTGATTTTGTCGATTCAGGACAGAAATATTGACTTTTGGCTGGTCGATTTGCTATGTTGCTTCCAGAATTGGTGGTATTTTACCCTTTTGACTTAGCGCAAGGAGGCAACTGGAATGAAGATGGCAAAGCGGATCATAGCGGTGCTTCTGGCGGTTATTCTCGCCTTTGGCACGCTGGCGACGACGGCGTTCGCGGCGGAGGAGCCGGAGACCGCGGTCGAACCCGAGGTCACGGTCGAACCCGAGCCAACGGCGGAGCCGGAGGCTGAACCGGCCGCTGACAGCGGCGCGACCGTGGCATACTACGACCCCCTCACCAGGTCGCAGCAGCAGGCCAGCAGCGTCACTCTTGTGACCAACAGCGTCACGGAGTGGACCACCGGCTGGTACGCGGTGGAAGGCGCGGTGAACATGGGCACCATCTCCGTCAACGGTGAGGTGAACCTGATCCTGACCAACGGCGCGGCTCTGACATGCGGCGGCGTTTCTCTGCTGCACAAAGCGAGCCTGACCATCTGGGGCCAGAACGCCGACTATGCGCACGATGGCTCTCTGACGGCACATAGCTACCAGGGCTCGGGCATCGGTGCCAACTGGAACTACACCACGTCGATAACCATCAACGGCGGCGTGATCAACGCCACCGGCGACACAACCAACGCTGGCATCGGCGGACGTATCTCCACTGACACGATAACCATCAACGGCGGCGTGGTGACGGCCAACGGCGGCAGCAGCGCCGCGGGTATCGGCGCCGGCTTGGGCCATTCCACGGTGACCATAACCGGCGGCAAGGTGACGGCCAAAGGCGGCTGGGGCGGCGCTGGTATCGGCGGCGGCAATGGCGGCGAGAGCACCGGCGGTTCCTCCACCACGGTGACCATAACCGGCGGCGCTGTGACGGCCACCGGCGGCTGGGGTGCCGCTGGCATCGGCGCCGGCGTCCCCGGAGAGGAAGAAGGCCCCACCAGCGCCACGGTGACCATAACTAGCGGCGCCGTGACGGCCAAAGGCGGTTACAACGCCGCGGACATCGGCACCGCCTTTAAAAGAGGGTATCCCAATACCTCTGCCACGGTGACCATCACCGGCGGTTCGGTGAAGGGCGGCTTCAACCCCCAGCCCACGAACGGGAACGGCGCTCGCGTCTATCTGCTGCAGGTCAAAAACCCCAACGGCGCGGCCGTCACCATAAACGGCAGCGCCTGGAACGTCAACAACCACGCGGCCGCGGACAGCGACACGGATCTTTACGCCTATCTGCCCGAGACGGTCGCCACGGCGGACGTGTTGGTGGGCAGCGGGCCCATCGAGCGGTTCCGGCTGAACAAGTCGGCAGGCCGGTACGAGAGCGCGGGCACCGTGGAGATCGACCCGGACGCCGGCGCGGCGGAGTACTACGACCCCGGCGCGGGCACGAAAAAGCAGGCGGAGAACGTCATCCCCGTGAAGGAGGGCATGACGGAATGGGAAAATGGCTGGTACATCGTCAACGGCACGGTGACCCTCGGCCATATCTCCGTGTATAGCAACGTTGACCTGATCCTGTCCAGGGACGCAGACCTGACGGTCAACGGCAGCCTGCAGCTGCTGAACGGCGCGCACCTGACCATCTGGGGCAGCGAGGAGGACTATCACAACGACGGCGCGCTGACGGTCACCGGCAGCGCGAATACCGCCGGCATCGGCGGCGGCAGCCAGAACGACGGCGTCGCGGTGACCATCAACGGCGGCCGGGTGACGGCCCAGGGCGGCAGTCACAGTTCGGGCATCGGCGGCGGAGATGAAAGCACCAACGTAACGGTGACCATCAACGGCGGCCGGGTGACGGCCCAGGGCGGCAGTCACAGTTCGGGCATCGGCGGCGGAGATGAAAGCACCAACGTAACGGTGACCATCAACGGCGGCGTGATCAACGCCACCGGCAGCTACAACGGCGCGGGCATCGGCGGCGGATCTATGAACACCGGCGTCGTGGTGTATGTCACCGGCGGCGCCATAACGGCCTACGGCGGCAACAATGGCGGCGCGGGCATCGGCGGCACCGAAGGCGGCGCACGCTTTATAACGGTGACCATCAACGGCGGCACTATCACGGCCACAGGCGGCAACGCCGGCGCGGGCATCGGCTCCGGCGAGGGCTCCTGCACGGCCACGGTGAACATCAGCGGCGGCACGATCAACGCCACCGGCGGCACCACCTCCCCCGCCAGCGGCGCGGGCCTGGGCGCTGCGGGCGTCCGCTACTTTGATGTCTATTCCGGGGAGACCTCCGTCGCCACGGTGACCATCGACGGCGGCGTGATCAACGCCACCGGCGGTACCGGCGCGGCGGGCCTCGGCGCCGGAACTTCTGAATGTTCCTTTGCCACGGTGACCGTCAACGGCGGCACAATCACGGCCAACGGCAGCGACGGCGCCGTGGGCGTCAGCGGCGGAACTGCCAACGACCCCCGCGTCGCGGTGACCGTCAACGGCGGTTCGCTGAAGGCCGTGGGCGGCGTCACGCCCCAGCCCAAGAACAAGGACGGGGCCTCGGTCTATTTGCTGCAGCTCGCCAACCCCAACGGCGAGACCGTCGCCGTGGACGGCACGCCCTGGCCCATCAACAACCACGCGGCCGCGGGCGACGGTGACACGGACCTATATATGTATGTACCCGATACGAAAACGGAGGTGGACGTGACCGTCGGGGCCGCCCAGGCCGTACGGTACGCATTGGACAAAGAGACGAATCGGTTTGAATACGCGGGCTCTATCTACTATGACCCGACCGCCGGAACGACCCGCAGCGCGAAGGCGACGCCGGTGACGGCGGACATGACCGCCTGGACCGGGGACAACGGCACGGACGGCTGGTACGTGGCCAACAGCACGCTGGACATGGGCCAGCTCACCGTCAGCGGCCAGGTAAACCTGATCCTGATGAACGGGACGGCCCTGACGGTCGGCGGCGGCATGCAGATCGATGACGGCGCCAGTCTGACCGTCTGGGGCCGGAACAAAAACTGCGCGGAGGACAGCGCGCTGGCGATCCAGGGCGGCGTCACCGGCAGCGGCGCGCTGGCCGTCAACGGCGGCGTCGTAACGATCGGCGCGGCTGTCGCCGTACCCACTGTGACCATCCACGGCGGCATTGTGACGGCCCGGGGCGGCATCGCCGCGGGCAGCGATGGCACGGTGACCATCACCGGCGGCTCGGTGAAGGGCGGCATCACGCCCCAACCGGTGAACGCCGAGGGTCAGCCGCTGTACCTGCTGCAGCTGGCCAACCCCAACGGCGAAGGGGTCACCATAGACAACGTGACCTGGAACGTCAACAACCACGCGGCGACAGGCGAGGGCGACACGGACCTCTATGCGTATATCGCCCTGTCGGAGGTAGTGGCGAAGGTCGGAGGCGGAACGCCCGTCCGGTACATACTGAACAAGGATACGGGCCTGTACGAGACGGCCTCGGCCGTGAACTACTATGACCCGGCGAGCGGGCAGGTCCAGACACGCGACTCAGCGGAGCCGCTCGTGAATAGCACGACCTGGTGGGTCGCGAGCAACGGTGCGGACGGCTGGTATATAGCGCTCGGCACCGTGACCACGGGGCAGGTCCAAGTCATCGGCGATGTGAACCTGATCCTGGCCAACGGCGCGAACCTGACGTGCAGCCGCGGCATCCATGTCCAGGAGGGCTCGCACCTGACCATCTGGGGCCAGAACGCGGACTACGCAAAGGACGGCGCTCTGACGGTCCGGAACGCGCCCAATGATTACCCGGGCATCGGCGGCACGTCCAGCTGGATGACCATCAACGGCGGCGTGGTCGATGCCGTCGGCGGCGCAGGCGGCGCGGGCATCGGCACCGGGTCTGGGACCAGCGCCACGGTGGAGATCAACGGCGGCGTGGTGACGGCCCAGGGCGGCGGTAACGAGAATGGCGCCGGCATCGGCGGCGGACGGGATTCCACCTCCACGGTGACCATCAACGGCGGCACCGTGACGGCCACCGGCAGCAGCGGCGCCGCGGATATCGGCGCCGGGAATGGCGGCAGCGCCATAGTGACCATCACCGGCGGCTCGGTGAAGGCCGGGAGTGGGAGCGTTTACCCCCAGCCTGTGGACGCCAACGGGGACCCGGCCTATCTGGTGACCGTCCCCAACCCCAACGGTCTGGCCGTGACCGTGGGCAGCAAGACCTGGCAGCCCCGGAACCACATAGTTTTGGACAATGACACGAACCTGTACGCTTACGCATCCAAGGCGCTTGCGGAAGAAAGCGGCACACTCTGGGTCACGACCAGCGAGTCGGAAACGCTGTATGTCTTCCGAAGCGACGGACTGAAGCAGGTGACCGACTTTGATGAGCGCAATGCGTCCTGGTCCTGGTCCGACGATGGGTCCGCCACCCTGACCCTGCCCATGCGGGACGGCGGCGATCCTGTGACCCTGAAGGGCACGGTGACCGTCACCGCCGAGACGCCGGCCACGTGCACGGAGGGCGGCGAGAGGACCTATACCGCCTCCGCGACGATAAACGGCACGACGCTCTCCACCAGCCGGACCGTCAAGCTTGACCCCCTGGGTCACGCCTGGACCGGCGCGGCCGCGCTGATGGACGACCACACCCATGCGACCGTGACCTTCACCTGCCAGCGGGATAGTTCCCACAAGGAGACGGTGACAGTGTCTGTCGCGTCGGCGGTAACAAAGAAACCCACCTGCACCGAACCGGGCGTCCGGACCTATACGGCGGACGCCACGGAGAAGGCCAAGGAGCTCGGCTGCGAGACCGGGATATTCACCGTCACGGAGGCCGTTCCCGCCCTGGGCCACGATTGGGACGCCGAGGGCGACGAGATCGGCCTGATGCCCGGCGTGGACGGGAACTTCACCACCCTGACCGTGACCTGCAAGAACGACCACAGCCACACCCAGACCGTCTACACCAAGGCGGAGAAAATAAGCTCCACGCCCGCCACCTGTACCTCCGAGGGCAGCGAGACGTACCGCATGCGCTACGAGTTCGAGGGCCAGAGCTACGTCCTGGCCGACACCGAGACCTACACGCTGCCCAAGCTGCCCCATACCTGGGGCGAGTGGACGCAGGTCGGCACGACCCTGGAGCGCGAGTGCACCGTCTGCCACGAGAAGGACCATTCGGACCACGCGCATACCTTCATCCTACCCAATGAGGCCACATGGAACATCGTGAACGACAAGGTGGTGAGCGTGTCGGTGCCTGTGAAGTGCTCGGCGTGCGATCTGAGCGCCACGCTGACCTATTCCGGCGACCAGATCAAGTCCAACACCGTCACAAAAGCCACCTGCACCACGGACGGCTGGACGGCTTGGTCCGTGACCGTGGAGCTGGACGGGAAAACCCGGACCTACACGCAGCAGACCGTTGACCCGGCCAAGGGCCACGTTTGGCACGTGGCCGACAGCGATGTGGTCTGGGCGGAGGACTACAGCGCGGCGACGTTCACTTTCCGGTGCATTTCCTGCGACGAGACAGCCGTGTCCCGCGTTGCCAGCACTGTTCTGGACAGCACCCCCGCCACATGCGAGCAGACGGGCTATACCATCTACAGCGCGGCCACGGAATACGGCGACACCACGGTGTCGTCCAGCGTGAGCGCGGAGATACCGGCCCTGGGCCACGATTGGGACGCGGAGGGCGATGAATACCCCCTGCAGGCGGGCATTGACGGCGATTTCGTCACTTTGACCATCACCTGCAAGAACGATACTGCCCACACCCGGAAGGTGTACGCCGAGCTGGGCCTGGTGAAGAACGAGCCGGCCACCTGCACGGAAAGCGGCGTCACCGGCTACAAGATGGAGTACGAACTGGGCGGGCAGACCTACGCCATCGGCGAGGAAGAGGACTACGAGATACCGGCTCTTGGCCACCGGTATACCACGGCCCACGTGTGCGCGCTGTGCGGTGCGCAGGAACCGATATCGCCCAGCGTGACCTACACCTGGGACCTCCCGACAGCGGACGACACGAGCCGGGTACAGTGGACCCAGCCGGCCACCGGCGCCGCGCCCTATGTGACGGTGACAGCCGTCCGCACGGGCAGCGACGGCAGCCGCTTTGAGCAGCCGGTGACGGTGATAGCCACTGCCACGGCCAGCACGGTGGCGTGCGACAAGGCGGGCACCACGTCGTACGAGGCCAAAGTGGAGATAGGCGGCCAGAGCGCCACATACACCAAGGACTACGCGGACGTTGCTCCCGCGGGCCATCAGTGGAGCGAGCCAGTCGTTGCCTGGTCGGATGACCTGACCAGTGCCACCCTCACGGTGACCTGCGCCAGGGACGAGGCACACACGCAGACCCTGACAGCCCAAGTCACCAAGACAGGCACCGCGGCGACCTGCGAGAGCGGCGGCCAGCTCCTTTACACGGCCACGGCCCAGCTGGACGGCGCCACGTTGAAGGCGGAAAAGACGCAGAGCGTTGACCCCCTGGGCCACGCCTGGGCCCTCACGGAAGATGACGCTGACCCGCCCAAGCTGGAACGGGTGGACGGCGTGCTCACGGCCACGCTGACCTGCCGCAACGACCCGACCCACACCATGACCGTGCCCGCCCAGGAGACCTTTGTGACCCACGTCCAGGCGGCCACCGGCGTGGCGGACGGCGGCGATCTCTACCGCATATCCGTGACCGTGGACGGCAAGACATACGTGCTGGCCGAGGAACTGCGCACCATCCCCGCGACAGCGCCCACGGTGACGGTGGCAAACACGGCCGACGGCATCAAGCTGACCTGGACCAAGATCGCCGAAGCTGACACCTACCGCGTCTACTACCGCGAGCACGGCGGCGCTTGGCATGCAATCGGCCACACGGCGAACCTGGCCTACACCTGGAAGCACGGCAAGGATGGCACGAAGTACGAGTTCACGGTCCGTGGCTGCGCGGTCAGCGGCAAGACAAAGACCTTGCTCCCCGGCAAGTACAACACCAGCGCGACGATCCAGTTCGTGAAAGCCCCCACCGTAACGGTCAAGGCCCAGCAAGGAGGCATAAAGATAAGCTGGACGCAGGTCGCCGGGGCTGACACCTACCGTGTCTATTACAAGACCGCCGGCGGCAGTTGGCACGCCATCGGCCACAACGCCAACCTGTCCTACACCTGGAAGCACGGCGTAGCCGGCCGGACCTACCAGTTCACCGTCCGCCCCTGTACCGTCACCGGCACGACCAAAACCCTCCTCGGCAGCGGCTACAACACCAGCAAGAGCGTAAAATTCATTGAGTGAACCACAAATACCATAGCAGACAGCGGATGGCGCGAAAACACGCCATCCGCTGTCTTTCGTATTTTCGGTCTCGCTGCGCTCACTCCACTTCCAGCTTATCCGCGTGCAGGTCCAGGTAAAACACACTGCCCTTCCCCGGTTCCGATTTGGCCCAGAGCTGGTGGCCCAGCTTTTCCGCCGACCGGCGGCACAGATAGAGCCCCAGCCCGGTGGCGGACTTGTCCGTGCGGCCATTATAGCCCGTGAAACCCTTTTCAAAAATCCGCGGCAGGTCAGATCTGGCGATGCCGATGCCCGTGTCCGCCACGGACAGCACCAGCTCCGGACTGACGGCGATGGTCACACCCCCGGCGGGGGTGTACTTGACCGCGTTGTCCAAAAGCTGCTCCAGGATGAACGACAGCCACTTCTCGTCCGTCAACACCTGGGCCTGCGTGCCATCATAGCGCAGATAGAGCTTTTTCCGCACGAACTGGGGCGCATATTTGCGCACCGCCTGACGAATGAGGCCGTCCAGCGCCACGGACCGGATGACCAGGTCCCCGGCGCCCTCGTCCAACCGCAGATAGGTCAGCGCCATTTGCGCGTATTGCCGGATACGAAACAGCTCTGCCTCCATGGCCCGGTGCTCCGGGGTATCCTCCCCCTGCAGCATCATTTGCAGCACGGCGATAGGCGTCTTGATCTGGTGCACCCACGCGGCGTACCAGTCCAGGTGCTCCTGCCTTGTCCGGGCCGTATCGGTGGCAAGTGCCCCGTAAGCAGCCTTCATCCTCTCGGCCATGGCCCGGAAATCCGCCTCTGCCGGGGTATCCGCCTCGGGCAGCGGATCCGTCAGGACCAGAATATTTTCCAGCGCGGCAAGCCGTTTTTCATGCTCCCGCCGGAACCGGACATATCCCGCCGCGAGCAGACCCAGCCCCGCCAGGGCGCACAGCCCCGCCGCGTAAAAAACCGCCTCCGTTGGCGCTCTGTACAGGGCAAACACCAGCGCGAAGATAACCGTGAACAGCGCCAGTACACCCGCGCCCCGCCGGTGGGACCAGATATAGGTCCAAAACAGGTGCCTCTCCCGACCCATACACTCACCCCACGATGTAGCCGGAGCCCACCCGCGTGGCGATGAAGTCCCGCAGACCGGCATCCTCCAGCTTGCGCCGCAGGCGGGTCACGTTCACGGTCAGGGTGTTTTCCTCCACGTAGGCGTCCATTTGCCACAGTCGGGTCATGAGCGTGTCCCGGCTGACCACCTTGCCCTTGTTTTCCAGCAGGGTCTGCAAAATGCGAAACTCGTTTTTTGTCAGCTCCACCCGCTTGCCATCGTAGCTCAGGCTGGCGTCGTTCAGGTTCAGCACCGCGCCGTTATGCTCCAGCACCGGTATCTTCCCGCCCATGTCGTAGGCCCTGCGCAGCACCGCCTGAAGCTTGGCCGTCATCACCTGCAGGTCCACGGGCTTGGGCAGAAAATCGTCCCCGCCCATGGTCATGGCCATGACGATGTTCATGTTGTCCGACGCAGAGGATATGAACACCACCGGCACGCTGGACACCCGCCGTATCTCACTGCACCAGTGATAGCCGTTGAAAAATGGCAGCGCGATATCCAGCAGCACCAGGTGGGGGTCATAGTCCAGAAACTCCCCCAGCACGTTCCGGAAGTCCCGGACGCACCGGACGGCGTGGCCCCAGGAGCCGATCTGCTTTTCCATGACCTCCGCCAGGGCCCGGTCATCCTCCACGATGAGAATTTTGTACATCTTACAGGTTATAAAGCTCCGTGTATTTCTTCGTCAGGTGATCCGTATAGGCCGTGGGGTCAAACTTGCCGCAGGCGTTTTCCACCACCTGGGCCGGGGTCAGAAGCCCGCCGAATTTGTGGACCTTTTCGGTCAGCCACCCGGTCACGCCGCTCAGATCGCCCTTGCTCACCGGACCCCACACGTCCATGTCCTTTTCCATGTTCCGCAGCATTTGCGCCCCGTAGGCGCTGCCCAGGGCGTAGGACGGGAAGTAGCCAAAGCTGCCGCCGGACCAGTGGGAATCCTGCAAACACCCCCGCTTGTCGTCCGGCACGTCCACGCCCAGATACTCCTTGTAGAGCCGGTTCCACGTCGCCGGCACGTCCTTCACTTCCAGCTCGCCGCCGATGAGGGCCTTTTCGATCTCATAGCGGACCATGACGTGCAGGCAGTAGGTCAGCTCGTCCGCCTCCGTGCGGATGAGGCTGGGTTCCGCCCGGTTCACCGCCCGCCAGAAGGCCTCCGCCGTCACGTCCGAGAGCTGCTCCGGGAAGAACTCCTGCATCTTCGGGAAAATGGCCTGGATGAACGGGCGCGACCGGCCGATGATATTCTCATAAAACCGGCTCTGGCTCTCGTGGACACCCATGGACACGCCCCCGGCCAGACAGGTGTACTGCACCTGGTCCGTGATGTCCATCTCGTACCGGGCGTGACCGCCCTCGTGTATCACGGAATACATGGAGCTGGCCACGTCGTCCGTCTTATAGTTGGTGGTGATGCGCACGTCCTTGTTGGTGAAATTCAGCGTGAACGGGTGCTCCGTCTCGCCGATGCCGCAGTGGGTCCTGTCCAGACCCAGCACCTCCATGAGATAGTCGGAGAATTTCTTCTGCTGCTCCACGGGATACTGCCGGTGCAGGAAGCTGTCGTCCGGCTGGGGCTTTTCGCCCACGGCTTTGATGAGCGGCACCAGCTTTTCCCGCATCTCGGCGAAAAAGCCGTCCAGATAGGCCGTGTCCACGCCCCGCTCGTACTCGTTCAGCAGCGCGTCATAAGGAGCCTTGTCCGGGTCGTAATACCCGGCGAACTTCCGGTTATACTCCACCAGCTTTTCCAGGCACGGCCGGAACAGCTCAAAATCGCTCTGCTCCTTGGCCCGGTGCCACACGTCGTCCGCCTCGTTCACCAGTTGGGCGTAGGCCATATATTCCTCCGCCGGTATACGCTTGAGCTGCCGGACAGACCGGGTCAGCTCCTCCGTCTCGCGGGCATGGAGTTGGTCAAGCTCCCCTTTGTGCGCATTCAACACTTCCAACGCCTGGGCCAGCGCGGGGTCCGTGAGCAGCTTGTGCTGCTCCCCCGCCAGCACGCCCAGGGCCACGCCACGGCCCTCCGCCGTATCCCGCGGCGCCACCGTCACGGCGTCCAGATACAGCGCGGAGCTGGCCGCGCCAAAGGCGAACAGCTTCTTCTGTGTGCTCTCGATGATTTCTAACGCTTCGTTCAGTTCCATCATAAACTCCTTTCAGTCTGTCACATAAACCTGCGCGTTTGTAATATCCACATTGTCGGGCAGATACGCGGTGAAGCTCCCCTCGCCGGGGATGGCCTCATACACCGCCCCGCCCGCTTGCACGTATACCAAAGCGTCCACAGCCGTCTCGGGCAGCGTCCCGTTGAGCTTGACGTACCCCTCGGCGGTCAGGCCCGGTTCCTCGCAAGTCATCTCGCTGTCCACCGCCGACGCCCCGTCCAGCACGGCCTCGTCCCGCACCGCAGCCGGGACCACCGCCGGGTATTGCAGCAGGTATGGCAGCGTCCGCTCCGCCAGCTCGACCACCACCAGCGTGGCGTCCTGTTGGTCTACATAATCCAGTCTGTAATTGTTCTGTCTGGAAAAATACGCCCTGCCAAAGCTCTGGGCCATATAGGGATACAGGCTCCGGCCGGAGGAGTCCCGGAACATGAGAAGGCTCCCGGACGCGCCCTGATTTTCCGTCTCGATAATGATGTCATCCGCCGAATGAAAGGAACTGGTGTAGTCGAACGTAAATCCCGGGTCCCAGCTGTAATCGGCCTCTACCAGGTCTCCCGTGGGATAGAGCATCTCGTAAAGGTCCCCCGTGTGATCCCAGACCGGTGTGAACGGTCCGGCGAAATAGTCCGTCTCTTGCCCCGCCGCCTGCATGATCTGGTCCGCTGCCAGGGCCGCGCCCCGGCTGTGCCAATGGCTGTCCCACTGCCAGTAGAGCTCTTCATCCTGTTGGACAAACGGCTCGTAAAGGTTAACATAATTTACGCCCTGCACCGCCAGCGCCTCTTCCAGCCGCTCCCGGTTACTCCCCTCCGCCACGGTCACATAGCTGGGCGCGTGCTGGGGATAGAGGGTGTACTTGCCGCAGGGAACGGTGAACAGGAACTGCGCGCCCCGGCTCTCGGCATACTCCTGCATGAGGGCCAGGCTCCGGGCAGCGCACCATATCGCCCGGTCCGTCATCTGGTTCGCGCCGGATAGATCGTTGACCGCCGCGCCGTAAAAGAGCCACCCGTCCGGGCCTATGAGCACGTCGTCGTTGGCGGAGGTATCAAAGCCGCCGGCGCACAGCCGGTCCCAGGCGGTGATACCCTCCAGCCGCCCGAAAAAGCCGTTGGCCACATAATTTTGCGCCTCGCTCAGCACGTTCGCGTTGAAGCTGCCGTCCATTTTCCGAAGTCTGGGCACGGCGGCAGGTACCTCGTTGGCGGCCGCCGGGGCAGGACCCGCGATCAGCATGCCCACGCTGGGGACCAGGCACGCCAGGAAAAACACCGCGGCGAACAGGACGTATCCGAATTTCTTCATCGCGTACCCCTCCCCTCAGAATTGCAGGTAGATGAACGGCGCAAAGCCGCTCTGGGCCATATTCATCACGCACAGCGCGAACAGCCCCAGGCACAGCACATAGGATAGCCCCTGCGCCCAGCTCTTTTCACGCCACGCCGTCCACCACGCGGGGACCAGAGACGCCGCCAGACCGAACGCCAGCACGGATACCGCCAGTGGCGTGCAAAGGACCTGCAATTGGAGCGTCCCCGCCGGTTTAAACCGCCAGCCGGCGAACATAGCGCCCAGCATCTGCCACGCCTGGGCCAGACTTCCGGCCCGGAACAGCACCACGCCCAGCAGTATCACCAGCCATGTGTACAGCCGCAGGACCCACCGTCCGGGTCCGGACTTTTCCAGCTTCCGCACCGGGATAAGCCCCACGCCCTCCAGCGCGCAGAACGACCCGTGCCAGAGGCCCCACAGCACGAAGTTCCATGCCGCCCCGTGCCACAGGCCCGTCAGCAGCCACACCACGGCCATGGGAATGAGGATGGACAGCTTGTTGGCCTTGGCCCGGCCATATTTCCGCGCCCATTTCTTGTAAAGCCCCTGCAGCGGTCCGCTCATGACCAGCGGCATATAGACGTAGTTGCGAAACCACGTGGTCAAACTGATGTGCCAGCGCTTCCAGAAGTCCGTGAGCCCCAACGCCGTATAGGGCCGGTCGAAGTTCTCCGGCAGCGTAAAGCCGAACACCTGCCCGATGCCGATGGCCATATCGGAATACCCGGCAAAATCGAAGTAGATCTGCACGGCGTACCCCACCGCGCCCAGCCAGGCCAGCCGTGCGTCCACCACGGTCCCGGCGTAAATGCCGTCCACCAGCTTGCCCACGATGTCCGCGATGAGCAGCTTTTTGGCCATACCCACGATGAGCCGCCGGATGCCCCGGGCGGTACCCTCCGCCGAGCACGTGCGCTCCCTGAGCTGGGGCGCGGCGGTCTTCCACCCCACGATAGGGCCGGATAAAATCGTGGGGAAAAAGGAGATATAAAGGGCCGTGTCCAGAAAACCTTCCGCCATATTCCCCGGCTTGCGATATACCTCGATGACGTAGCTCAGGGCGGTGAAGGTGAAAAAGGACACGCCCAACGGCAGCGGGATAGACGGCAGAGGGATGTCCGTGCCAAAAAGGGCGTTGATGTTGGCCACGAAAAAGTCCAGGTATTTGAACACGCCCAGCGCGCCCAGGTCTATGACCGCCGCCACGATCGCCACCGCCCGGCGTTTGCGCTGGTTTTCCAACCCGCCCAGCAGCCGGCCGGCGCCCCAGTTTATGAGGACGCTGCCCAGCAGCACCGGCACATAGGCCAGCCGCCCGAAGCTGTAAAACACCAGGCTCGCCAGCAGCAGGACCACGTTTTTGCCCTTGACGCCGGGGACGATATGATACACGGCGAACACTGCCGGGAAAAACACGAACAGAAAGATCGCGCTGGAAAACACCATAGCGCTTCCCTCCTTTCTTTTGCAAAAAGCGGGACGAACAAGTCGTCCCGCTTTCATTCTGCCTCGCAGAGTTCGCCGCCGGAGCGGCGAAAAAAGTCGGATGATTTTTCCCGGCGGCGTGTACGTCGGGAAAAATTCTTCTCGGCCCGCGCAGTGTGC
>CANQKA010000008.1 GCA_947624395.1 uncultured Oscillospiraceae bacterium
CGCCGATGGGATCGTACCAGGAGTTGGTGTAGCGCACGTCCATGTGCACGTTCTCCACGATGGAGCGGATGCCCAGGTAGAAGGCGGTGTAGCCGGAGACGACCTCGGCGAAGTTGAACGCGCCCACGTAGCCGATCTTCACATTGCCCTCGTCGTCGTAGTTCTCGTCCAGCAGCTCGTAGTTGTCGATCATCTCGGCCAGCTTCATGCCGGCCACCACGCCGGAGACGTAGCGGGACTCGAAGGTGTGGTTAAAGGCGTTGGACAGGTTGTCCAGACCGGCCAGAGCGGCCTGGTCGCCGGTCATGGCGCAGAACTGGATGTCGGGGTACTCGCTGGCCACCTGCTGGGTGTAGGACTGATGGCCGTAGGAGTCGGTGAAGATGATCTGGCAGCCGTTCTCGGCCAGGTCGTAGCAGGCATCGGCCGCCGTCTCGTCCTCGCCGATGTTGTACTTGTAGATAACGTGGTCGCCGTCATTGGGAACGCCGACAGCTTCCATCGCGGTCTCCAGGCCGGTGATGTGGGCGATGTCATAGCCGGAGTTGTTGTCGCCGATGCAGACCATGCCGATCTTCAGATCCTCGGGGGCGATGCCGCCCTCGTCGGCCAGGGCGCAGACGCCAAGGCTCAGGACCAGGCTCAGGGCCAGGAGCAGGGAAGCGAGTTTTTTCATGATGATCCTCCTAAAAAATAAATTTTAGTCTGTTTGTTTCGGACGCGCCGCGCCCGTCAACGCACGAATGTAAGGCTGTCGTCGCTCATGGACGCCACCCTGGCCAGGGACTCAATGCGCAGCCCCTGTGCCCGCAATCGCTCGCCCCCGGGCTGGAATGCCTTCTCCACGGCGATGCCCGCGCCCACCAGCGTGGCCCCCGCCTGACGCACCAGATCGCAAAGCCCTTCCAGCGCTGCCCCGTTGGCGAGAAAATCGTCAATAATAAGGACCCGGTCTGTGCTCAGCAGGTACTCTTTCGCCACGATCACGTCGTATATATTGCCGTGTGTGTAGCTCTTTACCCGTGTGGTATAGACCGAGCCGTCGATGTTTTTTGTCTTTGACTTTTTAGCGAATAAAACAGGGCACCCGAACTCCTGGGCAGCGATACACGCCAGCCCGATGCCGGATGCCTCTATGGTCAGGATTTTATTTACGTTGTCGTTTTTATATGCGGCGTGCCATTCCCGCGCCAGGGCGGAGAACAGTTCGATATCCATCTGGTGGTTCAGGAACCCGTCAACCTTCAGTATCCCGCCGGGGCGCACTTTCCCGTCCCGCAGGATACGTTCCTCCAGCAGCCTCATGGGGAAAAGCACCTCCAACGGCTCACGCCTGTCGATGATTCATTCTACTACGGCCAGGGACAGGTTTTCAATTGACAGAACATGAGAGCTTTTGACTTTTTTTGTCAGTTTTTTGACCAATTTCACAAGGGACCAGTATTATGTCAAGTTTAAGGTGTCCCCGGCTTTGTCGCCGCTCGCCGAAGGTGTCCCCGGCTTCCGCCGTGGACGATCCTTTTTCAAAGGCCCCCTCTGACGAGGGGGCTGTCAGCGCTTTGCGCTGACTGGGGGAGAGATAATTTAATCTCTTCCTTATCGAAAGCCCCCCTTGTCAAAGGGGGGTGGGCCGCCGAATGGCGGCTCGGGGGGATTGCCGTTGGACTCACCGCCCCTCACCATGGCACGACCCCTTCCTTCGTGACCAGCCACGCCCTCTCCGCCAATTCGGCCATAGGGCTGTCGGAGCGGGAGTCGGACCAGAACCCCTCCACGCGGGCTGTGCCGTACCTCTCCCGAAACCGGCGGACCTTCTCTGCCCCGTGGCAGTTTTCCCCCTCATACCGGCCCGTGGCCTGGTCCACGGGGGAGGCCATCAGCGCGAACCCCAGGGCCTTTGCCACCGGCCGCAGCAAAAACTCCGGCGACGCGGAGATCACCAGATCGTCCGGCCGCTTCTGCGCCATATACCAGGGGCATATATCCCCCATATGCTCCCGCCAGAACCTCTCCGGCGCGTCTTGCGGCACATGCCGGAGGAACCGGTAAAATATCTGCTTGCACGCCGTCTTGGGCTTTATGCGCAGCCCCATGCAGAAAAAGGCCCACGCCGTGCAGGGCATGGTGCGCCACGCCCCCGGATACCGGCGCAGGCACCAGAGATAAAACTGTGCGGTGCTGTCCACGGGATATATGGTCTTGTCGAAATCGTAAACGTTCATATGGTGACTATACCTGCTTTAACGCTGCTTGTCAACGGCGGGAAAATTTATGAGCCTTTCGACAAAACTGGTGCTCTTTCGCTCTTTACAAAACCCCTGAAAAGCGGTATCCTCTAGTCACAGCTTATCCAATGGGTCCAGGAGGGCCCGGCTCATATCTTTATCCCACAACCCTAAACCTTGGCGGGCCGCAAAAGCAGCCCGCCGCCTTTTTACCTTTTTTAATTTTCCCCTGCCACGTTGACCCCCTCGACGCGCACGGCCAGCGGCCCGTCGTAGTCCTTGCTGCCAAACCGCTCCTTGGAAAACGTCATGCGGCCCTGCCCGTCCAAAATGCTGCCGTTCACGCTCCCGCCGGTGACGGGGGTGATTTTCCCGTTTTCGTGCAGGAACGCCAGCCGTATCTCCCCGCCGAAGTGGCCGCTGAGAGCGTCCATCTGAAAGTCCGAGAAGCTCACCGCGTGCAGGCACGGCTCTTTCGTCAGCTCGTCCATAGGCGTTGTCCCCACAGGCACGGTCACGGCCCTGTAATTGCCCGTGGGCTCCACGCCCAGGTAGTGGCCGAACCGGGCCCCGCCGTGTATGGTCTGCAAAACGCCCTTTTCCAGCAGCGGCCTGTCCATCATAGGCGCGCCGAAGTCCGTGTAAGGCGCCGTGGTCTTCAGGCCCATGGTGAGCCTGTCGCCGGCGATATCCTCCCCCTGCACGCCGTCGCCCAGTTTAAAGGGGGAGTATTTCTGATAGATCATGCCGGAGTTGGACCGGTCCACGTAGTAGCTGAGCAGGGTCCCCACCTGCTCCCGGTCCAGCACCAGAGCGTATGTCCCCGTCTTGGGCGCGGCTGCGGCCTGGGCGCGGGCTTTCGTCATTTCCAGCGCGTGGCGCACCTCGGCCCGCAGCGCGTCTGCTGCCGGCTCCCGGTAGCAGAACTGGTGATATGTCTCCACGTCCTGAGGTGTCCTGCACTGGCAGACGTACTCGCCCCAGACCTCGTATTGCTCCCAGCTCACGTCCGCGTTTTCAGAGCTGACGATACGGGTCTCTATCCGGCGCATGAAGATCTCCGCGGAGTTTAAAAACACGTCCTCGGCATTATCCTCGGCAAACAACGCCTCCGTCACGTTCTTCATGCTCTCGGCCAGGCTCTTGCCCCCAAAGCCCCCATTATCCGCCCTGGGAGGCTCCTGCACGCCCTTGGGCAGGGGATACCAGGGGTTGGCCACGAACTGGGCGGCGTACCATGCCCCGGCCAGGGCCGTGCGGATCTCATCCTCCGACATGCCCGGCCGTACAGTCGCCTCCGAATCTCCCAGCATCTTTGTCCCGTCCTTTTCAAAGGGCCGGAACACCCGCACCGAACGCACAGTGGTATCCGCCCGACGGGTCAGGTCCAGATTCTTCTTCACGTAAAACGCTTCCAGCGAGTCGGTGTGCTTTTCGGTGATCACATACTGCTCCACGCCCAGCTCCCGCAGGGCGGCAACGATCTTTTCCATGTCTGTCCCTCCTTAACCCAGCCGGATACGGGCCTTGATGTACGGCCCGCCGTCGGAGACCTTGACCCACTCCTTGTGGCCCTTGCCGCAGTAGCCCGTGCCGGAAAGCTCCGTTCCGTCGCTCATCGCGGAGATGGACTTCAACAGATCGGGCACATAGCCGGTGAGCACCACCGGGGAGAAAATGCGCCCCGTCAGCTTGCCGTCTTTGATCTCCCTGGCGATATTGACCATGCACTGGATGCCCCAGTTTTTCGGGTCCTCCATGCCGCTGGAGGGACATTCCAGGTACATGCCGTATTTGATAGACCCGATCATGTCCTCCAGCTTGTCAGAGCCCGGCTCGAACCAGGTGTTGGTCATGCGGGTGTACGCCTTGCGGGCGAAGCTCTCCCGCCGGCCGTTGCCGGTGGGCTCGGTGCCCAAGATAAGCGCCGACTGCAGATCGCTGATGCCCCGCTTCAAAACGCCCTTGTGGATGACCACGGTGTCATGGGCGGCCGTGCCCTCGTCGTCGAAGAAGTATGTGGCGGTCTGGGCCGCGGAGCTGGCCCCGTCGTGCATGGTCACCAGGGGGGAGGCCACGTATTTGTCCAAAAACTGCGGCGCCTGGGCCCGGTCCTTCACGAACATGTCCATCTCCACCCCGTGGCCGAATGCCTCGTGGACGATCATGCCGGTGGTCTCCGGGTCGCATATGCACTCGTACTCGCCGGGTATCATCGGCTCGCTGTGCAGCAGGTCCAGCGCGGTCTGCACGCAGGGGGCCACGTTGTCCTCCATTTTTGCCAGCAGCTCCATACCCCCCAGACCGGAGCAGGGCAGATAGCTCTGCTTGACCTGCTGGTCCTTCATGGCGGCGGCCGCCACCGCGCCGGTGGTGTAAAGCACGCTTTGGGTCATGTCCTTGTCCCGGGACAGAAACAGCTTGGTGTACTTATTCCAGGTGGCCTGGGCCACGAAGTCCAGCACCGCCTCGTCCATGGCCAGCCCCTTGTCCCGCAGCGCCGTGAGCCGGTCCAGGACCGCCCCGTCGTCCAGCGCCGCCGGGTCCTGCTCATATTCCGTGGCCCCGGCGAATACGGTGGGCTCTTCCGTGGGCGGGGCATAGGTGTTGGCCCCCAGGCCATCCGGCCGCACATCCGCGGTCAGAAGCGCCCGCACCGCGTCCACCACGGCGGGGATGGACTCTTCCTCCAGCTCGCTGAAGGAGTACTCCGCGTACCGCCCGCCGTCCAGGGCCTTCACCACGAACCCCCTGGCGTTGTCCCCCTCGCTCACGCTTACGCTGTGGCGGCTTACCCGGTAGTACCGTCCCACGGTGTCCTCGGCCAGTATAGACGCGTAGTCAAACTCGGCGCACAGCGCGTCCCGCAGCTTCACCAGCGCCCCCCGCTTCTCCCCGATAAACCCGCTTGGTTGTACTTTCATATAAAATCTCCTTTCCTTTATGGAAGCCCCCCTTGTCAAAGGGGGGTGGGCCGCCGAATGGCGGCTCGGGGGGATTGCTGTACGATGCACGCCAATCCCCCAGTCATGCTGACGCATGACAGCCCCCTTTCACAAGGGGGCCGTCAATAATGTAAGCGCTTTATATCTTCCAAATATTATCCGCGTATTCCTTCACGGCCCGGTCTGCGGCGAACACGCCGGACTCGGCGATGTTCACCAGGCTCATCCGCGCCGAGGCGATGGGGTCCTCCATGAGCTTATAAAGCTCCGTATGGGCCCGCCGGTAATCGGCGAAGTCCGCCAGAAGCATATACGGGTCGCCGCCGTACAGCAGGCTGTTCACCAGGTCCGCGTAGCTCTTGCCGTCGGCAAACCCTGCCCGGAACTTCTCCAGCACCGCGTGCACCACCGGGTCGGAATCGTAATACTTCTGGGGCTGATAGCCCTTGCGCAGCATATCCTCCACCTGGGCGGCGGTCAGGCCGAACAGGAACATGTTCTCGTCCCCCAGATGGTCGTGCATCTCCACGTTGGCCCCGTCCAAGGTACCGATGGTGATGGCGCCGTTCATCATGAGCTTCATGTTGCCGGTGCCGCTGGCCTCCTTGCCGGCGGTGGATATCTGCTCGGACACCTGAGCCGCGGGCATGAGCGCCTCGGCCATGGACACCCGGTAGTTGACGGCGAAGTGGACCTGCAGCTTGCCCTTGCAGGCCGGGTCGTGGTTCACGTCTGCGGCCAGGGAGTTTATGAGCTCGATGATCTTCTTGGCGGTCACATAGCTGCCCGCGGCCTTGGCGGCGAACACGAAGGACCTGGGCACGAAATCCATGTTGGGGTTATCCCGCAGCTGCTGCTGCAAGCTGGTGATGAGCATCGCGGCCAGAAGCTGCCGCTTGTACTCATGCAGCCGCTTGACCTGCACATCCAGCACGGCGGCCGGGTCCAGCACGTCGCCCTGCTGCCGGCGCAGCCACCCGGCGAACTTATCCTTATTCCGGGCCTTGATGACGTTCAGCATGCCCAGCACCGTCTCGTCGTTTTCGTACTTGCGCAGGTCCCGCAGCCGCTCGGGCTCGGTGATGAACTCCGGTCCGATCAGCTCCCGGATGAGCCCGGACAGGTCGGGGTTTATCTGGTCCAGCCACCGCCGGTGATCGATGCCGTTGGTCACGAAGGTGTACCGGTCCGGCCGCACACCGCACACGTCCTTGAACAGCCTTGTCTTCAGTATCTGTCCATGCAGGGCGGACACGCCGTTTATTTTATAGCACACCGCCTGGCACAGGTTGGCCATATGTACCTGCCCGCCGGACAGGATGAGGCTGTACTCCACCTTCTTCTCGTCGTTGGGGAACCAGCCGTTGAGCTGCTTTGTCCAGCGGATATTGAGCTCCCGGATGATCTGCCAGACCCTTGGCATGAGATTTTGCACCAGCGTCTGGGGCCACTTTTCCAGGGCCTCGCTGAGCACCGTGTGGTTGGTGTACGCCACCGTGCGGCACACGCAGTCGAAGGCCTCGTCCCAGCCCAAACCGTCCTCGTCCATGAAAATGCGCATCAGCTCCGGTATGATGAGGGTGGGGTGGGTGTCGTTGATCTGTATCACATGGTGGTCCGGGAAGCTGCGCACGTTGCCCCACTCCCGCCGGTGCTTGCGCACCAGATCCTGTGCGGTGGCGGAGACGAAGAAGTACTGCTGCTTCAGCCGCAGTTCCTTGCCCTGCTTGTGGTCGTCGGCGGGGTAGAGGACCTTGGTGATGACCTCGCTCATGGTCCGCTTTTCCATGGCCTCCACGTACTTGCCGCCGGAGAACAGGTACATGTCCAGATCCTGGTTGCTCCTGGCCTCCCACAGCCGCAGGGTGTTGACCCGCTTGCCCTCATAGCCCGCGATGAGCATATCCCTTGGCACGGCCAGCACGCTGGTGTAGTTGGTCAGCTTTGTGCGGCACACGCCGGTGTGGTCCCAAATCTCCTCCACCTGCCCGCCGAAGCGCACCTCGCAGGTATCCTCTTCACGGGGCACCAGCCAGCCCACCGCGCCCAGGGGCCAGCTGTCGGCCACCTCGGTCTGGGCGCCATTTTTGATGACCTGCTTAAATAGCCCCAGCTCATAGCACAGGGAATACCCGGAGGCGGGGATGTTCAAAGAGGCCATGGAGTCGGAGTAGCAGGCCGCCAGCCGTCCCAGGCCGCCGTTGCCCAAACCCGCGTCGGGCTCGATCTCGAATATATCCGCCGCGCTGCGGCCCATATCCTCCAACGCGCCGGTCAGCTCCTTGCCGATGCCCAGGTTGTAGGCGTTTTTCATCAGGCTCCGGCCCAGCAGGTATTCCATGGACAGGTAGTGGACCTGTTTTTCGTCCTTTTTCTCCCGCTGGACGGCGACGAGCCGGCTCATGATCTCCCGGATGACCTGGGCGGAGGCCAGAAATACCTGCTCGTCGGTGGCGTTGGCGCCGGTGGTGCCAAAGTGGGCGCACAGCTTATCCTCGATGGCTGCGTGCAGTTCGTTTTGTGTGATCTCGAACATATATAAACTCCTTATGAAGATAGAATGCACATTGAAAATCCACCGCCCTGCGGGCCGTCCCGCAGGGCGGAGGTCGAAAGAATTGCCTTGGTTTTTAAATGTGTTCGCCTTTGGGAATAACGATCGGTAATTTGTCCGTGCCGGACAGGAAGCACTCTTCCGACACCACGCAGTCCTTGTCGGCTATGACGCAGTTGAGCTGCGCGTCTTTTTGTATCACGGTATCCTGCATGAGGATACAGTTTTTCAGCTTTGCGCCCTTTGCCACGCGCACCCCGCGGAACAGGATGCAGTGGTCCAGTTCGCCCTCGATATAGCAGCCGTCGGCCACCAGGGAGGCGTTGGTCCTGGCCTGTTCGCCGTAATAGGTACTGGCCTCGGCCCGCTCCTTGGTGCGGATAGGCAGCCCGTCGGCGGGGAACAGCTCCGCCATCATCTTGGGCTGGAGAAGCTCCATGCTGGCGTCGTAATAGTCCCGGACGGAGGTGATACGCCGTGCGTATTCATTGTGCTCGTACACGGCGATCTTGCCGCCCTGGGCCAGGTAGTGGGCCACAGCGTCCCGGTGGAAGTGGTTGTGGTTGGCGTCGGAGCAGTAGTCCATCAGCTCCAGCAGCAGGTCCCGCTTCAGGATGTAGATCTCCCGGGAGAACAGGCCCTCGCCGGGGCCGCCCTCGGAGAACAGCAGCCGGCGGGCATACCCGTCCGGGTCCTTCACCAGCCGGTGGTGGGCGAAGGGGCCGTACCCCTCGGAGCAGACGGCGGTGATCTCCGCGCCGGTCTGCCTGTGCAGCTCATAGGCTTTGTTGAGGTCGATGTTGCCCACCCAGTCGGCGGCGCACAGCACCACGTCCTCCTGGGGGATGTCCCGTATGTAGGAGCTGACGGAGCGCAGGGCCTCCATGCAGCCGTTGAAGGTGCCGGAGTGGGCCTCGGGCAGGCCGAAGGGCGGCAGCAGCCGCAGGCCTCCGGACCGGCGGGCCAGCCCCCAGTCCGCCCCGTTGGACAGGTGGTCCAACAGGCTCTGGTAGTCCCGCTCCATGATGACGCCCACGTCCCGCACGCCCGCGTTGACCATGGCGGACAGGGCGAAGTCTATGAGCCTGTAGCGCCCGCCGAAGGGGATAGACGCGCTGTTTCTGTGCTCCACCAGCTCCCGCAGGGCAAGCTCGGAGTTGAGCGTATAAATAATACCATGCAGATCGTTTCTCATGTCGCCACCATATCGTCATAGAGCATGGCGCCGGGCGCGACCATCGCGCCTGGGCCAACCGTCACATCCGGGCCGCAGGTCGCTACGCCCCAGCCTTCCGTACCGTCCGGCTCGGCGCCCACATGGGATCCCTTGCAGACCCGGACGTTCTCGCCCAGAATGGCGAAGCGCACCTCCGCCCCGGCCTCCACATGGGCCCCGGGCATGAGCACGCTGTATTCCACCCGTGCGCCCTTTTCCACCGTCACCTGGTTGGACAAAACGCTGTTGAACACGGTCCCGTCCACCACGCAGCCCTCCGTCACGATGGAGTGGCGGATGTCCGCGCCCTGGCCGGCCACGTGGGGCGGCCGTATGGGACTGCGGCTCATGATGGGCCAGTTGGGGTCGTACAGGTCGATGGTATCGGGACTGAGCATATCCATGTTGGCGTCCCACAGGCTGGTGATAGTCCCCACGTCCCGCCAGTAGCCCTGGAACCGGTAGGGCCAGAGCTTCTCCCCGGCCGCCAGCAGCTTGGGGATGATGTTCTTGCCGAAGTCCTGCTGGCTGTTCGGGTCCGCGTTGTCGTCGATGAGGGCCTGACGCAGCTTGGACCAGGTGAAGATATAGATGCCCATGGAGGCGGTGTCGCTCTTGGGGTGAGCGGGCTTTTCCTCGAAGGCGTTGATATACCCGTCCTCGCCGATGTTCATGATGCCGAAGCGCTTGGCCTCCTCCATGCCCACCTGAATGACGGCTATGGTGGCGGCGGCGCCCTTCTCCTTGTGCTCCCGGAGCATGTCGGCGTAGTCCATCTTATAGATGTGGTCGCCGGACAGGATGAGCACGTACTCCGGGTCCCGCACGTCGATGAAGTCGATGTTCTGGTAGATGGCGTTGGCCGTGCCGGAGAACCAGTTGCCCTTTTCCCCCGCGGACATATAGGGGGGCAGGACGAACACGCCGCCGTCGTCGGCGCTCAGGTCCCAGGGCTGGCCGGTGCCCAGATAGGCGTTGAGTTTCATGGGCCGGTACTGGGTCAGCACGCCCACGGTGTCGATGCCGGAGTTTGCGCAGTTGGACAGGGGGAAGTCGATGATCCGGTACTTCCCGCCAAAGGGGATATGGGGCTTTGCCACGTTCGCGGTCAGGGCGTACAGCCGGGAGCCCTGGCCGCCCGCCAGAAGCATGGCGATACATTCTTTCTTCACTGGCGAACCTCCTTACATGAAATAATATCTTCTCGCGCCCCGCCGAGGCGCGTATAGATACCTCTTATGGCCCCCTCTGTGTAAGGGGTGGTTTTTAAATCCCTACCTCTTATGGCCCCCTTGTTAAAGGGGGCTGTCATGCGTCAGCATGACTGGGGGATTGTCAAGTCACTGCCCGTTGTACATCTCCATCGTCTTCTCCGGCCCAACCAGAATATAATCCTCCACGGCCCTGGCCGCTCTTGTGCATGCGGCGGAGAAGGCGTCCCAGTCGGCGTTTCGCGGCACGCCCAGGACCCAGTCTATCTGCTCGTCTCCCCCATGGGGCGGCGCGCCCACGCCAACGCGGATACGGGGAAAGTCCTCCGAACCCAAATGGGCGATGATGCTCTTGAGCCCGTTGTGGCCTCCCGCCGAGCCCTTGGCCCGGACCCGCAGCCGGCCGCATGGCAGGTTGATGTCATCGGACACCACCAGCACCCGCTCCGGGGGGATTTTATAGAACCTCGCTGCCTGCCCCACGGCCTGACCGGACTCGTTCATATAGGTCTGGGGCTTCATCACCAGCACGCCCTGGCCGTTCAGGTCCCACCGGGCGGTCAGCGCCTGGAACCGCAGCCGGGTCACGCTCAGGCCCTTGTCCTTTGCCAGCGCGTCGGCGGCGAGAAAGCCCGCGTTGTGCCGGGTGCCGGTGTACCGGGGGCCGGGGTTCCCCAGAAACACGGCCAGCCATCGGACCGGCGCGCCCTTGCCGAACATCAGTCGAACAGGGAGGACAGGGACTCGTCCTCATAAATGCGGTGGATGGACGCGGCGAACACCGGCGCCGCGGACAGATAGCGTATCTTCTCCACCTTGGGCTTGTCGGCCGGGTAGGGGATGGTGTCAAACAGCAGCAGCTCTTCCAGGGCGCTCGATTCAATGCGCTCCAGGGCAGGGCCGGACAGCACCCCGTGGCTGGCGCAGGCGTAGACCTTGTTGGCCCCGCCGATCTCCTTGATGGCCTTGGCCGCGCCCACCAGGGACCCGCCCGTGTCCACCATATCATCCAGGATGATGATGTTCTTGCCCTCCACGTTGCCGATGAGATTCATGACCTCGGACTGGTTGGCCCTCTCCCGGCGCTTGTCCACGATGGCCAGACCCACGCCCAGCTTCATGGCAAACGCCCGGGCACGGGCCACGCTGCCCACGTCCGGGGATACGACCATATAATCGCCGCTGGCCAGATCGAAGCGCTTTTTGTAGTGGGAGGCGAAGAGACTGCCTCCGGCCAGATTGTCCACGGGTATGTCGAAAAAGCCCTGGATCTGGCTGGCGTGCAGGTCCATGGTCAGCACCCGGTCGGCGCCGGCATGGGTGATCAAATTCGCCACCAGCTTGGCGGAGATGGGGTCCCGGCTCTTGGCCTTTCTATCCTGGCGGGCGTAGCCGAAATAGGGGATGACGGCGGTGATGCGCCCCGCGGAGGCCCGACGCATGGCGTCGATCATCACCAGCAGCTCCATCAGGTTGTCGTTGACGGGCTTGCAGGTGGACTGGACCAGAAATACGTCCGCGCCCCGGACGGGTTCGTACACGGAAACGGAGCACTCTCCGTCCGCGAACTGGGCGCAGGACGCGTCGCCCATGGAGATGTTCAGGCAGTCACAGATGCCCTGTGCCAGCGCGGGATTGGCGTTGCCGGTAAAGACTTTGATCTCTTTTCCGTGGGAAATCATAAAGTACCCCCTGCCGAACGGCAATATTTTTATATGCAATATGTAATTGTCATATCATCTCTCCGTCAGCATTATAACAAACGCTCCCACTAAATGGAAGCGTTTTGTGAAAAAACTTTGGGGGAAATAATCACCAAAAGAATTTCCAGTTATTTGGAAATTATGAACCACATGTAGCGGCCGGCGGGACCGCGCATTGACAGCGCACCCGGGCGGTAATATAATTTTCCCGGAAAGGGAGGTCTGGACCATGAAGCCTACGGACATGCGGAATATACCCTATTTTGACGGCCACTGCGACACGGTGAGCGCAAACGCCCGTTATGTGACCCACGTGGGACATGACCGGCCCAATGTGGGACAAGACCGGGACATTTTGGGACATTTCCGGGCCAATAACGGCCACTTGGACTTCACCCGCCTGGGCCGGTTTCAAAAGGCGGCGCAGGTGTTCGCCCTGTTCGCCGACGCGGCCCGCTTTCCGGCGGGTTCTCTCTGGCCCGAGTGCCGGAGGCAGCATGAGGTCTTCCTGGCGGCGCTGGCGGAAAATGCCGATCTGGCGGTCCCGTGCCGGACGGCGGCGGAGATAGAGGCCGCCAACGCCTCCGGCAGGGCGGCCGCCCTGCTGAGCGTGGAGGGCGGGGAGCTCATGGACTGCGCCCCGGAAAGGCTGGAAACAGCGGCTTTCTGGGGTGTAAAGCTGGTCAATATCACCTGGAATCACGTCAACGGTCTCGCCGGTACCAACGCGGAGGCGACGGACCGGGGGCTGACAGACCGGGGCAGGGCGTTCGTGGGGGAGCTCTACCGGCTGGGGATGCTGCCGGACGTGTCCCACCTGTCCGACCCGGGGTTCTGGGACCTGGCGGAGATGGGCCTGGGGCCGCTTATTGCCAGCCACTCCAACGCCCGGGCCCTGTGCCCCAACAGCCGGAATCTGACGGACGACATGTTCCGGGCCATCCGGGACAGCGGCGGTGTTGTGGGCATCAACATGTACGATGAGTTCATCGGCGGCGGGTGTGAGCTGGCCGACGCGGTGCGGCATATCGACCATTTCATGGACCTGGACGGGGCCAAAACCGTGGCCCTGGGCGGGGATTGGGACGGGTGCAGGCTGCTGGCCGGGTGGCACGGCATACAGGACCTGCCCCATCTGTGGGACGCTCTGGCCGCCCACGGCTACGACAGGGCCACTTTGGAGGACATCTTCTATAACAACTGGTATCGGGTACTGGGAGGTTCAACGTGAGCGACAAGCTGCCGGAAAAAGAGAACGTCATGGGAACGGCGAAAATGAGCCGCGTCGTCGGAGCACGCTGGGCTAGGCCGGGGTTCGCCGCTTGCGGCAAACCTCGGATAGCCCGCGGCTCCTCCTCTCCCCACGCGACAAGCGTGCCGCGTGGGGGCCCAGGAAAAAGGAAGAGGATTTTAATATCTCTCCCCCAGTCAGCGCGGAGCGCTGACAGCCCCCTCATCAGAGGGGGCCGCGCTGCGGCGCGAGGGAAACAATCCTCCCGGCCGTCGTCGTCGCTCGCTGGGCTAGGTCGGGATTTGCCGCAAGCGACAAATCCCGAATAGCCCGCGGCGTCTCCTCTCCCCAAAAGGCAAGCGTGCCTTTTGGGGACCCCAAGGGACGGCCACCCCCCTTTACACAAAGGGGGCTTTCAATAATGTTGCCGCCCATGGGCGGCGACCTTGTTACCAGGGCTCCCATCGCAAACCAGCGGGCGTTTGCGATGGGAAAAGGAAGAATGGCCCCGACCGATGTCTGGGGCCTTGCTTGCAAGGACCAAGCATCTTCGGGGCCATTCTGACGCCGGCCAGATCGTGGGCATGGTGGCGGGCATCTTCATCAACCGGCGCTGGAATCGGGAGATACCTTTCTCCCTGCGTCCAAAGCCCGACGGGAGATGTATCCGGGAGATCCTGCGTATCGGCGTTCCCTCGTCCATGATCGACGTTCTCACGGCCCTGCTCACGGTGGTCATGAACTCCATCCTGCTGGGCTATTCCGCCACGGCCGTGGCGGTCTACGGCGTGATGACAAAAATACGGGGCCTGGTGACCGTGGAGACCCACGGCATCGACAACGGGCTCATACCCATTGTTGCCTATAACTACGGCGCGAAACGGCCGGAGCGCATAGACGGGGCCATACGCTGGGCGCTGGTCTATTCCGCCGCCATCTACGCGGTCATATTCGCGGGGCTGGAGCTGTTTCCGGGGCCGGTGCTGGCCCTGTTCGACGCGTCGGCCGATATGACGGCCATGGGCGTGACGGCCCTGCGCATTTTCGCGGTGGGGTGGCTTTTGTGCATCCCCGGGTATATTTACGCCGCCGCCTTGCAGGGTCTGGGCCAGGGCATGAAGAGCATGGTCCTGACCATGAGCCGTCAGGCGGTGCTGCCGGTGGTGTTCGCCCTGGCTCTGCGGGCGCTGGGCGGGTCCCTGGCGCTTATATGGTGGGCGTTCGTGCTGGCGGAGGCCGTGGGCATGCCGCTGGGACTGTGCCTGTGGCGGGTGGCAAGACGGAGCGCGGATGTGGAAATGGCGGGGTGAAGCGAAATATCACCGCTTTAGCCCCCCTTGTCAAAGGGGGGTGGCCCGAAGGGCCGGGGGGATTGCTGTTGGACGAAGGACAATCCCCCAGTCATGCTGACGCATGACAGCCCCCTTTGACAAGGGGGCCTTCGATAAGGAAGAGGATTTTAAGGAGAAAACGCACGATGCTTCTTAGCAAGGACCTGGAAACGCCAAGGCTGACGATACGCTCCTGGCGGAGGGATGATAAAGACGTTACGCTGGCTCTGTGGGGGGACAGGGAAAACGGCAGGTATATGAGCGACCCTGTCCGGGAGAACGTGGATGAGGCGTATCTCCAATGCGTCGATGAGATGGAAGATAACCCGGAGGGATATTATCTGATCGCCGCATGGAAAGAGGACGGCACGCCTGTGGGCACCTGCTGCATATTCCCGGAAAATAACGGGAATTACGACATCGGGTATTGCATCGCAAAGGACCATTGGAAAGAGGGCCTGGGGACCGAGATGGTCGATGCCATCCTTCGCTGGGTCAGGGCGGAAGGTGGCAAGTCCGTCACGGGAGAGGTGGCGGACGGCAACCTTGCGTCGGTCGCGCTTCTTCGCAAATTCGGGTTTGCCCAGGACAGAAAAACGCGCTATAAAAAATGGGGAGAAGAGACCTGGTTTGACGCCCATTATTATAGGCTGGATCTGGCGTGAGGGGTCGTTCGATATTGTCTCTCCCCCAGTCAGCGCCAGAGGCGCTGACAGCCCCCTGGGGCCCCCACGCGGCACGCTTGTCGCGTGGGGAGAGGAGACGCCGCGGGCTATCTGGGGTTTGCCGCTTGCGGCGAATCCCGGCCTAGCCCAGCGAGCGGCGACGACAGAGGGGGCCGTTGAAAGAGGAAGAGGATCAAAAATCGGGATTTGGAGGGTATGCGCTATGACGGAAAAGGAAAAATGCTGCAAGGCGAATGGCACGACGCCAATTTTGACGCGGGTCTGCTGGAGGAACGGCAGAAAGCGGAGTGGCTCTGCTATGATCTCAATATGTCCAGGCCAGGAAGCGCGGAGCAGCTTTCTGCCCTGAGAAAGCTGCTGGGCGTTGAGATTCCCGAGGGGCTTACCGTGCTTGCTCCGGTCTATTTTGATTATGGCACATACACGCGTTTTGGCGACGGCGTTATTGTCAATCACGGCTGTTATTTCATGGATGGCGGCACGATCGCCATCGGGAATAATGTTTTTATCGGCCCGTTCTGCGGCTTTTACACCGCGAGCCACCCTCTGAATTATAAAGACCGTAACAAGGGGCTGGAAAAAGCGTTGCCTATCCATATCGGCGATAACTGCTTGTTCGGTGCGAACGTGACCGTTTTGCAGGGCGTTACCATCGGTGCGGGCTGCGTGATCGGCGCGGGCAGCGTGGTCACGCGGGATATCCCGCCAAACAGCCTCGCGGCGGGGGATCCATGCCGGGTCGTACGAGCGCTGACGGACGGGGATAGGGTGGGGTAAAGATACAATCCCCCAGTCGCCGCCAAAGGCGGCGACAGCCCCCTTTGACAAGGGGGCCGTCCATATTGTGCGCCTGCGGCGCGATCAAAATATCTCTCCCCCAGTCTCGTCGGCGCTCGCACGGCTAGGCCGGGATTCGCCGCAAGCGGCAAATCCCGGATAGCCAGCGGCGCCTCCTCTCCCCACGCGACAGGCGTGCCGCGTGGGGACCCCGAAAGGCGTTGACAGCCCCCTCGTCAGAGGGGGCCGGCCCCGATGGGGCCGATTCGGGGGCAAAGCCCCCGCCTCCCCCTGACGGGGGAGGTGGCGCGGCTACGCCGCGACGGAGGGAGAGAAGCATTAAAATCCAACGCAGTCCACGGCGTGAGCCGGGGACACCATTGTTGGCGGCGCGGGCGGTCATTTGCTGTTACAATCCCCCCGGCCGTCGTCGTCGCTCGCTGGGCTAGGTCGGGATTTGCCGCAAGCGACAAATCCCGAATAGCCCGCGGCGTCTCCTCTCCCCAAAAGGCAAGCGTGCCTTTTGGGGACCCCAAGGGGCGGCCACCCCCCTTTACACAAAGGGGGCTTCCATAATGTGCGGCTTCGCCGCGAATCAAAATCGGGATTTGGAGGGTGTGTGCTATGACGGAAAGAGAGAAGATGCTGGCGGGGAGGCTGTATGACCCGTCCGACCCGGAGCTGGGCGCGCTGCTGGTGAAGGCGCGAAAGCTGGCAAGGCGGTATAACCAGATCGACGAGGACCAGACCGAGCAGAGAGAGGCGGTCCTGCGGGAGCTGCTGCCTAACTCGCCGAACCTGCCCAGCCTGCAGGCACCGGTTTATTTTGACTACGGCTGCAACACCTATTTCGGCAGGGCCAGCGGCGCGAATTTCAACTTCACCTGTCTGGACGTGTGCCCCGTGCATATCGGGGACAACGTGTTTATCGGGCCGAACGTGACATTGGCTACGCCCATGCACCCGCTTTTGCCGGAGGAGCGAAACGTCAGGCAAAGAGCGGATGGAAGCTATTACAATCTTGAGTACGCCAAGCCCATCACCATTGGGGATAACTGCTGGCTGGCGTCTAACGTGGTGGTCTGCGGCGGTGTGACGATTGGCACGGGCTGTGTGATCGGGGCGGGCAGTGTGGTCACCCGGGATATCCCGCCAAACAGCTTCGCGGCGGGGGATCCATGCAGGGTCGTCCGGGTGCTGACGGAGAAGGATAGGATGGGGTAAATCATCTCTCCCCCAGTCTCGTCGGCGCTCGCACGGCTAGGCCGGGATTCGCCGCAAGCGGCAAATCCCGGATAGCCAGCGGCGCCTCCTCTCCCCACGCGACAAGCGTGCCGCGTGGGGGCCCCGAAAAGACGCTGACAGCCCCCTCGTCAGAGGGGGCCATATTCTATACCCAGGTAGAGAATCATTAAAATCTAACGCGGTCCCCGGCGGAGACGGGGACACCATAGGCGGACCAGAGGGCGGTGGCGAGGGAACAGCCGCCGAGCATGTTGCCCAGCGTTACGGGCAGGAGGTTCTTGAGAAAAAACGCCGCCCAGGTCAATCCCTCCGGGCTGACGCCCTGGCGGATGGCCATAAAAAGGCCGGCGGGGATATAGAACATGTTGGCTACGCAGTGCTCAAAGCCGCACAATACGAACGTGACGATGGGCAGGTACAGGCACGCAAGCTTGCCCCCGGCGCTATCCGCCGCCATGGTCATCCACACCGCCGCGCAGACCAGTACGTTGCACAGTACGCCCCGGACCAGGCCGTCGGCAAAGCCGAGACTGACCTTGGCCGACGCCGTGGACAGGACCGCGTCGGATACCCCGTCCAGGCTGCCACCCACAACGGCCAGCGCCGCGATCAGCACGGCCCCGGCCAAGTTGCCGAGGTATACCACCGCCCAGGAGCGCAGCAGCGCTCCCGGCGTGATGCGCTTGGCATACAGGGGCAGCACCAGAAGACTGTTGCCGGTGAAAAGCTCACCGCCGGCCAGCACGATCATGGCAAGGCCAGCCGGGAAGATGCAGGCCCCCGCCAGCTTGCCGGCTATGGACGTGGCCAGCGTGGCGGCCACGCCGGCCAGGGCGATGTACGCCCCCGCCAGCGCCGCCAGCAAAAACGCCTTCGGTACGCTCTGGGCCGTCTTGGCCGCGCCGATGTCCAGATAATCGCGGGCTATCTCCTTTGGTGTTTTCATAGGTCCCTCCCTCTTGCATTCCGGGCCGGTGCGCTGTAATATATTGGATATTATTATTGTAACATTATTACGTGCGTCTTGTCTACAGAAAAGGAGAGCTCATGCTGCACCAGCAAAATCTGACCGTGAACGCCGCCGGACATCTGGCCGTGGGCGGCGTAGATACGCTCGACCTGGCGAGGGAATATGGCACGCCGCTGTACGTGCTGGACGAGGATATGGTCCGGGAGCGGATGGGGCTTTATGTGGCCGCGATGAGAGAACACATGCCCGCCGGAAGCCGGCCATATTACGCCAGCAAGGCCCTGTGCTGCAAGGCCCTGTGCCGGATGGCGCGGGACGAGGGCATGGGTCTGGACGTGGTGTCGGCCGGGGAGCTGTACACCGCGCTGGCGGCGGGATTTGACCCGGCGGACATATGCTTTCACGGCAACGCCAAGACCGAGGCGGAGATAGGCTACGCCATCGAAAGCGGCGTGGGGCTCATCGCCGCGGACGGGGAGGAAGAGCTGCTGCGTATCGACACGCTGGCTGGAGCGCTGGGCGTGCGCCAGCGGGTGCTGCTGCGGGTGACGCCGGGGATCGACCCCCATACGTTCGCGGCGGTGAACACCGGCGTGCTGGACGTGAAGTTCGGCGAGCCCATCCCCACGGGTCGGGCCCTGGCCGTGACGGAGCGGGCGCTGGGGCTTGGAAACATTGATTTGGCGGGGTTTCACTGCCACATCGGGTCCCAGATATTCGAGGCGGGGCCGTTTTTGCTGGAGGCGGACGTGATGACGGCGTTTCTGGCGCAGGTGCGGGAAAAAACAGGCTACACCGCCGGGATATTGAACCTGGGCGGGGGATTTGCCGCGGCGTATGAGGAATCGGATACAGCTCCGGACTGCGCCGGGATGATACGGGCCGTGGGGGAGCGTCTGGCGGCGAAATGGGCCGAGTACGGCTACCCCGCGCCGGTGGTGCTGATGGAGCCGGGGCGGGGCATCGTGGCCGCGGCGGGTATCACGCTGTACACGGTGCAGAACGTGAAGCACGCGCCCGGCGGGGCGTGCTACGTGGCCCTGGACGGGGGCATGGGGGACAATCCCCGCTACGCCCTTTACGGGGCGCGGCACAGCGCGCTGGTCGCGGACAGAGCCGGGGAGGAGCAGAGCCGCGCCGTCACCCTGGCGGGCCGGTGCTGCGAGAGCGGGGACCTGCTGGGGGAGAACGTGGCGCTGCAAAGGCCCAGGACAGGCGATACGGTGGCCGTGCTGACCACGGGGGCCTATACCTACTCCATGGCATCCAATTATAACCGGGCGCCAAGGCCGCCGATGGCGGCTGTCCGGGGCGGGAGGGCAAGGCTCATCGTCCGGCGGGAGACGGCGGAGGACGTGGCGGCATATGATCTGTGAGGGAAAAACGGCGGCCATCGTGGGCGTGGCCGGGAATGTGAACAATTATATCGCCGCGTTGAAAGCGGTGGGCATTGAGCCGGTGGTGACGTTGGACCCGGCTGAGGCGGTCCGGTGCGGCGGGCTGCTGTTGCCCGGTGGCGGGGACATCGACCCGGCCCGGTTCGGGGAGGAAAACAACGGGTCGCGGGACATTGATACGGCGCTGGACGCGGTGCAGCTGGCGGCGCTGGACGGGTTCGTAAAGGCGGGTAAGCCCGTGTTGGGCATATGCCGGGGCCACCAGGTGGTGAACGTGTACTTCGGCGGGGGATTGGTCCAGGACCTGCCCACGGCGGAGGACCATATGGCCCGCGGGCACGTGGACAGCGTGCACGCCGTGGAGATCGCGGCCGGGAGCGTGCTGCACGGGCTTTACGGGCGGTCCGCGATCGTCAACAGCGCCCACCACCAGGGGCTGGCCGCGATGGGCCGGGGGCTTCGCGTCACGGCGCTGGCGCCGGACGGAGTGATCGAGGCGGCCGAACATGAAAGTCTGCCCGTGCTCGCCGTGCAGTTTCACCCGGAGCGGATGGCATTCGCCCACGCCCGGAGCGATACTGTTGACGGTGCGGGGGTGTTCCGGTGGTTCAGGGAGAGGATAACGAGCGCGTAAGGGAACCGCTTGGAGGGGGTGTCGTCGGAGCACGGACAACCCTTCCGAGCGCCGCAAAGCGGCGCCCACCTCCCCTTGCACAGGGGAGGCGTTTAATATGGAAGCGGCTGCCGCCGCTAAATAAAATTGCCGCCAATGGGCGGCAACCTTTTTTGACCGCGGCGGTCGTCTGTCTCTCCCCCAGTCAGCGCCAAAGGCGCTGACAGCCCCCTCGTCAGAGGGGGCCTGTGAATATGGAAAGCCCCCTCGGGTGAGGGGGCTGTTGAATTTTATGCAATATCACGTGTAGACGTAGCCGCTGGCGGTGATGTCGTCCAGGGCCACTTCGCTGTAGGTGCCGTTGTAGTGCCATGCGACGGTCATGGTGTCCGCCGAGTCGGCGGGCACGTCCAGCGTGGCGGTGAACAGGGCGTTGCTGGATATGGACGCGCTGCTGCTCACCTGGATGCTCTTGCCCATGACTGTGGTGCTGTAGCTGCCGTAGGTGATGGTGATGGGCAGGGCCGACACGTTCAGGGCGTAGGAGTTGACGGTGCCGGTGACGGTGATGCGGGCCGTGCCGTTGCCCTGGTTCAGGGCGGACCAGCTCACGTTCATGTTCAGGCCCGTGCCCGTGTTGGAGGCAAAGCTGCCGCCGGAGAGGGTGCCGCCTACCTGGTCGGGCGGGATATTCGTCGCCACAGGGGGAGGCTCAGGCGGGTCGGTGGGCGCCTGGGTCGCGGGCGCCTGGGTCGGGGCGGGCGCGTTGGTGGCAGGGGGCCGTGTGGGAGCCGTGCTGCCGCCGCCGCCCGGAGGGCTGGTGAAGCCGGGGGCTTCCGGTATGTTCGTGGCCAGAGGCGTCGGGGTCTCCGTGGCCGGTTCTGCGGTGGGCTCGGGCGTTGCCGTGGGCTTGGCAGCGGCGTCGTCCCTGGTGCAGCTGTGCATCAGTGCGACCTCCAGCGCTATCACCAGCGCCAGCACCACGAGAAGCAGCGCGATCCTCTTCACTTTCATGACGCGTTCCCCCTTTCGCCGCCATTATACGACGTTTTGCGGCCAAATGCAACTTTTTGTTACTGTTTCAGGACCTGGCCGAAATAGCCGCACTCCAGCAAAAGGCGGGAATAAACGTAACGGTCGTAGACCTGTTGCCGGGTTTGGACCACGTAGTACTGCACCGCCTGCTCTGACCCGCCCAGGTCGTGGGAGGGGGTGAAGGCGCGCTGGGCGGCGTCGTAACGGCCCGCGTCCGATACCCAGGCGGCGTAGGCGCTGCCGGCCAGAGGCACCGGGGGCGTGGTCCGGCCGTCCAGGCCGTCCGCCAGCAGGTCCCGGCCGGACAGAAACCGGGCGTCGTAGGCCGCGCCATACAGGTCCAGGAGCGTGGCCGTCACGTCCAGCTCCGAACAGGGGGCCGTCACGGCCAGACCCTCAAGCCCGTCCCCCCACAGGTAGAGCCCGCCCCGCAGGGGCTCCGGGCCGCCGGTCACAAGGCACACCGCCGTGTGGGCCAGAAGGGACATGTCATCCAGGGTCTGCATGAGCCTTTCCAACGTTTCCTCCGCGCTGCCGGAAAGCTGGGCGTACAGCAGAAACGGGCCGGTTTTGCGAAGCTCTTCCAGCTGATCCTCCGGCGCGGCGCCGGCGATGACGGAGCCGAAACCCAGGGCCTGGTAGGCCGTGTCAAGGCCGGATGAGGCGGGACAGGCCAGACAGGTATAGCCCGAGCGGGTCATGGCTGCCGCCAGAGAGAAGGGGAGATCGACCCCGTATTTCGCCAGAAAGGTCAGCGACGGCATGCCCTGCACGTTGGTGGGCGTCAGGCCGGTGAGCAGGGCGAATATGCGGCCATCAGGACCCTGGTACCAGTCCGGGGCGTATACGTCCGAGAACCGGACGCCCTCGGACCGGAGCTTTGCAAGCGCCGGGGCGCTGCCCGCGTCCGCGCCCAGAGGCTTCCAGTCCTCCGCCAGCAGCAAAATCAAATTGTCCCCGGCCAGCGCACCGGTGTACGCGTGCTTGGCCGTGGGCCGGCAGGAGAGAAAATAGTCCGTTATCTGCCCGATGCGGGCGCTGCCCGCCGTCTCGGTGGGCGCGGCCAGGTCCAGGTCCAGCACGTTGTAGGCGGCCGGGGCCCAGTTGGCGGCCGCCATCGCCTCCGCCGCCGGCTCCGGCGCGGGAAGCGTGCCGCGGGCAAATACCAGCGCCGCCAGTATGACTGTCAGCAGCAGCAATAATGTCCGGCGCATGGCTTTTCCCCCTTTTCCGCGTGCTGTCTATAGAATGACGCAGACGGGAGGCGAAGGGGGTCGAAGACCGTCGCCGGACGCAAAAAATCCACCAGACGCTTGCGCGAAACCGCACGACATGGTATCATTGAGCCGTTAAAAAAATATTTACCAAAGAGGTGTGGGACAAATGAAAAAATTCTTCCAAGAGTTCAAGGAATTTGCCACCAGGGGCAACGTGATAGACCTGGCCGTGGGCGTGATAATCGGCGCGGCGTTCCAGAAGATCGTGACCTCCGCCGTCAACGACCTGTTCATGCCGCTGATAGGCCTCATCACCGGCAACTCCAACTTCAACGACGCGTTCGTGATACTCCGGCTGCCGGAGGGGGTGGAGGCGTCCCAGGTCACAAGCCTGGCCACCGCGACGGAGCTGGGCGTGACCACGTTCAACTACGGCGCGTTCATCTCCGCGGTCATCGACTTTGTGATCATGGCCTTCGTCATCTTCCTGATGGTCAAGGCCCTGAACCGGGCCAGCTCCCTGCGCAAGCCCAAGGAGGAAGCCCCCGCCGCGCCGACTACAAAAATCTGCCCCTTCTGCCTGTCCGAGATCCCCTACGGCGCGAAAAAGTGCGCCCACTGCGCCTCCGACCTGACGGAGACAGCGGACGCGTGAGGGAAAATAGCGAAAGATGAAAGGGCGCGGCCAAAATGGCCGCGCCTTTCCTTGTTGAAGGCCCCCTTGTGAAAGGGGGCTGTCATGCGTCAGCATGACTGGGGGATTGTACTTGGACGTACGGCAATCCCCCCGAGCCGCCATTCGGCGGCCCACCCCCCTTTGACAAGGGGGGCTTTCGATAAGGAGGGGGTTTAAATTCTCTCCTTTTATTTTCCCATGGTTTTTGTTTTTTCTACGGCGGAGATCACCGCGTCGGAGGCGGCGGCGCGGAAGGCGGAGCGCTCCAGGGTCAGTACCCCCTGAATGGTGGAGCCGCCGGGAGAGCACACCGCGTCCTTCAATGCGCCGGGATGGCGGCCGTCGGCCTGAGCCAGAGCGGCCGCGCCCTCTACCGCCGCGGCGGCGTAGGCAAGGGCCTTGGCACGGGGCATGCCGCATGCCACGGCCCCGTCGGACAGGGCCTCCATGAACATATACGTAAACGCCGGGGTGCAACCGCCGATGACGCTGGCAACGTCCATCAGATGCTCCGGGCAGGCGTCCCAAACGCCAGCGCCGGCCATGGCATCGATCAGGGCCGGGGCGTCCTCGGGCAGGGTATCACGCTCGCACCAGGCGACGAGACCCTTGCCCACGCCCACGGGGGTATTGGGACAAAGGCGTATCACCGGCCAGTTGTGGCCCGCAAGGCGCTGAATGGCGGCGGTGTCCAGCCCCGCGGCCATGGACACCAGCACGAAGTGGTCCTGCTTTTGATAGTCCTGCTCCCGGTGGGCCAGCGTGGGGGCTATCTCCTCCAGGCACGCGGCCATATCGTAGGGCTTCACGCCCAGGAAGATGTATTTCGCCATGGACGCCACGGTCCTGGCGTCGCCGGCGGCGCAGCCCAGCTCCTGGGCCAGAGCGGCCGCCTTTTCCGGCGTCCGGTTGGCCAGGACGATGCGCTTGGGCGAGGTGGCCTTCACGGCCGCCCGGGCCAGAGCCCCGCCCATGCTGCCAACGCCGATGAATCCCAATTGGTACATGTATGCTCTCCTTCTCATAATTTCGCTGTCCCATGAATGGGACAGGTCAGGTTGCGTAATAGGCCGGAACGTGCTACAATAGCGCCGTTGGCGCTATTGTAGTAAAGATACCGGTCGTGCTCCCGGCTTGCGCCGGAACCGCACGACATGGCACCAAAGAATGTCTCACCAGGGGTCCGGCGCGGTGGTCTCGGCCCCGGCGGCTCGCACGGCGGCGAAAGCCAGCACCCGCGTGGGGTCCAGACAGCCGTCGGTGAGGCCCAGGGCCCGGAAGGCAATGGGCAGCTCCGTACAGGCCAGCAGCACCGTCTCGGCGCCTTGAGCCCGCAGGCCGGCCAGTATCTCGTCCACGGGGATGTCCGAAAGGGGCACGGCGCCGGCTTTCACGCCGTCGTAGATAAGGCGCATGACCTGGCGCTGCATGGCCTGGTCGGGGTACACGGCCCGGACGCCGGCATTAGATAGGGCGGTTTCATAAACGCCGCTTTGCACCGTGCCGTCCGTGGCAAGAACGCCGGCGGTCTTTATCCCCGCTTTTTGCAGCACGGCCGCCGTCAGGCGGGGCATGTGCAGCACCGGGACGGGCACGGAGGCGGCCAGGTCGTCATAGAAATAGTGGGCGGTGTTGCAGGGCATGAGCAGCAGCTCCGCGCCGGCGGACACCAGCCGTCGGGCGCTTTTCCTCATCTCCGGCACCGGGTCCGGCCCGCCGTGCAAAATGGCGGCCGTCCGGTCGGGTATGGCGGTGTTCACGTCCGTCAGCACGTGCAGGTGGTCCTGGTCCCGTGCGGCCTTGGTCAGAGCGATGATCTTCTCCATCAGGTCGCAGGTGGCCGCAGGTCCCATGCCGCCGATGATGCCCACCGTTTTCGTCATTTTTCTTGCCCCCCGCTGGTTCTTATTCGAGGCGGGGCTCCCGCCCCCCTCGAGCTCCCCCTGCTTGAATACATCTTTATTTTAGGCGCGGCGGGGGCGAACGTCAAGCGTGATTTGATGCAATCTGAAAGGAAACGTCTATGGACACACGGCCCATCGGCATATTTGATTCCGGCCTGGGCGGGCTCACCGCCGTTCGGGCGCTGGTAAAGGCCGCGCCCTGGGAGAGCTTCGTCTATTTTGGCGACACGGCCAACGCGCCCTACGGGGACAAGAGCCCCGCGGAGCTGGCGGAGCTGTCCGGGCACAATATCCGGCTTTTATTGGCCCAGGATGTGAAAGCTATTTTGGTGGCGTGCAATACCTCCACGTCCAACGCCATGGACGCCATGGTGCGCCAGGCGCGAGGGACGCCGTTGATCGGCGTGATAAACGCGGCGGCGGCTGAGGCCGCGGCGGCGACGAAAACGGGAAAGCTCGCCGTGCTGGCAACGGCTGCCACGGTCCGCAGCGGGGCATATGAGCGGGCGATACGGGAGATGCTGCCGGAGGCGGAGGTCACGGCGGTGGCGTGCCCCAGGCTGGTGCCGCTCATTGAGGGCGGGCACACGGATCCGGCTGACCCGGAGTTATGCGGGTCGGTGCAAGAATACGCGGGGCCGGTGCGGGCTGCCGGGGCGGACACGGTGATCTTGGGCTGCACCCATTACCCCATCGTGAAAGCGTCCATCGAGGCGGCGCTGGCGCCGGGTACGGCGCTCATTGATTCCGGGGCCGCGTCCGTGGGCACGCTTTTGGCGGAACTGGCGGCGCGGGACGCGCTGGGGGATAAAAAAAGCGCCGGGTCAAGGCGGTTTTTTTGCAGCGCACGGCTTGCGGACTTCGCCCGCCACGGGGCCGCTTTTCTGGGCTGGCAAATGGAGCGGGTAGACCAGATAGACATCGGGCGGTTTTAGGAGGCGCGTCATGGCAAAGTCGGCCAATCAAAAGCTGAAGCTGTTGTATTTATGCCGGTATCTGCTGCGCCGGTCGGACGAGGACCACCCGGTGACGGTGGCCCAGATGATCGAGTATCTGGCGAGGCAGGATATTGCCGCCGAGCGCAAAAGCGTGTACGACGACATGGAGGCCCTGCGGCTGTTCGGCCTGGACGTGCAGGCCGTGCGGGTGGGGTCCGCCACCGGGTATTTCATCGGCCAGCGGGATTTTCAGCTGCCGGAGCTGAAGCTGCTGGTGGACGCGGTGCAGTCGTCCAGGTTCATCACGGAGAAGAAGTCTCTGGAGCTTATCGGCAAGCTGGAAGGGCTGGCCAGCGAGCACCAGGCCGGGGAGCTGAACCGGCAGGTGTACGTCCGGGGGCGGATCAAGACCATGAACGAGTCCATCTATTACAATGTGGACGAGATACACGCCGCCATCGACGGGGACAGGGCCGTCACGTTCCGGTACTTCGACTGGGGCGTGGACAAAAAGCGGGTCTGGCGCAAAGAGGGCAAGCGCTACGCCGTCAGCCCCTGGGCGCTCATGTGGGACAACGAGAACTATTATCTCATCGCCTATGACCCCCTGGCCGGGGACATCCGCCACTACCGGGTGGACAAGATGAGCGCCATCGCCCAGACGGACCAGCCGCGACAGGGGGCGGAGGCGTTTCATAAGCTGGACATGGCCGCCTATTCCAACAGCCACTTCGGCATGTTCTCCGGCCAGGTGCAGACCGTGCGGCTCAGCTTTGAAAACGCCCTGGCGGGACCGGTGGTGGACCAGTTCGGCGCGGACGCGCATTTGGCGCCGCTGGACGAGGAACACTTCTCCGTCACGGTGAACGTGGCGGTGAACGTGCAGTTTTTCGGCTGGCTGGGGGGCTTCGGCACACGGGCAAAAATTTTAGCCCCCGCCACGGCGGCGGAGGCTATGCGGGACCACGCAAGGGCGTTGGCGGGGTTATACGATCAGTAAATCACCTTGCAGATCATATCCATCCAGCCTTCTGCCGTGAAGGCCAGGACAAGCACGCCCCAGAAGATCACATGGTCAAGCACTTTCTTTTTCTTTGACATCGCCAATACCCTCCTTTTGGTTACTGACAGCAGGATACCCCGTTGGAAGTCCAAAAAAACGGACAGCAGCGGGGCGGAGGAATGAACTATGGATAAAATGCAGACGGAAAACGGCTACGGGGTGCTGTTCATCGTGGCAACGCCTATCGGCAACGCACGGGATATGAGCCCAAGGGGCATGGACATCTTGCAGCGGGCGGACGTGATCGCCGCGGAGGATACCCGCCGGAGCGTGGTGCTCTTAAATAAGCTGGGCATCCGGGCGGGGAAGCTGGCCAGCAACCACAAGTTCAACGAACACGGCAAGGCGCGGTATTTCATCGACCTGTTGAAGGCCGGCCAGAGCGTGGCGGTGATCACAGACGCGGGCACGCCGTGCATCTCCGACCCGGGCAACGAGCTCATCAAAAGCGCCGTGGCGGAGGGCGTGCATGTGGTGGGCGTGCCGGGGCCGTGCGCGGCGGTGACGGCCCTTTCCGTGTCCGGGTTCGACCTGAGCGCGTTCGTGTTCCGGGGGTTCTTCCCAAGGGAAAACGCGGACAGGGGGAGGCTGCTGGACCAGATGCGCCGGGGCGCGGTGCGGACCCAGGTGTTTTACGAGTCGCCAAAGCGGGTCATGGACGCGGTGGAGTACTTCATCCGGGAGGCGGTGCCCTGCCAAATGTGCCTTTGCAACGACCTTACAAAGCTGCATGAGGCGGCGTTTCGGGGTACGCCGGAAGAGGTCCGGGACCAGCTTCTGGCCAAGGGGGAATTTGAAAAGGGCGAGTTCTGCCTGGTGGTGGAACTGGCGGAGGAATATCTGACGCCAAAGCAGGAGCACGTGGTGAGCCCGGAGGCGCTGCTGGTGGACGCGATGGTCCGGGAGGGTTGCCGGGCAAAGGACGCCATAAAAACGGTGCTGGCCGACCAGGCCAACACGTATAGCAAGAACGAACTATATGCGGCCAGTTTGAGATTGAAAGAGATGTTTTGATGTCTCTCCTTTTTGAAAGCCCCCCTTGTCAAAGGGGGGTGCCCGCCAACGGCGGGCGGGGGGATTGCTGTTGGACGAAAGACAATCCCCCAGTCACCGCCTAACGGCGGCGACAGCCCCCTTTAACAAGGGGGCCATAAGAAGTGCGGCTGCGCCGCAAATCAAGTATTTACGGAGTGCGTTATGCGTATCGACATCCTCACCCTGTTTCCCGACGCGGTAAAGCCCATGATGGACGCGTCTATATTGGGCCGAGCGGCCAAAAAGGGGCTCATTGAGATAAACTGCGTGCAGATACGGGACTTCACCGACAATAAGCAGCAGCAGGTGGACGACTATCCCTACGGCGGGGGCTGGGGCTGCGTCATGATGGCCCAGCCGTTGAAGTCCTGCCTGGACTGGGTGGCGGAACAGGCCGGCCAGCGGAAACGCCGGGTCATCTACATGTCCCCCCAGGGGGCGCGGTTCGACCAGGGCCACGCCCGACGGCTGGTCAATAACTACGACCACCTGGTGCTGGTCTGCGGCCACTATGAGGGCGTGGACGAGCGGTTTATCGAGAAGTGCTGCGACGAGGAGCTGAGCGTGGGGGATTTCGTGCTCACCGGCGGGGAGATACCGGCCATGGCCATCGCCGACAGCGTGTGCCGCATGGTGCCCGGCGTGCTGTCCGACCCGGCGTGCTACATGGGTGAGAGCCATTGGGAGGGGCTGTTGGAGTACCCCCAATACACCCGGCCCGACGTGTGGGAGGGTCTGGCGGTGCCGGAGGTGCTGCGCCGGGGCGATCATAAGGACGTGGACGTGTGGCGGCGGGAGCAGCAGCTCATTCGCACCAAAGAGCGCCGGCCCGATCTCTTTGAGGCGTTCCAGCCCCAGACCGAGGCGGATAAGGCGACCGTGGCGCGGCTCACGGGCCGGGAAAAGTTGACTTATGACTGCCGTCCGGCCACGGCGGAGGACATTCCGGACCTGCTGGCCATCACGGGGGAGGCCAGCGCGTACATGAAGGCGTGCGGCGTGGACCAGTGGCAGGACGATTTTCCCAACGAGGCGGTCTTTCGCCGGGATATAAGCGAGGGGTCATGCTGGCTGTTCACCCACGAGGATAAGCCCGCCGGGGTGATTACGCTGTATGTAAGGCCCGAGCCGGACTACGCCGCCATCGACGGGGCGTGGAAAACCGCGGAGGACGCCGCCTACGCCACGATACATCGGACGGCGGTGAAAGCCGCCTACCGGGGCCGGGGTCTGGCGGACGAGATGATGCAGCTTTGCGAGGACCTGGCGTTGGGCCGGGGATATGGCAGCGTCCGGGTGGACACACATGCGGACAACGCCCCTATGCGGCGGCTGCTGGAACGGCGGGGGTATGCATACTGCGGGCGGGTGACGCTCACGGACACGGTGGAGCACGACCCGGTGCGGGTGTGCTATGAGAAGGTGTTTTGAAAAGAAGCTGTGGATATATCACCAAAGTCGCCGCCGGATGGCGGCGATTTGGTTTTTTGCCCGGTAATTGGCTGCCAAATTTGGGGCGGGATCACGAAAAAGTCGTGTTTCATTGCGAAAAAGTCACTCTCACTGCATTGAGTCATGCCGCCAGATATGCTATAATAAGAGGAAATGGCGTCACAATTTGCTGGACCGAAACGGAGCGCGGTGGTATTATAGAGGACGGCGGCGCGATAGACGGGACATGCGAGAATTTTTGCCGCCCTTCGGCCCTTTTGCCGAATCGAAACGTATAAAGAGACAGCACGGCCGTTCAGGGCCGTGAAACAGGACCGGACGGTTCCGGCGGGAGGGATGAGATGGATGCGATCGGCATGGACGCACGGCTGACCGCGTTGTTCGACCGCCAGAGGAAGGTCAACGACCCCCGGCTGGCGCGGCTCATCGGGCAGACCCAGGCCCGGTGGGGCGCGCCTTTGACGGACGAGGACCTGACTTTGGTGGCGGCGGCGGGCGAGCCGGATGTCCCAGCGGGAAAAGAGCCCTGGAAAACGGGCGGATGATGGACGGGGAGGAACTGTACCGGCGGTACAGAGACAAGGTCCTGGCCTACATCCGCGCCAGAGTGGCAAACGAACAGGACGCAGAGGACCTTTGCTCCACCGTCTTTATGAAGGCGTGGGCGAACCTGCCGGACTTTGACGGGCAGAGGTCCTCGGTGTCCACGTGGCTGTTTTCCATCGCCCACAATGCGATTATCGACCTTTACCGCGCACGGCGGCCCACGGCGGAGCTGGACGAGAGCATCCCGGCCCCGGAGCCTGACATGGAGCTGCAGGCGCTGGCCCAGGCGCTGGAAGCTCTGCCGGAGCGGGAGCGGGACGTGATCGTGCTGCACTATTACCATGGGCTTACCCTGAAGGAAGTGGCGCTGCACATGCGCCTGGCCTACAGCACGGTGAAGAAGTGCCACGGCCGGACGCTGGAGCAGCTGCAAAAAATGCTCGCCACGGTCTGACAGCCGTGGCAAGCGTAAACACAAAATCATTTTATTAAGGGAGATATAAACATGACTATCACGAAAAATCAGAACGGTTCCCATCTGGACCTGGCCCTGGAAGGCCGGCTGGATACCACCACCGCGCCCCAGTTGGAGGCGGAGCTGAAGCAGAGCGTGGGCGGCGTCACGGAGCTGGCGCTGGACTTTTCCAAGCTGGAGTACCTGTCCTCGGCTGGCCTGCGCGTGCTGTTGAGCGCCCAGAAGGTCATGAACCGGCAGGGGTCCATGGTGATAAAAAACGTGAACGAGACCATCATGGAGATCTTTGAGGTCACCGGCTTTGCGGACATCCTGACCGTCGAGTAAATGCGATGAAGATCGCGTACCTGGGGATCGATTTTCTGCATCCGGCGCTGCTTTCCGCGCTGCAGGAGGGCTGCGAGGTGCTGCGGATCTTTACCTGCCGTACCGACAATGTGACGGAGTTCAATACGGCTGTGCTGCAGACCGCGCAGGACTACAACATCCCCTATACGCTGGACCGCCTCACGGAAAAGGACCTGGACCGGTTGGAACAGGAGGGGTGCGAGCTGCTGCTGTGCGCCGGATACTATTATCGCGTACCGGTCACGGCCCGCTTTCCCATGGTCAACTTTCATCCTTCGCCGCTGCCCACGGGCCGCGGCGGCTGGCCCATGCCCATCATCCTGCTGCGTGGCCTTCCCTATGGGGGCGTGACCGCCCATAAAATGGCCAGCCAGTTCGATACGGGCGATATCCTGCTGCGGGAGTCGTTTCCCATCCGGGAGGGTGAGACGCTGCGCAGTTACATGCAGCAGGTGCATGCGCGGATACCGGCCATGGTGCACCGGCTGGTGCATGAGCTGCCCGCGCTGTTGGAGCACGCCGTGCCCCAGGGGCCCGGTGATTACTGGCCCATGCCTACGGAGGCGGATTGGACGGTCACGCCGGATATGGACGTGGCCCAGGCCGACCGTATCCTGCGCGCCTTTTACGGCTATGAGTGCATTTATCAGACGCCGGAGAAGAGGATAGAGCTGATCGGCGGCAGAGCGTTCAGCGGCGAAAATCAAGAGCAGCCCTTCCCCGTGGGGGGAGGATATATCCAGGCAGAAAGAGTTCGGGTACTGTAGTATGGAGGAAACCCAGCGCATAACACTGGCCCATAAAGAGAAGATAGAGGCTCTGCGGCGTGCCGCCGGGCATACGCTGTCTTCCCACACGTTCGCCTCTTTGTATCTTTGGCGGGAGGAGATGGGACTGTCCCTTTGGCTGACGGAGGACATGTTCGCCGTTCGCTGCGGCTGGAAGGGAAAAAACGCGTGGTTTTTCCCCTGCGGCGAGGCCTCGGCGACGGAGGCGTTCATTCGGCGCAGGCTTGCCGAGCCGGACTTCTCTCTGTGCTATCTGCGCACATGTGACGCCCAATGGCTGGAAAAGCAGTTTCCGGGGCGGTGGAAGCTCCTGCGCGTACCACAGGACGACGAGTATCTCTATGACGTTGCGGGCCATCGCACCCTGATCGGCGGCGCATATGCCAATATGCGCACGCAGGTACATAAGGTGGAGCGCGAATACCAACACCGGACCGAGTGGGTTTCGGATGATACGCTGGATGACGCGCTGCGGGTGATACGGCAGTGGAGCCACGGAGAGCACCGGTTTGGCGACTGCACGCTGCGGGACGATCGGGTGGACGAAGAGGCGCTGCTGATGCATCGCGAGCTGGGCATCACGGGTATCGTGCTTTATTTGAACGACGAGCCGGTGGCCGTCACGGCGGGCTTTGTCCTGGACGGGGATACGTTCGACGTGGCGGTGGCGAAAAGCGTCTCCACGGCCCAGGGCGTTCCCTATTACGCGAAACGGGAGCTTTTTATGCGCCTGGAACAGCCTGTGGTCAATATGGAGGAGGACCTGGGCATCCCCGGTCTGCGCAGGATGAAAAACGGCATGCACCCCGTGGGAACACATGAGATTTGGGAGGCTTTCCAGTTATGAATCAACAAAAAGATCGTTTTACGCCGCGGATGTTCCGCCGGCTGCTGATACCGTCCCTGGCGTCCTCTTTGGGCCTGGCGTTCGCCGATATGGCCGACGCGGTGGTGGTCGGCCAGCGGATGGGCGCCGTGGGTCTGGCGGCGATCAACCTCAGTTTGCCGCTGTACAGCGTGCTCAATCTTTTCATGCACGGTCTGGGCCTGGGCGGCAGCGTGCGCTATTCCCAGCTTTTGGGCGAAGGAAAGCACCGGGAGGCGGTGGACTGCTTTAACCGCGTCATGCAGGCAGGACTTCTGGTCAGCGTTTTGATCGCCGCCATCGTCAACCTGTTTCCCCGGGCGGTGCTGGGGCTTTTGGGCACCACGCCGGCCGACGGCGAATTATATGAGGCCAGCAAAAGTTATCTCTGCGTGATCGCATTGGGCGCGCCGCTTTTCTTTTTGAGTTACATGCTCAATTACTTTTTGTGCAACGATAACAACCAACGTTTGGCAAGCGTGGGTTTTTTGCTGGGAAACGCGGCGGACATCGTGCTCAACATCGTATTTGTGCTGGGCATGGGCATGGGCACGTTCGGCGCCGCCATTGCGACCCTGCTGGGCCTTTCGGCTACCGTGTTCTGCTATCTGCCCGGTCTTTTTTCCAAAAATCATATCCTGCGTCCTGCCGTGACGAAGCCGGATGTGCGCCAGACGTTCTCCTGCTTCAAGACCGGCTTGGCCACTTCCTCGCAGCATATTTTCAAGATGTTTTTTTTGCTCATTGCCAACGATGTGCTGATGCGTATGGCGGGAGCGGACGGCGTGGCGGTGTTCGACATGGTGCAAAACGCGTCCTATCTTATCCTTTATTTATATGAGGGAACGGCCAAGGCGGCCCAGCCCCTTGTCAGCACCTTTTACGGCGAGAAGAACGACGTGGCCGCCCGCCATACCCGGTCGCTTGCCCTGCAGTGGGGCGTTATTGCCGGCGGCACGGCGACGGCGCTCATCTGCCTGTTCCCGGGCTTTATATGCGGCGTGTTCGGCCTGCGCGGCGAGGCGCTCACCGAACTGGGTGCGCTGGCGCTGCGGCTGTTTGGCCTGAGCGCTACCTTTGCCGGTGTCAGCATCATACTGGAAAGCTATTATCAGTCGGTCAACGAGGAACGAAGCGCGTTCGTGATCGCGTTCCTGCGGGGCTGCGCGGTGCTCTTGCCATGCACGGTGGCGTTTTCCTTCCTGTCCCTGCGGGGCTTCTGGTGGATGTATCCGGTGACGGAGGCGCTGTCCCTGACGCTGTTTTTCCTGTGGCGGCGTCTTAAGAAACGGGCCGGCGCGTTCGACCTGGCGCGGGTGTATCATAGCACCATCCGCAACAGCAACGAGGATATCTCCGCCCTGACTGGCGGTATCGAAGAATTTTGCGAACGGTGGGAAGCGGCGCCCCAGCAGCAGTATTTCGTCACCATGGCGGTGGAGGAGGTCTGCATGGCCATCATCACCAACGCCTTTGGCAATATGAAGGACGGGGAGATACAGGTGACGCTGGTGGCGCTGGAAAACAGGGATTTTGAGCTGCACATCCGGGATAACGCCGCGTTTTTCGATCCCTTTTCCCTGCATACCGGCCGTCTGGGCGGAAAAGAGCAGGTGGACATGGACGCGATGGGCATGATGGTGATAAAGCAGCAGGCCAAGGAATTTTTCTACCGACAGTACCAGGGCTTTAATACCCTTGTGGTGCGCATATAAGGAGGTACCGTATGCAGAAAAGACATATATCGCTGAGGATAAAGGTGACGTGCCTGGTCCTGGCCGTGGCCGTGGTGATCGCATTTGCCGCGTCGCTGGTGAGCTATAAGGTCTATGCCAGCACCATGGACAGGCAGTATGAGACCCAGACCATGAATCTGGCGAAAACAGCCGCCGCCATGCTGGACCGGGATGACATGCAGGCGCTGACACAGGATGTGATGGACCGTTATCACGCCGTTTGCGGCGAGGACGGTCAGGCGCCGGATTTTGCCAGCTTCACGGATGATGATTGGGACGAGTATTACGCGGCGCTCGCGCCGTCCATGGAGCTGGACAGCTATCAGCGGCTGTACGCCGTTTTGTCCGAGATCAGGGCGAACAACGCCGCCCAATCCATATATGTCTGCTATATGGACGAGCAGACGGGCAAGGCCGTCTATATCCTGGACGCGTCGGACCCGGATGACGCCTGCGTGCCCGGAGACTGCGACGATATCGAACAGGGCAACCTGGAGCTGATGGAGCAGGGCGTGTATGATTTTCCCGCTTACATCACCAATTATGAGGAATACGGCTGGCTCTGCTCGGCCTCCGCGGGCATCTACGGGGAGGACGGCAAGGTCATCGCCAACGCGTACGTGGACATCTCCATGAACGACGTGATGCAGGACCGCCACGACTTTTTGACCCAGCTGCTGCTCATCCTTGTTGGCGCCACGCTGGTGCTCATCGTGCTGCTGGTGTTCATCAGCACCCGCACGGTGGTACAGCCCATCAACAAGCTGGCGGCAGCGGCGGACGCGTTCGTGTCGGACAAAGAGAAGAGCATTTATGGGCTGTCCGCCATCGCCCAGCTGCGTATCCACACGGGCGATGAGATCGAAAACCTGGCCAGTTCCATTCAGAAAATGGAGCAGGATATCACCAACTACATCGACAACCTGGCCGTTGTGACGGCGGAGAAGGAGCGTATCAGTACGGAGCTGCACGTGGCCACCCAGATCCAGGCCAGCATGCTGCCCTGCATCTTCCCGCCCTTCCCGGACCGGTCGGAGTTCGACATCTACGCGTCCATGAACCCGGCGAAAGAGGTGGGCGGCGACTTCTACGACTTCTTCATGGTGGACGAGAGCCACATTGCCATCGTGATGGCGGACGTGTCCGGCAAGGGGGTGCCGGCGGCGCTGTTCATGGTGATAGGCAAGACCCTCATCAAGGACCACACCACCCCGGGCCGGGACCTGGGCGAGGTATTCATGGAGGTCAACAAGCTGCTGTGCGAGGGCAACGGCGAGGAGCTTTTCATCACCGCCTTCGAGGGGGTGCTGGACCTGAAAACAGGCCAGTTCAACTTTGTCAACGCCGGCCACGAGATGCCGTTCATCCGCCGGCAGGGGCAGTATACGCCGGAGAAGATACGGGCCGGGTTCGTGCTGGCGGGCATGGATATGACCCGGTACCGGATGGGCACGCTGCAAATGGAGCCGGGGGACGCCATCTTCCAGTACACGGACGGCGTGACCGAGGCGACGAACGCCAACAATGAGCTGTACGGCATGGAGCGGCTGGAGGCGGTGCTGAATAAGAATTCGACCGCCGCGCCGGACGCGCTGCTTCCGGCGGTGAAGGCGGACATCGACGCCTTCGTGGGGGATGCGCCCCAATTCGACGACATCACAATGCTTTGTATGGAATATAAGGAGAAAATGAAATGAGCGAACGCAACGAGATGACAGTGGAGGCCACGCTGGAAAACATTCCATCGGTGACGGCGTTTGTGGACGAGCGGCTGGAAGCGCTGGACTGCCCCATGAAGGCCCAGATGCAGATCGACGTGGCCATCGACGAGCTTTTCAGCAACATCGCCCGGTACGCCTACGACCCGGTCACCGGACCGGCGACGGTGCGGGTGGATGTGGACCAGGAGCCTCTGGCCGTGCGTATCACGTTCATCGACCACGGCAAGCCCTACGATCCGCTGGCAAAGGCCGACCCGGACGTGACGCTTTCCGCGGAGGACCGCCAGATCGGCGGCCTGGGCATTTACATGGTGAAAAAATCAATGGACGATGTGCGCTACGAGTATAAAAACGGCCAGAACATCCTGACCGTGGAAAAGCGCCTGTAAGGCGGAGAGGGGAAAACCATGACTTTGGCGGAAGGAAAACTGGAAAACGGCGTGCTGACGATGTCTCTCGTGGGCCACATCGACTCCGGCAACGCCGCCCAGGCGGAGCAGGAGCTGAACACGCTGCGCCAGAGCGCCCCGCCGGTGGCGGCCGTGGCGCTGGACTTCGAGCGGCTGCAGTATATATCCAGCGCGGGCCTGCGGGTCATCCTGCGGCTGCGCAAGGAGCGGCCGGAACTGAAGATCGTGAACGTGTCCTCCGAGGTATACGAGGTGCTGGACATGACCGGCTTCACGGAGATGCTGCCGGTGGAGAAGGCATACCGGCGCCTGAGCGTGGACGGCTGCGAGGTCATCGGCCAGGGCGCCAACGGCCAGGTCTATCGCCTGGACCCGGACACCATCATCAAGGTGTATTTAAACCCCGACAGCCTGCCGGACATCCGCCGGGAGCGGGAGCTGGCCCGCAAGGCCTTTGTGCTGGGCATCCCCACGGCCATCCCCTACGACGTGGTGAAGGTGGGGGAGGGCTACGGCTCCGTGTTCGAGCTGTTGAACGCCAGAAGTCTGGCCAAGCTCATCATCGCCGAGCCGGAGAAGCTGGACGAGTATGTGCATGTCTATGTGGACCTCTTAAAAAAGATACACGCCACCCAGGTGCAGCCGGGGGATATGCCGGACATGAAGGCGGTGGCCCTGGACTGGGCGGACTTTCTGAAGGACCACCTGCCGCCGGAGCAGTTTGAGAAGCTGCGGGGCCTGATCGAGGCGGTGCCGGAGGACCACCACATGCTCCACGGCGATTACCACATCAAAAACGTCATGGTCCAGAACGGCGAGGTACTGCTCATCGATATGGACACATTGTGCATGGGCCATCCCGTGTTCGAGTTCGCGTCCGTATTCCTGGCCTACCAGGGCTTTGGGGAGCTGGACCACACCGTGACGGATAAATTTTTGGGCGTGGACTACGATACCTGCGCGGCCATTTGGGACAAGACGCTGCGGCTCTACTTTGGCACGGATGACCAGGCCCAGCTGGACGCCATCGCCGACAAGGCCAGGGTCATCGGGTACACCCGGCTGCTGCGGCGGACCATCCGCCGCCAGGGCGATACCGCCGAGGGCCAGGCCATCATCGCCAACTGCAAAACACGGCTGGCCGAGCTTCTGGCCCGCGTGGATAAGCTCACGTTCTGAGCGGGATATATCATCGTAACAGCGAAAGGGGACTAGGATATGGACAGCGGACTGTTTCGTCAAAAGAGCCTGGATAAGGTGTCGAGTCCGGAGCAGATGAACGACTACATCAAGGTGACAGGACCGGGCGTGTGGCTGGTGCTGGCGGCGGTGATCGCGCTGTTGGCGGGGCTCATCATCTGGGCGGTGCTGGGCCGGTTGGAGACGACCGTGACGGCGGCGGCGGTGGCCGGACCGGACGGCGCGGTGGTGTGCTACATAGCGGAGGACGACCTGGACGCGGTGCGGACGGGTCAGACGGTGCATGTGGACGGACAGGACTACGCCCTGGCCGGCGTGGCGGCGCGGCCGGTGACGGCGGACGAGAGCTTTGACAGCTATGCCCTGCATGTGGCCGGTCTGGAGGCCGGACAGTGGGTGTACCCGGCCCAATTGGACGGGACGCTGCCCGAGGGCGTGTACGAGGCCCACGTGGTGGTGGACAGCGTGTCCCCCATCTCGTTTTTGCTGAACTGAGGCGCTTATGAGAAAGCAGGAGATCAAGCGGCCCGTCACCAAAGGGGTGGCGAAGGTGCCTGTGGTGATGCAGATGGAGGCGCTGGAGTGCGGCGCGGCCAGCCTCACCATGGTGCTGGCATATTACGGCAAGTGGGTCCCGCTGGAACAGGTGCGGGCCGACTGCGGCGTGAGCCGGGACGGCTCCAACGCCAAGAACGTGCTGAAAGCGGCGAAGAGCTACGGCCTGACGGCGAAGGCGTTCCGCCTGGAGCCGGAGGACCTGCGGGAGCGGGGGACGTTTCCCTGCATCATCCACTGGAACTTCAACCACTTTGTGGTGCTGGACGGGTTCAAAAATGGCAAGGCCATTTTGAACGACCCGGCCCGGGGCGTCACGCCCGTGAGCATGGAGAGCTTTGACGAGTCCTTCACGGGCATATGCCTGACGTTCGAGCCGGGAGAGGATTTCCAACCCGGCGGCAGCCCCAAGAGCATGGTGCGCTACGCGAAAAAGCGCCTGACCGGCGCCGGCGTGGCGCTGGTGTTCGTGGCGCTGACAACGCTTATAGGCGCGCTGTTCGGCGTGATAAGCCCGGCGTTTTCCCGTATCTTCATGGATAGGCTTCTGACGGGGCAGAACCCGGAGTGGCTGTGGCCGTTCGTGCTTGTGCTGGCGGGCGTGAGCTTTTTGCAGCTTGTGGTGGCGTGGGTGCAGGCGGTGTGGTCGCTGCGTATCACGGGAAAGCTGGCCAGCGTGGGCGCGGCCACGTTTTTGTGGAAGGTGCTGCACATGCCCATGGAGTTTTTCTCCCAGCGCATGGCGGGGGATATCCAGCAGCGGCAGGCCACCAACGCGTCTATCGCCCAGGAGCTTGTAAATACGCTGGGGCCGCTGGTGCTGAACGCCATCATGATGGTGTTCTACCTGGTGGTCATGCTGCGCTATTCCTGGATACTGACCCTGGTGGGGCTTACGTCGGTCATCGCAAACCTGGCGGTGAGCCGGTATATCTCCAAGAAGCGGACGAACATCATGCGCGTGCAGATGCGGGACGCGGGGAAGCTGGCGTCGTCCACCATGGCGGCCATCGAGATGATCGAGACGATCAAGGCCGCCGGTGCGGAGAACGGGTACTTTGAGCGCTGGGCAGGTTATCAGGCCAGCGTCAATACCCAGCAGATGCGCTTTACAAAATCGGACGCCTATCTGGGGCTGATACCCACCATCGTGAGCACGGTGAGCGATATGGCCATCCTGTTTCTGGGCGTGCTGTTCGTGATGCAGGGCAGCTTCACCATCGGTATGGTGATGGCGTTCCAGGGCTTTCTCATGAGCTTCACGGCGCCGGCGACTACCCTCATCGGCGCGGGGCAGACCATCCAGGAGATGCGCACGGAGATGGAGCGTGTGGAGGACGTGATGGAGTACCCGGAGGACGGCAACATGACCGAGGGAGAGGACCTGGAAAGCTACGACAAGCTGTCCGGGGCGCTGGAGATGAAGCACGTCACCTTCGGCTATTCCCGGCTGGCAGAGCCGCTCATTGAAGATTTTAACCTGAGCCTGAAGCCGGGCAGCCGTGTGGCCTTCGTGGGCGGGTCCGGCTGCGGCAAATCCACCCTGTCCAAGCTCATATCGGGCCTTTACCAGCCCTGGAGCGGCGAGATATTGTTTGACGGCAAGCCCATCCGGGAGATAGACCGGAGCGTGTTCACCGGGTCCCTCGCGGTGGTGGACCAGGACGTGATACTCTTTGAGGATACCATTGCCGAGAACATCAAGATGTGGGACCACTCCATCGAGGACTTTGAGATGATCCTGGCGGCCCGTGACGCGGGGATACACAGCGACATCGTGCAGCGGGAGGGCGGATACAACCACAAGCTGACGGAGGGCGGCCGGGACTTTTCCGGCGGCCAGCGCCAGCGGATGGAGATCGCCCGTGTGCTGGCCCAGGACCCCACCATCATTATTCTGGACGAGGCCACCAGCGCTCTGGACGCCAAGACCGAGTTCGAGGTGGTCAGGTCCATCAAGGACAGAGGCGTGACCTGTATCGTGGTGGCCCACAGGCTCTCTACCATCCGGGACTGCGACGAGATCATCGTGCTGGACCAGGGCAAGGTGGTGGAGCGGGGGACCCATGACGAGCTATACGCCAAGGGCGGGTACTACACCCGTCTTGTGTCCAATGACTGAGGGGGTGCGCTGCGTTGGGTTGGTTTGACGAACAAATAAGAGAGCGCCGGGAGCAGGACCAGCGTGCCTTTGAGGAGAGCTTCGCGTCCATCGCGGGGGCGGTGCTGGGCCGGCCTGTGGTCACCGAGGACGAGGGCAGACAGGCCAAGAGCGCCATCGAGGAAATACTGAAATATTATCACGCCAAGAGCCGGGAAGTGCCCGATTCGGTGAAGGACTTCAACGAGCAGCTGGAATTTCTGCTCCGGCCTTACGGCATCATGCGCCGGACGGTGACGCTGGAAAAGGGCTGGTACAAAGACGCCATGGGCGCCATGCTGGCCCGGCGGAAGTCCGACGGGGCCCTGACGGCCATGATCCCCACGGGGCTGTCCGGCTATACTTATGCCGACGCGGCCACGGGCAAGCGCCGGCGGGTGAACGCCCGGACGGAAGAGCTTTTCGAGCGGGAGGCCATGGCGTTTTATAAGCCCTTCCCGCAGGGGAAGATCGGCATCCCCGGCATGATGAAGTACATAGGCTCCTGCACGTCCTGGGCGGACCGCATCCTGTTTGCCCTGTCCGCGCTGGCGGTGAGCCTGGTGGGACTGCTGCTGCCCAGGCTCAATAACCTGCTGTTCTCCTATGTGGCGGCCAGCGGGAGCATGGCGGTGCTGGCGGCGCTGGTCAGCTTCATGCTGCTGGTGAGCGTCAGTTCCCAGCTTTTGAATACGGTAAAGCAGCTTCTCACGGTCCGGATGGACACGAAGGTGTCCGTGTCGGTGGAGGCGGCGGGGATGATGCGGCTTTTCTCCCTGCCGGCCAACTTCTTCAAGCAATACAGCACCGGCGAGATCGCCAGCCGGGTCATGAACATCAAGCAGCTGGCGAGCCTGCTCATATCCTCGGTGGGGGCGATGGGCCTTACGAGCCTGTTCTCGCTGCTGCAGATCACCCAGATCTTCGCCTACGCCCCGGCGCTGGTGGTGCCGGCGCTGGCCATCGTGGGCGTGACGCTGGCGTTTTCGGTGGTCACGTCCATACGGCAGAAGAATATCACCCAGCAGCTGATGGAGCAGAGCGCCAAGGAAAACGGTTTTTCCTACGCCCTGATCAGCGGCGTGCAGAAGGTGAAGCTGTCCGGCGCGGAGAAGCGGGCCTTCGCCAAGTGGAGCGAGCAGTACGCCAAGGTGGCGCGGCTGCAATACGACCCGCCCATGTTTTTGAAGGTCAACGGCGTGATAAGCCTGGCGATCACCCTCGTCGGCACGCTGGTGATGTACGCCGTGGCGGTGAAAAGCGGCGTGAGCGTGTCGGAATACTACGCCTTCAACTCCGCCTACGCCATGATAACCGGCGCGTTCACGTCCCTGGCCGGCATCGCGGCCATGGTGGGGCAGATCATCCCCATCCTGAATATGGCCAAGCCCATATTGGACGCCCAGCCGGAGATCAGTGCGGACAAACAGATGGTGGACCGTATCAGCGGCGGCATCGAGCTCAACAACGTCTCCTTCCGGTACTCGGAGGATATGCCCAATGTGGTGGACAACATGTCCCTCAAGATCCGGCCCGGCCAGTATGTGGCCATCGTGGGCCGGACGGGCTGCGGCAAGTCCACGCTGATGCGGCTGCTGCTGGGGTTCGAGACGCCCCAGAAGGGGGCTATCTATTACGATGGCCGGGATATGGCCTCCCTGGACCTGAAGAGCCTGCGGCGGCGCATGGGCGTGGTGATGCAGGACGGGAAGCTCTTCCAGGGGGATATCTACTCCAACATCACCATCTCCGCGCCCTGGCTGACCCTGGACGACGCGTGGGAGGCGGCGGAAATGGCCGGCGTGGCGGAGGATATCCGGCGCATGCCCATGGGTATGCATACCCTCATCTCCGAGGGAAGCGGCGGCATCTCCGGCGGCCAGCGCCAGCGGCTGCTCATCGCACGGGCCATCGCGCCCAAGCCCCGCGTGCTCATGTTCGACGAGGCCACCTCGGCCCTGGACAACATCACCCAGCGGGTGGTGTCCGATTCGCTGGATAAGCTCAAGTGCACCCGTATCGTCATAGCCCACCGGCTCAGCACCATCCGCCACTGCGACCGCATCATCGTCCTGGACGGGGGCCATATCGTGGAGGACGGGACGTACGAGGAGCTGATCGCCAAAAACGGCTATTTCGCCGAGCTTGTGGCCCGTCAACGGCTGGACACAGAACCGGCCGAGGCCGCGGCAGGAAATTAAGCGGAGAAAAAATTTTTCATTTCCCTCGGCCCTTTTGGCCCGCTGGAACGTATAAACAGACAGAATGACAAAGGGGGGTATCGCCATGGGCGAGAAGAAGAGAAACGAAGAGCTGTCGGACGACGCTCTGGACGCCGTGTCCGGCGGCAAGAAGGTCATTTTTCAGGATTGCGTGGTCTGCGGCAGATCCGCTACCAAACAGGGCCCCGATGGCAAATGGTATTGTCCGGCCCACTATGACGAAAAATTTTGAACGGGTGACGAAAATGGATAATAACGAGAACAAAAAAGCCCTGGCCGACGAGGCCCTGGACGGTGTGGCCGGAGGCAAGTCGTACTGGTTTATCGACTGCACGATCTGCCACGAGCGGTATTACAAAATAGGCCCCGACGGCAAGGCCTATTGCGCCAAGCACTATAACGAGAAGTGGCCGAAGAAATGACGCCGGCCGCCTGACAACCATAAGGAGACAAGGACCATGAGAGAGGCAAAGAACGCGAGGGAAGTAAAAGCGCTGCGCGAGGACGAGCTGGACGCGGTAGTTGGCGGGGTCCGTATCGATTCCGTGGGACCCTGCGGCCTGTGCTTTCTGCTGAAGCCGCTGGCGGAGTACCATGACCCGGTGGATACGACGAAGCATAAGTACATCTGCGCCGACTGCGCCCGCGATATCGGATATGTGAGATGACCGCTCCAAAACGGTAAAAAGGGACTGCCATGTTTGCGGCAGTCCCTTTTTATATCCATAAAGACCGTCAACATGCAATTCACGTCGTGATTTTGTCGATTCAGGACAGAAATATTGACTTTTGGCGGGGGGATTGCTATTTTGCTTCCAGAATTGGTGGTATTTTACCCTTCTAACATAGCGCAAGGAGGCAATTGGAATGAAGATGGCAAAGCGGATCATAGCGGTGCTTCTGGCGGTTATCCTCGCCTTTGGCACGCTGGCGACGACGGCGTTCGCGGCGGAGGAGCCGGAAGTTACAGCTGAACCTGAGGTTGCTGAGGAGCCTGAGGTTACGGCAGAGCCGGAGGTGACGACCGAACCCGAGGTCACGGAAGAACCGGAGGTCACGGCGGAGCCCGAGGCCACGGCGGAGCCCGAGGCCTCGGAGGAGCCCGAGGTGACGGCCGAGCCAGAGGTGACGGAAGAACCGGAGGCTGAGCCGGCCGTCGAGTTCAACACCGTGGCATACTACGACCCCAACACAAAGGCGGAGCAGCAGGCGCGCGACGTCACGCTTGTCACATCGGCGGTCCAGGAGTGGACAGAGAACCAGCTCTCGAGCGGCTGGTACGTGGTCGGAGAAAGAACGAGCGACGGCGGGCTGGTAAACAGCGTGGCGAGCCTTGAACAGGTCGAGGTCACGGGGAGCGATGTGAACCTGATCCTGCCCAAGGGGGCGAGCCTGACGGTCACCAACGGCATCCACATCAACAATTACTGCAGTCTGACCATCTGGGGCGATCAGAGCGACTATAGCCAGGACGGCGCGCTGATCGTCCAGGGCGGCGGCCTGAACGTGGGCCGCATGGCCAATTTGACCATCAACGGTGGCGCGGTGACGGCCAACGGCGGCGTGAACGCCGGGGGTGGCATGAGCGCTCTGACCATCAACGCCGGCACGGTGACGGCCACCGGCGGTGAAAACGGCGCAGGGATCGGCGGCGACAGGGTCAGTCTGACTATCAACGGCGGCACCGTGACGGCCCAGGGCGGCCACTTCGGCGCGGGCATCGGCAGCGGCCGGGAGGCGGACAACGTGGATGTTATCATCAACGGCGGCACTATCACGGCCAACGGCGGTGCCTACAGCGCGGGCATCGGCGGCACCGAAGGCGGCGCCCTCTTTATAACGGTGACCATCAACGGCGGCACTATCACGGCCACAGGCGGCAACGCCGCCGCGGGCATCGGCGGCGGGATAGGCTCTTCCCACTGCACCGTGAACATCAAAGGCGGCACCGTGACGGCCCAGGGTGGCGCCTTCGGCGCGGGCATCGGCTCGGGAATGTTGTCCGCGTCCACGGTGACGATCGACGGCGGCGTGGTCAACGCCACAGGCGGCGAGCAAGCCGCAGGCATCGGCAGCAGATATGAGAACGACCGTGCGGATGTCATCATCAACGGCGGCGTGGTATCGGCCACCGGCGACGGCGGCGCAGGGATCGGCGGCGGCAAGGCCAGTCTGACCATCAACGGCGGGTCGGTGAAGGCCGTGGGCGGCGTCACGCCCCAGAGCGTGAACGGAAACGGCGAGCCGGTCTATCTTCTGGCGCTTTCCAACCCTGACGGCAAGACTGTCACGGTGAACGGAGCGGTCTGGAACGGCGTCAACCACGCGGCCATGGACGGCGACAAGAGCCTTTATATGTATTTGTCCGAGACAGACGCGGAGGCGGGCGTGGCCGTCGGCAGCGGGCCGATAGAGCGGTTCCTGCTGAATACGCAGACGAACCAATTTGAGAGCGCGGGCATCATCGAGGACGGCACGGCGGGATACTACGACCCCGGCACAGGTACGAAAAAGCAGGCGGAGAACGTCGTCATCGTGAAGGACGGCGTGACCGCGTGGGAAAACGGCTGGTATGTGGTGGACGGCGCAGTGGGCCTGGACGCGGTGACCGTCAGCGGCCAGGTGCACCTGATCCTGCCCAAGGGGACGAGCTTGACGGTCAGCCAGAGCATCACCGCCCAGAGCGGCGCCAGCCTGACCGTCTGGGGCGATCAGAGCGACTATAGCCAGGACGGCGCGCTGGCAGTCCAGGGCGGCGTCACCGGCAGCGGCACGGTGACCGTCAACGGCGGCGTCGTAACGGCCGGCGCGGCTGTCGCCGTGCCCGCTGTGACCATCGACAATGGCATTGTGATGGCCCGGGGCGGCATCGACGCCGGCGAGGGCGGCACGGTGACCATCGACAATGGCGTGGTGACGGCCAGCGAGGCCATCACCGGCGGCACGGTGACCATCGCCGGCGGCTCGGTGAAGGCCCCGGGCGGCATCACGCCCCGGCCGGTGGACGCCAACGGCCAGCCGGTCTATCTGCTGCAGGTGGCCAACCCCAACGGCGAGCCCGTCACCATAAACGGCGCTGTCTGGAACATCAACAACCACGCGGCGTCGGGCGAGGGCGACACGGACCTGTATATGTATCGGTCCGAGCCGGCCGTGCGCGTGGCGGTGGGGAGCGAAACGCCCGTCTGGTACGTGCTGAACGCGGATAAGGGCCTTTACGAGGCGGTCACGACCGTGAACTACTATGACCCGGTAGCCGGACAGGTCCAGACACGCGACCCGGTGGAGCCGCTCGTGAATGGTACGACGAGCTGGAGCCCGGACAACGGTACGGGCGGCTGGTATATAGCGCTCGGCACTGTGACCACGAGGCAGGTCAC
>CANQKA010000009.1 GCA_947624395.1 uncultured Oscillospiraceae bacterium
GCCGACGCCGCCAAGGCCATCGGCGAGGGCCTGCAGGCCTTCTGCATCGACGGCTCCGTGGCCGACGACCGGAAGGTCGGCCTGGGCCACGGCAACCTGGGAGCCATGCTCCTGAGCGACGAGAGCAAGTGCTTCGCCTTCCTGGCCGGCCACGAGTCCTTCGCCGCCGCCGAGGGCGCCATCGGCATCGTGAAGAATGCCAACAAGGCCCGCAAGACCCCGCTGCGCGTCATCCTCAACGGCCTTGGCAAGGACGCTGCCCAGATCATCAGCCGCATCAACGGCTTCACCTATGTTCAGACCCAGTTCGACTACGCCACCGGCAAGGTCAAGGTCGTGAAGGAGATCCCCTACTCCAAAACCGAGCGGGCCGACGTGCGCTGCTACGGCGCGGACGATGTGCGCGAGGGCGTTGCCATCATGCACATGGAGGGCGTGGACGTGTCCATCACCGGCAACTCCACCAACCCCACCCGGTTCCAGCACCCCGTGGCCGGCACCTATAAGAAAGAGTGCATCGAGCAGGGGAAGAAGTACTTCTCCGTGGCCTCTGGCGGCGGCACCGGCCGCACCCTGCACCCGGACAACATGGCCGCCGGCCCCGCCAGCTACGGCATGACTGACACCATGGGCCGCATGCACTCCGACGCCCAGTTCGCCGGCTCCTCCTCCGTGCCCGCCCACGTGGAAATGATGGGCTTTTTGGGCATGGGCAACAACCCCATGGTGGGCGCCACCGTGGCTGTTGCCGTGGCCGTGGACCAGGCTATCAACAAGTAAAAAACCGCCTTTGCAAAAACGCGCCCCGCCGGGTCATCCGGCGGGGCGTTTCGTATGTGTCAGACGTTCGCGAAAAAGGCCGCGGCGATAGCGCCGGGACCGGCGTGGGTGCTGATGGTGCTGCCTATCATGACGGGGGGAGGCAGCTCTGGCAGGTGGTCCTCCCAGAGGGCGCGGCTATTGTCGATGTAGCCCTTCAAAAGCGCGTCGTCCGTGCCGGAATAGGCCAGCAGCACCGGCATGGAGAAGTCCACGCCGCCGGATTTTTGGATGAACTCGGTGAGCATATTGGCGCTCTGCCGGGACCCGCGGGCCTTGCCCAGGACCTTGATCTCCCCGTCCTGCACGGACAGCACCGGTTTTATCTGCAAAAGCGTGCCGGCGATGGCGGCGGTTTTGGACAGCCGCCCGCCTTTCATCAGGTATTCCAGCGTGTCCACCCGTGCCAGCAGCCGGACCCGGCCCTTGACCCGCTCCAATTCCTCGGCAATGTCCCGCCCGGACAAGCCCTTGTCCCGGAGCCGGACGGCGTAGCGCAGCAGGATATTCTGCCCGATGGTGACGCTGCCGCTGTCCACCACCCGGACATTGCCGCCGCATTCCTGCGCGGCGATACAGGCGCTCTGATACGTGCCGGAGAGCGTGCCCGCGATGGTCACGATGACCGCCTCATCTCCCCGGGCCAGCACCGGTTCCAGCGCGTCGGCGAACTCGGCCGGCGTCAGCTGGCTGGTGGTGGGCATGGTCTTGCAATGCTCCAGCTTATCGTAAAATTCCTCGCTGGTGATGGTCACCCCGTCCAGGTATTCCACCCCGTCGATGACGGTCTTCATGGGCAGGATGGTCACGCCAAGCGCCGCCGCCTCAAGCTGGCTCATGTCGCAGGCGGAATCGCTTATCAGCATCACGCGCATATCGTGTCTCCTTGCAATTATCTTGGATAAGGCCAAACGTCTTTGCGGGGCATTATATGCCTTTCCCGCCCCCTTGTCAACCGCTGTGCACTCGACATTTTGCGCCGGTTACAGTATAATGAGAAAAAACGCGGAAAAGGAGGCCAGATATGCACATTGAGCTGCGAAAAGGCGCTCTGCGGGGCGCGGTTGAGACCATGGGCGGGGAGCTGGTGTCCTTTCAGGACAGCGCGGGGACCGAATACCTGTGGCAGGGCGACCCGGCCATATGGTCCGGACGTGATCCCATTTTGTTCCCCATCGTGGGGGCCTTGAAGGACGGGACGGTCGAGACGGACCGGGGCACGTGCCGTCTTGCCCGCCATGGCTTTGCCAGACGGATGGAGTTCACGCCCGTCCAACAGGGGGAGGACTTTGTGACGCTCCAACTGCGGGACACGCCGGAGACGTTGGAGCAGTACCCCTATCCGTTCCAACTGCGGGTGACCCACCGGCTGACGGACAGCGGCTTCGCCACGGCCTATGAGGTCACCAACACCGGCGACGGGCCCATGCCCTTTTGCATCGGCGGCCACACGGCCTACCGCTGCCCCCTGTATCCGGGCGAGCGGTTCGAGGACTACAGCCTGGTTTTTGACGAGAAAGAGGACGCGCCGTCCATCGCCGTCCGGTCCGGCGGGCTGCTTGGTGGGACGCTGGATGAACCATACCTGCGGGGCACGGACCGTATCGCCCTGCGCCATGAGATATTCGACAGGGCGGACACGCTGATCTTCGACGGTCTGCGGTCGAAAGCAGTGCGCCTGGTGAACGAAAAGACCGGGCGGGGCGTTCGGGTGGATTTTGGTCAGTTTCCCATGCTGGGCATATGGACCATGCCGGACAAAAACGGGTCCTATCTGTGCATCGAGCCCTGGCAAGGCTGCGGCGCGTATGAGGACGAGACGGGCCGGTTCGAGGACAAGCCCCACGCGGTGGTCCTGGCCCCCGGCCAGACCAAGCGGCTGGAATTTTCGGCGCAGGTGTTGTAAAGTGCAACGAAAACGGCGCGGTGCGTGAGCACCGCGCCGCTCCCTGTTCAGAGGGATTTACTTCATGCCGTTCTCGTAGGCCTCGATCATCTTTTTAGACGTGTGACCCACGTGACAGATTTCATCGTCAGAGCCGGAAACCGTTGGTATAAGCGGGTTTGCGGACTTTAGACTTTGTTCGTGCTGACGGAGCTTTTGCAGGAATTTTGCCGTGGTTTCCCCGGTGAAGATCTTGACCTCCAGTTTCATGGTGTGCTCGTCCACGGGCGTGACGAAGATCTTGTCGATATATTGGTTGACATAATTTTTTGTAATGATACCCTTGGCGGCGTCCCGGCGGGCGGATTCCAGCGTGGCGCGGATAGAGGCGATATGCTTTTGAAATTCCCGCCCGGTCTGCTCCCGGTTCTCCAGCTCTTCCAGCTGCTCCTGGGCGGCGTCGATGTCTTCGTTGCAGGCGCGGGTCATGGACACAAAGTCATTGTCGCTGATCTGTCCAGTGACGTTGTAATCCAGCAGCTTGGATTTCTTCTTCTCCGCCAGTTCGATGGTCTGCCGCAGGGCCTTGATCTGCTCCGGCAGGCGGTCGTCGTCGGTGATCTCCTGATACATCCGGACGTATTCCCCGATCATGGCCTCGGCGTCCACCTCCGTGTCCCGGAACACCTCAAAGAGCAGGGGCTTGATCTCGTCCTCGTAGATGGCGAAGCTGTCGCAGGAGTCGGCCCCGTTGTTGATCTTTCCGGCGCAGACCCAGCGGCTGTTGATGTTGCCCTTCCGGTCTCTGGACTCCCGGCGGTAGTATGGTTTGCCGCATTGGGTACAGATGAGTTTGCCGGTGAGGAGATTGGCGTGGTTGCAGATACCTTGGCGGGACTTCACGTCCTCGCTGCGCCGGCGCAGCACGGCATTGGCCTGTTCCCACAATTCCTCGGACACGATGGCGGGAACGATCTGGCCCGTCTCATCCTTGAACATGACCCACTCGTCCGGCGGGAGGAACTTCTGCTTCTTCGTGAACATGTCCACGACTTTCACTTTGTTGCCCACATAGTACCCCTTGTATTTGGGGTTGGAGATGATGCCGCTCATGGTGGTGTGGGCGATTTTGTTGCCGTTGCTGTTGCGATAGCCCTTGTCCCAGAATATCTGCTCCAGCTGTTTCATGCTGTACTCGCCGGTGGCGTATAGCTCGAACAGTTCACGGACCATGGGGGCCTGGGTCTCGTCGATGACCAGGCGCTTGTTGTCCTTCCGATAGCCGAAGATGCGGTTGTTGCCCAGCACGACCTTGGATTTGATGGCCTGCTGGTGGCCGAACTTGATACGGCTGGAGAGCTTTCGCAGCTCGTCCTGGGCGATGGAACTCATAATGGCCAGCCGCAGCTCAGAGTCCTCGTCCAAAGTATTGATGTTGTCGTTTTGAAAGAACACCCCCACGCCGCAGTCCAAAAGCTGGCGGGTGTACTGGATAGAGTCCAGGGTGTTGCGGGCAAAACGGGAGATCTCTTTTGTGATGATGAGGTCGAATTTGTCCTCCGCTGCGTCCTGGATCATCAGGTTGAAGTTCTTTCGGTGCCGGGTGCTGATGCCGGAAATGCCCTCGTCGATGTAACCGGGCACAAAAGTCCATGCCTTGTTTTTCCGGATCAGGTCCTCGTAGTAGGTGATCTGGTTTCCCAGGGAGTTGAGCTGTTCATCCGACTCGGAGGACACGCGGGCATAGTACGTCACCCGCAGTCTGATGTCATAGAGCGACTTTGTCCGCAGCTGCTGGCGTATGGTATGTATGTCCATCGCGATTCCTCCGTTCAATTTTGTTAGTCATATTATCATTACTATAAAGATTATAGCAGATATTGGCGAATAAGTCAACTGCAAACATAATAGCGTGAAAGGTCCCTTTGGATGGGTGTGCGTCGTAAGACCGTATAACCTCAAAGATGGGCATCTGGCAACTGCCTTACGGGAATGGATCTCAAATGCAACATCTAGCGTGTCAACGGTGTCTTGGGTTCTGTTTCCTTACTTTGGAGCGGACGACAGGTTTAGTCAGTTTGTTGGTAGCTATATTAGTGCTTTGTAGGTCAAGATTTGTGGAAAACATGCTAGAATGGTAGCCTAGTAAAAATCAGATAGACGGTATTGTGATAATAACGGGCCGCGAATGAAGCATAAGGCTACCGACATATATTTAAATTAGTATAATTCGTCATTTGTATTCAGACCAATAATGCTAGCGTCAAACACTGGCTACTGGCATATGGACACGATTATCCAAGTATTTGCAGAGAGATAACGATGCTGACATGGGCCATATATCTTAAAATCGGAAATAGTGGCTCTTTCTTCTTGCCGTACTATAAGGCAGTGATTTGGAAAATACAGTTGTAGCAGCAAAAACGATTATAGAATAATTATCATATTTAAGGCAAGATAGATAATCTTCTGGTGATTTCATTTGTTTGTATATTAAGAAAAGGTAACCACACGAGAAACAGCCGTGTACCTACCTTTTTGTTAGAAAATTAACTGAGTGGAGATAGTAATAAAGAAAGGACAGAAAAGGCTGGTTTGGATCCCAAAGGAGAAATATGTGTTTTCAGACAAACCGGCACACCAGCCCTACGGGCGGGCGTCTGCTCTAAAGGCGGAAAGTATACCTACTAACGACCGGGGAAGAACAACACTTTCCCCAATTTGATTCGAGGCCAATCAAACGCATCTCAACCGACTGAGATTGTGGTCTAGGGTGTGACACATTGCCGAGAAAAGAGGCACTTGAATAGACCATTATTTTGGATGTTTTTAACAGTGAGATTCTCACATGCTTGATAACGGATGTTCCCGGCAACAGCAAACCTTATTATGGCTGTCTCCATCGTATTGAATGGGCTGGCCGACAAAAGAGAAGAGCAAACACCTCAGAAATAGTCCTCAACGTCGGCAGGGGTTTTACCTACTCTTTACGGATATCTTGCAAGGCTCCACGAGAATTATAATATGCTTCGCTCCGTGTCACGAGTGGCAACCTAATGGGCAATCCGATTATTGGAGAGTTAGACGGTTAGATGAAGAGGGAGTGGGTGTTTGTTGATTTTTGTTTGGCGGACACAGATTAAGTAACCGAACTTCTTGATGGGCAACTTTGTTGCTTCAAACTGATTTCCTATAAAAACTAAAATACTCAGCAGTCTTTTCATGCACACTACATCAGGCGACTTGGAGATACGAAAGCATTTCCGGCACCATATCCCTTGTCTGGCCAAATAAACCTAGTTACCCGGTGCATATATGCCATGGGGGATTAGGATCAATAATCTTCGTCCAACTGCTGAGTCGGACTACAAAACTGGCACTGCTCAAGATTAAATAGAGCCAAATCTAGATAGAACTGATTCTATACTGTCTGTAAGAGGTTTAACTCTAGCAAATAAGGCATACCAGTATAAATCACTCAGTTGACCAAGTGTAAGTTGAGACAAATTTAATTCGCTTATATAATCCTTGCTGAGTAAATGTGTCAACAAATGCAAAGTGTTTTCAGTAAACATCTTGAGATTGCGTAGTCTGTCTGAAAGTTGGTACAAACCGCGAAACACTTTAATGTAATCGGGAAACTTATAAGGAGGAATATATTGGGGAAGATTTCGCTCAAGGAAGGATGTCCTTATGTCCAATAAACTTAAATCAAGAAATATATCGGGCAGTAGGTTAATTAAGTTTGAAATAAAAGATGGATAATAATATATAATTGGGATAAGAGGAGATTTTGGCCCACAAAATAGTTGCTTCTGCAATATATTTTTTATTTTCAATAAATGCATTTCATCTTTGGTGTAAATGGCAATTAATATTGTATTGATGGTTGCGTTGAATCCAAAATAGCCTATTCCCACAGAAGATAATAGATTAAAACTACTGTTTAAGAATGAATCAATGATACGAGGTTTTATATAATATCTCTTTTCATTGTTAAGCCGATTCAGCATTAAACATGTCACAGATTCTGGATCCGCTTCCAACAAAGTATTAAGCGTTTCCTCGGCTTCAACATGCTCAAATATGTTCTCCTTTTCACTGGCATTAAGTATTAAAAACCGTTTATGACTATCCAATAGCGGGTCCAGGTTACGATTATAAAGATAAGATAATTCATTAGACTTAACGTATTGAGGCAAGTAATGCAGCACCCGCGCAATATCGTCTTCAAACCAATTTGTATCAAGTATTATTTCTCTATTAAATAGATTGCTATTCTGGAGATTAACACTTAACGCAAGAAGATCATTGTTATTAATTAGTAGCTGTAGTAATTGAACGATGCTAAACTGTTCTGGTAACAGTAGGTTATTCCTGGCAAAGTATCTTGTATGTTCTAGGCGGTCTAATAAAAAATGGACAAGATCTCTGCGGGTGGAAAGAAATACTATGTTTCGCTGCACACAGCATTCAAGAATCTCAAACATCGTTAACAACGTGTCTTCGTTTACATCTTGCATTCTTGTGTTATGAATTAGCATTTCAATTATATCATTAACGGTGCGAAAGGTGATGTGTATCCTATCACGATTTTTATGCTCAATCAAATGACTGTTAACTTCTTTTCGCAATAAGGTAATTAAATAGGCAACGTATAAGTCCGGATTATCCCCCTCAAGCATCCTGCTAATGTCTTTAGCATTCATTTTTGTGATTTCATGAAATTGTCTTGTATGTAGTCCAGATAAGCCAGTAAGTAAGTTGTCCGCCAGCGTTGATGAGACACACAGTAGAATGTCAACAGGTTGCTCATAGCGTGTTGCCTCAAATTTTTCGTTACACTCAACAAGAACGGTCGTTCTGTCTTTTCTTTTTGCTTTCAGAATTACAGATAGTCCAACCAGATCAGACGAGGAGAACCAAGATTTCCATAGAGATGCTAATTTGCTCCAGGGACTTAACGTGGATTCTGTCGTTTCCAAAGTGTAATAATCGCGCTCAACAAATTCAAATCCGTTAGGACTGAGGACGCAAGCAAGAGTAACAAGATTTAGTGAATAAATTGCCAAGTAACCTAGTAATGGAATATCACGGTCAAAGAGAATGCCGTTACACATAACTGCGGGAAGATTTCTGGTCTCAAGGACCATTTTTAGCTGGTTTTTGAGAATGAAGTTCAAGTTCTCTTCAAAAACCTCTTGAGTAAACTCACTCAGTCTTGGTGTTATTCTTAAAAACCGTTGGAGGGCCTTTTCTCTATGCTCTCGTAGCATTTCAATTACTACTGGGCGTGAATACAAAGGAACAAACATCAAGCAGTAAAACCAATTTGAATCGAATAGGTCCGGATTGGACATTTTTGTTTGTCCGCCGGGTTTATATTGCCTGTCAATATAGATTGATGTTGCTTGCTTTATCAGATTCCTTAATATAAAATCTGCCGTTAAGAACTCTCCAAATGTGTTATGCAAAAATTCGTAGGCGCTTTCTGAATTATCACTATGGGCATCAAAATCTTTGGCGGTTGACTTGTTAATAAAGAAAAATCCACCAATCATTGATACCGACTCTTTTAATGTGCGCGTCTTTGTCCCCTCATCAGATCTGTGTGCTTGAAAAGTATCCAAATCCTTTTCTAATTGAGTCGCACGGATTACAACATCCTGCCTGTTGTACATACCTATGGCAGCAACACCAAGCCGATTCATTTCGCCTTCAATTATTACTTCTTGTTCTCCCGGTGTCATATCCACAAACCCAGAAACATATCGACTGCGTTCTCTGCGCACAAATCTCCGAATTAAGTTATCATATAGTTCTGTACGCTTAATGTTGCTTGCTTGGGCTAATTCATTGGATTCCGAATCATAAAGTGCGAGCATTAGTAATAACAGGGGCTGTTCAGCTAATTCAATAATACTATTTCTTTTTCCCTCTTCTTTTGTCGGTAATTGGAAAGGCTTAGTATTAGAAGTCGCGAAATAATTAGCATTGGTCTGGTTCCAAATATCAATCCAAGCCTGTCGTTGTTTTGGATTAAATTCCATCAATCTGAGTATAGTGGCATTAAGAGGAATTCGTGCCTTATTAATCAGTGTGATCCGGCTTGTGATAATGATTCGGACGGGACGGCCCATAGCCTTCTGATCATTTTGGAATCTACGCGCATTTTCAAGATAGCCTGAAAAGACCTCTCCCTTTGCTTGCAGGAGTTCATCATAGCCGTCCAAAATAATAATCAGTGGCCGCTCGCTAAATTGCTCCGCAAAGCCTCCATAGCCTACAGATAGCGGCTTACTCGTTAACTTTTTAATTTGATCCTCTACTAAAACATCGATGTTATCCTGGGCATTTACGTCTCTAAGTGGAATTCTAATCACAACATATGAATTGCCAATTAGCTGCGCAGCAAGAACTTTTGTTAATAGTGATTTTCCGCTTCCGGGCTGGCCCATAATAATAAGCGGATACTCAACACTATCAGGAGAATAAAGATATTTAATAAAAAACTTGTCCAACTCGTATTGGATTGGAACCTTTTTCCAAACTTGGTCACTTTCTAGTAAGGTATCTTTTTCCTGATAACATAAGCACTTATAAGATTGAGGAATAAATGCATCCACAATTTTAGGAAACTGAAGGCTAATTCTCTCTCCCTCTGGTGTTATTTCTTTGGCATCAATTATTGGCTCTTCTAGGATAGCACGATATTTGTTCTTTAGATCATCCACAATGCTTTGTAACTGTGACCTACTATAATTCGTAGAAATAGAATTTACAAGTTGATTGAGCCCCCTGAGACCGACATCAATACTTTTTGTCATTTTACCAAGTTGGTCGAGCGCCTGCCGGTTATCCTTAATTGCCTGATGGATTCCTTCAAAGTTTTGTAATTGTGCGAAAAGCGCAAAGTCATTAAAATGATCTGCAAGCGTCAGATACTGCGCTTCATATGTCCTTAATGCGGCCTCTGGAATCTGATCCAACGCCTCTTTAAGACGTGTAAATGCTTCCTTACCCTTGCGGTTTTTATCAAAAACCGAGGAATCTGAAATCATTTTTATCAGCCCATGTGTAATTCCCCTATAAACACTAGAAAGGTGCTCTTTAATATCATGAAATGAGGTAGCATGGTCTGCAAAATACACATTGCAACGAATGTCAGGAGGGGCGGGGGGCAACTGTGGTTCATTATTGTTGGTTGCAGCAGACTCCTCCATGAGTCTTTTTTGCTCATTAAAATTAAGTGCGAGTTTTTTCCTGACGTCGCTAGGAAGCGCATTTTGAAGGTTGTCAAAATAGGAGGTATAACAAATAAGCGCATATGCAGCGGAAATTTGCTCCATTCTGTCAAGATAGTTTGTCTCAACACGATTTATAATAGCATCATGAATTATATGGCCAATGTTAACGAGCTTATCCTTAACATCTAGTATCCCAAGTAGTGGAAGCAGTTTCGGACCAAAAACGATAGGAGTAAATATGATTGCTGCATCAGTCAGATAACCAAATGCATCAAGTATATCTTTTCCAACCTTTGAATCCTTCTTGAGATATTTCTCAATGTTTTTAAACTGGTAGTCACGAATCATAGGTCATACCTCCTCAAACCGCATGTCAATAATATTTATTATACAGCCAATCGGCCGTTTTTGCAATACTTGTTTCGACCTTGTTCGCATTTTTGACGCAAAATTTTAAATAGGGCGTGATTTTCACATGGGCATCCTCTTCCTCAAGTGGATTTATGTGCCCTGACACTTACACCAGATACATGTTTATTACAACAAGGTGAGAAATTTGGAGAACCACATTCTTCTTCGCGGCGAAAGCGCAGAGTAAAGTCGGCGCAAGAACAACAAGCGTGAATTCAATAGATAGAGAAAGGTAACTAGAGAACGCAACTATAGCTTTATAAAACCCGTCCAGCATAAGATCTAACTGACAGTGCTCTATCACTGTTCCATTGCCACTGCACAGAACTGGCAGTTTGGATAGACACAAATGGTAAGTTGACCGAAGTGCTCCGGGAATTACTATCGCAGACCAAGTAGTTATGGCAGAAACTTAGGTCGGCATCATGAGTCGCCAATGCTTAGGCGAATGCCTGTCTTACATGATAGCGGCTGCCGCTCGCGTACACTAGTCACCGTTTTTGGCATATGTGGTGTATTTTCAATATGCAGACCAGTTGTAATGCTCCAGCGGAAAGGATTTGTATAACGACGCCACAGACCACAGAATGAGAATTGAGATTATCCCGTACAAATCCGATCTTCTTAATACATATTTGCCAATGATTGTACACAATAGCCAAAGTACATTCTTGTGTGTTGTTGGTGAACTTTTACCCGTCGCTGACCTGTCGATAGCTCGTGTATTATGATGAAGCCAGCGATACCTTTGTGGCAGTATTCATAATTGATTTATGCATACTCTTTTTCGCACCGAACTATTTAAATACTTGTAATTCTGTTAATGTTATATGATACTTCTTTGACTTCATTTTTTTCAGCTCATAACTATTATATCTCATACATTAATGTTAATTTTAACGCAACGCTTTTTGACTCACCAGAATGACTTAGAATCCATAAATGTCCTATAGTATGCTGAATTTCTAGTTCTCGCATTACGTGCTCTGTAGCAAAAAACGGGAAATCAGTTCTATTCTGAGTCCTCTTGGTAGGGCTATGGGGTTGCCTGGCCAAGAGGACACGCTTGTTGCTAGAAGATACAGACTTGCAGTTCTACCTTTGATAGCGCCTAACCAAAAACGAATAATTGGTAATTGCCTTACGGAATTGGAACAGAATTCCGGCATCTGGCATGATGCAAACTAGCGCCGGGTGGCCTAGGCATCATTGCTGTTCATCAGAACAATGACGCATATCAGTTGAATCAAAAATGCAATTCCTAGAATCCATAAGTTTTTTCGATGTTGTCCATAAATAACGTAGGTGCAAGAAGAATCACTTATCCAAGTACAACTGGAGCAAGTTGTATAGATACGAAAATGGGTATTGTGATTGACCTTGCACCTGACGGCTACGTTGGTGAATGCTACCATATTGATACATGTGTTGAGAATAGCAGCGTATTCCCAATAGTTCACATCAAAGTAAAAGTTAAGGGAATAAGCGACGATGTAAATGACGGATTCGGTCTATTTACACGCAAGAGTCAGGATATTTCATTCTCAGGGACGTATCGCATAGTTAAAGATACAAATGGAAAACCCGCGCTTATATGATTTCCGTATAATTTGATTTTGGAGATTTCCCATGAAAAAGCTGATTTCCTGTGAATTTAGCATGGACAGCGCATGTGTAGAACTGGTTTATGACAACGGCAGCATGATCCCCATCGACTGCACAGCCGTGGAGAACGAAGTGGCAGATAACCTGTATCAGCGGTCGGAGTTGGATTATCTGATCTACAATGACCCTCTGGCGTATGCCGAATTGATCCTGAACGTTGATCCGCAGGTCTATTTGAAGGCGGTCACGGAATACGAAACGGTGGAAGACTGACATCTTGCACTTGAGTGAATAATTGGGGCAGCGTTCCATACGTCGCCCCGATGATTTTGGTTGAATATTGAATTCCGTATTTGCTAGATGCATTATCTTGTGGTAAAATAAGATAAAATTGGATAGGTATACGACAGGCACATGTTGGAGGCACATATGTTTTACAGGATGATCGAGAAAAAACGGGATCAGTGGTACGCACCTTCCGACTGCACGATACAACCGCTGATCGCCTATATGGACAAGCGTAGCTAGGTGTATGATGCGCAGGTTGAGGCTATCAAGACCTATCTCTATCTGAAGATTGCTTGCCAAAGAGTGCTGGTTTCGGACCCGTTCCCTGTTGGGATTTTCAACATTCTCAATTAAGATACGCTGCAGCTCGCGGGCGATGTAAAGGAGTATCTGCCCCGTGACCTAGCTATTGCGGCTCTGCTGGAATGTGCCCAGCTGAAAAATGATGAAGACGAACAGGTTTTGACCAAATTGGAAAAGCCGCTCGAGATCTCACCGCAGAGAGATTTACTGCCAAAGGATTTTCCGAAACTTTTTTACGGTGCAATGTGAACTATCAGCTAATTTCATGTTTTCTCTGGATTAATAGCTAACTATTGCTTTGGGGTGTAATAATGGCAACAACTATTAAAAAGATCCGGTTAATAAATTATAAGCGCTTTATCGACTATACTATTGAGCCAAATGACAGAATCAACATTTAATGATCCCCATGATAGTCTACTCTTTTTTGATCGGACGAAGATCCTTCGTTCAATTGAAGAAACTTTTTCGTCTGGAAAAGTCTATTCTATACTCGAGGCCATACAACGAGGACAATCTCATAATACGGAGTTTCAAAGAGTTGTAACTGAACAGTTTCCATCTTTTGATGCCAAACAACTCACCAATATAGTATGGGAATCTGTACCAGGATTTATGTCCTTTTTGGAGCAGTGCTTTTTATTTGCAAAAGAAGACATAAGAAAAATACAAAAATGGTATGCCGATCTGAAAGCATTAAATCACCGCTAATGTGGGCTCACTATGCTAACAATCACAAAGGTTTTGCATTAGGTTATAACTTTCGAAATAACAGAATCTCGAAATGCTCTAACTATCCAAAGCGTGATTGCCCAAACATTAGAAACAGCATGATTTATCCTATAATATACTCAGACAAGCGGTATGATGCTACGGGGTATGGGCAATGGATTGTTCTGCGCAGGTTATATCATGAGACCGGTATGCTTATAGAAAAGCCTTATGATGACAACTTGTTCACCTTAAAAGCAGCTTTGCATAAGTCCGTCGATTGATCTTATGAAAATGAGTGGAGGGTTATTTGTACAACACCTAATGATGCCATAGAACATCAAGACCGATACCAAATCGAAAAGCATCCTATTGCAATATATTTTGGGTATCAGATTTCAGATTACGATAAAGAAGTTTTGACAAAAATTGCGGAAAAAACGAGGATGGAAAAGTATCAGATGATTGTTAAAAACTGTTCTGAAAAGTATGAATTAGACTTTGAGCCTATACAGTAAGAACATAATGGGCAGATGATTTCAGTCGTTTACAATAAACGATTTTGGCCAGACTAAAATGCAAGTATCAAGACAGCACATGTAATGGTTTGGAAACCTGTTTTACAAGAAATCGGGAAATCGTATTAGGACGGTCAGATCGGCGATCTGAATCCCTTGGTGCGCAAGGGGTCCAGAGTGCCTAAACCATTACATACCGCCCTCAGTTTTATGGCGGGGTGAAACAAGAAACAGGTACCATAAGCGGAGCGACAGCAGAAATAGCTGTCGCTCCTCTTGCAGACAGGGAGAGCAGAAGCGGGCGGAGCTGTCAATGGCGGCTCAGAGAGCCCTTCATCTTGACCATTGACAGCAACGGCGGTTTCTGCTAGGGATGCTTGTACTGGAAACGTGGCCGGGGCGGTATTTCTGGCTCATCATTTATCACAATCTTCATCTGTATGATGCTGACGTTGTGTTCCCGCTTACATTTTGGACAAAAATGGGGAAAGTTCAACAGCACTGTATCCTTTTATGTATTTTTCTAAGACTATGTCACAACAGAACCTTACGCCATTTTTACAACGAGCGTTATATAGAAGCATTTATCACGAATATCAGCATATACCTCTCCATTCATGAGCCCCATCAGCCTTTTGCATATGAATAGTCCAAGCCCATTGCCCTGCACCTTGTCCGCATTATTCCCGCGATGAAAGCTTTCGAATATCTGCGGCAGTTCTTTTGCTTCGAGAGCACAGCCTGTATTTGATACCGTGATAAGCTCACAACCGTCTATTTCATCAAAGCTGATCTCAATTCGTCTGCTGTCACCGTATTTGATCGCATTTTCGATCAGGTTTTGCAGGCACTCTGCAAGGCGGTCGGGGTCACAGGAAAGAATACAGTCATCATATTTCTGAATCGCAAACTCCGTTCCCGACATGGCAAGCTGGGGAGCATATCTCGCCTCTATTCTTGTGATGATAACGCTTAAAAAAGCCTCTCCCTGTGTGACCTCAAAGCTCATAAAGTCCTCGCTTGCCGCCTTTGTGATCTCGCTGACAAAACGCTCTATCTCATCTGCACGGGTATTAATGCTCTCAGCGGCAGCACGTCGTTTTCCCTCGTCCTTGTATAATCCCTTGGCAAGCGCCCTTGCATTGAGCTTGATCGCCGACAAAGGAGTTTTGATGTCGTGGGAAAGGGAGAGCAGCAAGAGTTTTTTGTCCCTCTGCATCGTGATTTCTTTTTTGCGGCTGTCCTCGATACTCTCACGCAAAAGGTTCACGCCCCATGTGAATTTACCGAAGAAACGGCTTTTTTCTTCCGGTATCGGAACAGCAAGATTGCCCCTTGCAAGCTCCTGTGGAACATTGCTCAACCTGCCGAACGGCACGATGATATGCCCCCGGATATAATACAAAAGACCAATCATCAGTAGGAACAGCGCACCAAATACACAGTTTATTGCCGCAATGCTGTGCTGTCCGTTTCCGACAATATACTCCACGCGATACAGCATACCGCTGGCTTCTATGATAAGATAATGCTCATCTGAACGGTAGAGACCATCACCCGTGAACACGCCTGTAATGTGGGGATATTATTCAAGGTCGTAATTGCCTGTTTCCGCTATTTCATCTGCAAGCCGCTTAGCGTCCACACGATAAATGCCTTCATTTCTGTCTTTCACTCTCACAAGAAACAGATTCAATCCCGCCGTCAGCAAAAGAAATACAGTTATCACTACAATACACAGTTTTCTGAAAGTCTTCATACAAACTTATACCCCACGCCCCAGACAGTAAGCAAACGCTTTGCATTCTTAGGATCATCACCGAGCTTCTGGTGAAGGCGGTTGATATGTACATGGAGCGTTTGCAGCTCCGAATCGCTGTCGCTGCCCCAGACAGTGCCAAACAGGTACTCTTTTTTCAGAGCTTTGCCCTGATTCTCGATCAGAAGCGCCAACAGGTCAAATTCCTTTGCCGGCAGTTCTACGGGTTTTCCGTCGATGACCGCCATTTTATCTGCAAGATTGAGTGTCACACCGTCCGCCGACAGTGTATCACGCTGATACCGCCGTTTGAATATCCCCTTGATCTTAGCGATAAGAATATCAATGTCATAGGGCTTTTCAATATAATCATCAGCACCGAGGTCAAAGCCGTTCAGCTTGTCCTCCTTACCCGTCCTTGAACTTACAATCAGTATAGGAGTATCCGCTTTTTCCCGTAGCTTGGAGCAGACAGCAAAGCCATTCACATCGGGAAGATTGATGTCAAGCACCACAAGCCTTGCGCCATATCGCTCAAAAAGCTGTATGGCACGCTCTCCGCCAGCCACGCTTGACACAGTATAGCCCTCGTCATGTAGGAAGTCCTTCAGCAAGTCGGCCAGTTCCTTGTCGTCTTCTACTATCAGGATATCGGTCATAAGATCACCTCCTACAAATCTTGTACCATATCAGCTAAGATTCTGCAAGTATCACCAGCCCTGTTCCATAAGCCAGTTGTTCAGTTCTCTTTCACGGTCACGAAGCTCCCTATCACCGCCGTCAAAATGTCCCATTTCTTTTTCCCCGACGATGCCACCGTCCACAATGTAAAGCACCCTGCTGCACTTGGCAGCAACCTTTGCGTCGTGGGTCACGCACATGATCGTTGTACCATCACGATTTAAGGAGAGCAACTCGTTCATGACCTCATCAGAGCTTGCACGGTTGAGAGCGCCTGTCGGCTCATCGGCAAAGATCATCTTGGGATCGTTTATCATACTGCGGCAGATACAAGCCCTCTGAAGCTGTCCGCCCGACACCTCGTTGATATCGTTGCCACACACATCGTCAATGCCCAGCCTGTGCATGAGCGCTCTGCCGCGCTCCTCGATCTGCCTGCGGCTCTCTTTATTTTTTTCGACTTTATCGCAGGAAAAATGATATTATCAAGTATTGAAAGATTTTTCATCATGTACATCTGCTGAAAAATAAAGCCCATTTCGTCAAGCCCGAGCCTTGCAAGCTCCTTGTCACCAAGTTTTGCCATTTCCCTGCTGTTAAAGAACACCTCGCCTGCGGATACTTTGTCCATTCCCGAAATGCAGTAGAGCAGTGTGCTTTTGCCTGAGCCGGAGGGTCCCATGACCGCCACCATTTCACCCTCGCTGATCGTCAGATCGATGTTTTTCAACACATTGTTCTGATGTTTGTTCACGATATATGTTTTGCAAAGTCCCTTTGTCTGTAAAACCGTATTCATTATGTTGTCCTCCTTATTCTATGCTTGCTGTATCGGAAGCCTTGATCGCTTTTGTGTAAAGCGCTGTCAGGAACGAGCCCACGACTGTCACGCCGATGAGAATTGCCGGGCAGATTACAAATATTTCCAGCGGGTCAAAATCACATTTCAAACCTGATACATCGCCGACCATATTACCTACCCAATTCATCATTACATTGCTGATCGGCATAAGCACCGCGGTCGAAACGATGCAGGCAATGACCGATACGATCACAAATCTGAGCAAATGCTGCAAGATGATACTGCTGTTCCCGATGCCCACCGCCTTCATAAGTGCAATCTCGCTCTTTTCCTTAGAGATGAAGGAACGCTCCATAAGTATGACGATCAATGCCGTTACAATCACAGTAATCACCATCATCTGTTTAATCGCATTCAGCGTATCGGACATTCCCGTAAAATTATTGATGTAATCCGGGGTCGAATACACCTTGTCCGTTTCGAGCAGGATTCTTAGCTTTTCAATGTTTCGGTTTATCTGCTCCTTGTCGGGACTGCCGTCAAAGTGTATCTGCACGCCCATCACATTACTTGCCGCCTGATGTCCGAGGCCAAAATCTTTATATAGAAAAGCGGAGTTAGCGGCGTTGACGAACGAAGAAAATGTTCCCGTGATCAAAAACTCATACTCTTTCTCATTTATGACTGCCGTTACCCTGTCGCCAATCTCTGCGTTCAGATTATCGAGAGTGCCTGCCGTTACGGCGATCTCGTCCGTCTTCTGTGGCGCGCTGCCTTCGTCTACATAGAACGTGTCATTTGTTTCCCCTTTCATGACGCGGAAATTAACCGTTTCCGTTTTGTCTTCGTGCGATGTTTCAAACTGCGCACTTATCGTCATTGTGCATTTGCCGGGCATTCCGTTATCGGCAAGAAGCTTTTCGATATCTGCGGTGATCTGCTGATACGTACTCTGATCTACAATGACCTCTCCAAATATTTCGCTGTCCATGATATGCGCTTCACTTGAGGGTACATCGAAGAAACGCAGTATCTTTTCACTTTTGAGTGTCAATGCAAAATTTGACATGATCGTCATCAGCAGTATACAGAGCGTGAACACAACTACTATGATGGAGAACTGCTTCGGTGAACTGATCACGTCATTGACCGAGAGAAACGCGGCCTGTGGCAGCTTTGACCGTCCTAAGCGCAAAAGGCTCTTTCTTCGAAAGCGCTCGCCCGTCTGACCGTTTCTTACTGCGTCGATGGGCGAGAGTTTATTGACTCTGCGTGTGCAGCCGCAGCAGAACAGCAGGATAATGATAACGACTGCCGCAGCGCTTAAAAGTCCCATAAGAGTACTGTTTCCGCTGCCAAAAACGATATTTTTCGATACCGTTTCCATCATCATATCCCCGAGAGGGACAGAACAAAAATATCCTATCAGTGCACCGATTACAGTAATGGCAAGATACTTGACGATATATAGGCTTCTTATACTGCCGCCCCCGATACCCACCGCCTTCATTACACCAATCTCGCGAAATTCCTCGCTGATCGTAAATCCAATCGTGAAACGCAGCACAACAAAGGCTGTAAACATCAGCACGATGCTGATCATCATTAAAATATACGCAGAAAGCATATCATATAGATAAATACTCTTATTTTCTTCCCGTGTGTAAACATATACACCGCTATAGTCCTTTGCAAGTTCCCTTATTTCATCCACATCCGATGTAGTTATATAAAACTGCCTGCAATTCATGATATGAGTGGCTTCGTCCTTGTCAAGATAATCATAGTCGGCAGAGTTTATGATAAGATATGGGGCGGCCGTGTTTCCCGGACCAAACAGCGCGCCTTTGAACCGCCCCATAAACTTAAGCGCAAGATGACTGTTGCCGACAGTAAGTTCCACTTCATCGCCCTCTTTTATATCAATGTCCTGTAAAAAAGGAGCATTGGCATAAAAACAGCCCTTGTCTACGCTTTCGATGATGTTATTGTTCTCATCAAAATAGTTGATAGCCATTTCACGATCGGAAATCAAACAGGCGGCATTCGTGAAATTATCAAGTTCCTTTCCGTTATACTTAAAATACTTTGAGCTGACTACACACAGCCAATGCTCGGTCCTGATCTCCTTCACGGAAGTAAGCTCCCCAAGCTTTTCCTCCAGATCGTTTTCCCCGCTGAACATCATCAGCACGGTGACATCGGGAACATCCGCCGCATCAAAATAATACTCAATACCGCCGGTCACAGCTATGATGTTGTTCACCGCAGCCGCTGCAAACATGGAACACAAAATGACAAACAGCAGCAAAATGATGTTCATGGTCTTTTTGCGTTTCAGGTCTTTTTTCAATATCCTCCAGAACATAGTGTATACCTCATTTTTCTCGTTTTATCTTCTTTATGTTTTGAATCATAGCATAGAAAATCTTAACAAGTCTTTAACTTTTGACAGAATACCTACATACAGCCGACAACGAATCATCTCATAAAAAGGAATATGAGCCAGTTAATAGCGTTTCATAAGTGGCAAGCAATGCGTGTGGGCGCCCACACGAGAAAAATGGGCCATTCCGGCTCCATGTCGGAATGGCCCATTTGCTTGTCGGGGCAGCATCCCCGAACCCCTTTGAACAGCTCCGTGCCGGAGCTGGCTGCGCGTTTGGTGCGAAACGCTTTTTCCCAATGGCGCACTTCTATACATGGCCTGACGACCATGTATGTGCGCTCTGCGAGGCACAGCCCGGACACCTGAATGTCCGGGCTGTTTTGCGTCGCTGCTGCGACCTACAAGGGGCGGCCCCCTTGCGACGCTTGCGCGTCTATCCCCCTGCTGGCTGCTTCCTGATGAGCCGTAAAAGACTTGTCTGGACAAGACGCAGAGAGACAGTTATAATGTTTTTGTAATTTTTCAAAAAAATTTTCGCTTTCCAGGAACAATTTGGCCCCTCTCATGCCCATTCATTATGGAGGGGCCATTCCCGGAGCCGAAGGAGGTGAGCATATGGCAGACCAGAACGGCCTTTCCGGGTTCATCGTTATGCTGGCGGATGGGATCATGGAGATACCCCAGGACAGCTACCTGTCGTGGATGACGCTGTTTTACGCTTTGCCAAGAGAGCTTGTGGAGAAGCGGCCGGTCTTTCTCACTCTCCCTCGGAACATCGTAAAACTCCTGTCGGATGAAGCAGCCAGAAAGCTCATCGAGGACGATTCGTTTTTGGAGCTGGTATGGGACTGTTACGCATGGGCGGCGTGGCAGTTTTTCTAAGTTCCCTTCAAAGACGGAAGTTGGATGGCGACATGCTGTACGACATTGAGGACCCACGGGCGGAGTTTGAGAAGAAGGTCATGTCGCGGGATGCGGTGGATTCCTTTTACGCCAGTTTGTCCCCGGAAGATCAGACGATCCTGCGGATGAGGATGGAGGGCTTTACCCAGCAGCAGATCGCGGACAAGCTGGGCTTTAAGACCACCGGGGCCATCTCCAAACGGATTGCCAAGATCGCCGCCGGATATGAAGCTTTTGCCCATGGCCAGTACAACGATTTTCTAAGCGAACACTAAATCAGACAGAGATGCAAATCGCAGTCACGAGACAGCTCGTGGCTGCTTTTTTATCCCCATGTCGGAAATCCAATCTGAAGGAGGGACCACAATACTCCCAACAAGATACAAAACCCAGTTTTTCGCCGCCCCGCTGTCCCGGCACGGCGGGCGATTGAAAACGCGCTCACAGCGCCGAAAAATCGCCAAAATGATACCGGGGAGATACAGAAATCTTCCCGGAACCCCAAATCTCAATTATCGTTTGAAAAGGAGTAACAATGCCGCGTATGAGCAAGAAACGGCGGGAGGAGTGGTCTTTCTTCCTCAACCCCCGTAATCGTATCACGCATTACCATGTCGTGCGGTTCCGGCGCGGGCCGGGAGCACGACTGGTATTATTTGGGCATAACAGTGCACAGCAGCTGTTATGCCCCATCTGCCGGGGCTGCACACAGGACTGCAAGCAGAGCTTCCGTATGGGCATCGTCGTCTGTGACCGCTACTGGTCCAAGCGTTGGAAAACCCAGGAGGAACGCAGATGAGCAAGACGTTGGAGCAGCTTCGGGCGGAACAGGCCAGAGACAAGGCCCTATTGGAACAGTATCAGCACCGGCTGGAACGGTTAGAAAACCGAGCAAAGTATCTGAACCATGCCGAGCGGACTGCACGGGCGCACCGGCTCATCACCCGCGGGGCCGCCGTGGAGAGTATCGTCCCGGAGATCAAGAGCATGGCAGAAGTGCCGTTTTACTCCCTCATGGAACAGATACTATCTCTGCCGGACGTTCGGGCCGTCATCCAGTCTGCACTTTCCAAGGAGGACGGGTGATGGCCCTCTATCATTTTCATGTCACCCAGATCAAGCGTAGCGCCGGTCAGTCCGCCATCGCCTCCGCCGCCTATCGGTCAGGCGAAAAGTTATATAGCGAATACTACGGCGAGACCAGCGACTACAGCCACAAGAAAGGCGTGATCTGTTCCGAGATATTTCTCCCGCCAAATGCGCCGTCAGAATACGCAGATCGGCAGGCTCTATGGAACGCCTTGGAAAAGGTTGAGCGGAACAAAGACGCCCAGCTTGCATACAGCTTTGACATTGCCTTGCAGAACGAGTTTTCCCTGGAGGAGAACATCGCGCTCGCAAGGCAATTCGTATTGGAGCAGCTTGTCAGCCGAGGGATGATCGCGGACTTCGCCATCCACATGCCGGATAAAGAGATACAAAATCCCCACTTCCATATCCTCTGTCCCATTCGGCCATTGAAGGAAAACGGGAAGTGGGGGTATAAGCAACACCGCGTCTACCATTTGGACGAACAGGGCAACCGTATCCTTGACGAAAATGGCAAAGCGACCTTTGACGCCGTGCCCACCACCGATTGGGGCAGCCCGGAGCGGCTGGGATCCTGGCGGGCGGCCTGGGCCGCGCTGTGCAACGCCAAGTTTGCGGAAAAGGGCCTGGACTGCCGGATAGACCACCGCTCTTATGCGCGCCAGGGGATCGACCTGATACCGACGGTCCATGAGGGTCCCGCCGTCCGGCAGATGGAGGCAAAGGGCACCCCTACCGACAAAGGCGATCTCAACCGCTGGATTCGCTCTACTAATGCCGCCATCCACAGCCTGCGGAAGAAGATCGCCACGTTGCTGGACTGGCTGAAGGATGTCAAGCAGGAGCTGACCCAGCCCCAGCAGCCCAATCTGGGCCAGCTTTTGGGCGATTACATCGCCATACGAAACGCCGGAGCCTGGAGCCGGAAGGCAAAGCTATGCAATCTGAAACAGTTTGTGGAAGCCCATAACTACATCATGGAGAACAAGCTATTTACGGTGGAAGCACTGGAAGAACGTGTTGCCGAGCTCAACAGCCAAGTGTCTGGGCTGAAAGCGGAGATGGACGCCACTGACAAACGCCGGAGGGAGCTGAAAGACCTGCTCCGGCAGGCGGAGAACTACGCCCGGCTAAAACCCATCTTTGACGAGATGAACGGCATCCGGTGGAAGGGTCAGCGGGAGAAGTACAGGCAGGAACATGAAAGCGAGCTGCGGCAGTTTTATATGGCCCGACGCAAGCTGAAGGACGCCTTCACGCCGGACGGCAAGCTGCCCATCTCCGCCTGGCGGCAGGAGATGGAACGGCTGGCGCGGGAGCATGAGGCGGCCTATGCCAAGTACAAGCCCTTGCGGGACGATCTCACAGAGCTGCTGCAAATACGGCATTGCGTCAATGTCGCGCTGGAGCAGCGCGACCGGCCGGCCATAACCCATCAAAAGCAAATCGAAAAAGGAGAACGCTGAATGGTTAAATCAAACTTTTTGGCAAAAGGAGGGATTCTTGATCCGCAAAGTGGGAATGATCAAAGAGGGTGAGGCCGTGTGGCAAAGCAGAGCGCACTAAAATCCAAGGAGATCGTCGTGTCACGCACATGGCTTCATTATTACAATCAGGTTCTCTTTGAGCGCGGACTGATCACAGAACGCGAACGCAATAAGATGGCCTTGAAAATCAACGCCTGGACAGGGCCTGGCAAACCGACAGCATGAATAGGGGCACGGGAAACCGTGCCCTTATTTTTTGTTTCTTGCTTGCTTTTTTAGTGCCTATAGCGTATAATTTAATAAAAATGTGATATAAGCGCATGAAAATGGCTATAAAAGTGTGATGAGGTGTCTTTTGTGGAGCGATTGATCTTAAACGACCTGTTGAAGTGGAAAAATTCCAAGCACCGCAAGCCGCTGATCCTGAAAGGCGTGCGGCAGGTGGGCAAGACCTGGGTGCTCAGGGAATTTGGGCGGCGGTACTATGACAACACCGCCTACTTCAACTTTGACGAGAACGAGGAGTATAAGCAGTTTTTTGAGACCACCAAGGATGTGGAGCGCATTTTGCAAAATCTGATGCTGGCCAGCGGGCAGAAGATCGTCCCGGAGAAGACCTTGATCGTCTTCGACGAGGTGCAGGACTGCCCGAAGGTCATCAATTCCATGAAATACTTCTGCGAGAACGCACCGCAGTATCACGTCGCCTGCGCCGGGTCCCTGCTGGGCATCGCGCTGGCGAAGCCGGCCTCCTTCCCGGTGGGCAAGGTCAACTTCATGCAGATCGACCCCATGACCTTCAAGGAATTTCTGCTGGCCAACGGGGACGGGAATCTGGTGGAGTATATGGACCGCGTGGATGCCATTGAGCCGATACCGGACGCCTTTTTCAACCCGCTTTATGAGCGGTTGAAGATGTATTACGTCACGGGCGGCATGCCGGAGCCGGTGGCCATGTGGACCCAGGAGCGGGACGTGGAGGCCATGCAGGAGGCGCTGTCCAACATCATTGGGGCATACGAGCGGGATTTCGGCAAGCACCCGGACGTAAAAGAATTCCCCAAAATATCCATGGTGTGGAAGTCCATCCCCTCGCAGCTTGCCCGTGAGAACAAAAAGTTCATCTACAAGGTCGTGAAGGAGGGGGCCAGGGCCAGGGAATACGAGGATGCCCTACAGTGGCTGGTGGACGCCCGGCTGGTGCATAAGGTCTACCGCAGTTCCGCGCCCCGGCTGCCTGTGTCGGCCTACGACGATCTGTCCGCGTTCAAAATCTACCTGGCGGACGTGGGAGTCCTGCGGCGGCTGGCCCAGCTTGCGCCGACGGCTTTTGGCGAGGGCAATCGGCTGTTCACGGAGTTTAAAGGCGCACTGACGGAAAACTATGTGCTGCAAACGCTCATCACTCAGTTCGAGGTCGTGCCCCGCTATTGGAGCCAGACCAACCCGCCCTATGAGGTGGATTTCCTGATCCAGCGGGAGAATGATATCTTTCCCGTGGAGGTCAAGTCCGAGGCCAACACCGCCAGCCGCAGTCTGCGGAAGTTCAAGGAGCTGTTCCCGGAGGAAGTCAAACTGCGTATCCGGTTTTCCCTGGACAACCTGAAACTGGATGGCGATGTGCTGAACATACCGCTGTTCCTGGCGGATCAGACGGACAGGCTGATCGGGGCGGCTCTAAAAAGCCGTAAACAATAGTGGGTGACTGATTTATGAAGAAAATCGTGTGTATATTCGGTGGATTGCTAATATAACGCTTGGGTTCGTGTTTCCCTTTTGTTTTGTGTCCTGCATGAATCCAAATCTTGCGGCCCTTATTTCAGGCATATGGAACCAGCTTTTGATTCTTAGCAAAAAGAACTCCTTATTAAAACAGGCACGCGGTAGGCTGTTGCCAAAACTGATGAATGGAGAATTGGAGGTATAAGTGATGGACGAAGCAGAGAAAATGAAAGAAGCTATGGAAGCCAAGGAAGTACATGACCTTATCAGCAGCTATTTGAAATTGCAGGACCAGCTGAAGAATCCAACAAGGTTCGGAATGATAGAGGCATTATCAAGCGCCCAAAATGTTGCCAGGAAAGAAATAACTGATCTTGAAATACAGCAAGGAGATACTTATCCAATGCCATGGGCAGAATTTCAAGATCGTGATTTGTATCGAAAGCTAACACAGTATCAACAGGGGCTATACAGGCGTGCCGTTAACAGATTGGGCGAAGAGGCATTCAAGGAGCTACTCAATAAATCTACCCAGCCGAATTAAGGCGCTGGGTGTTGTTGAAAGGATTACTGATATGAGTGACTTTGCGACAAAAAGAGCGCAGGCATTAGAAGCGTGCGACAAGGTTATCAATGGGATTGAGGATGAAACTATTACTGTATCATCGGCGCTCCTTCAGTGTATGAAAATTGCCCGACTTGTAAATGATGCCGATGGTCAAGAGTGGCTGCAATATGAGTATGGCGGATATCCACAGACAGAAGATGGTCATATAGTCCATTCTGCATGGCTTGTAGCAGTATCTCATGGGCGTAGTTACATATTTGAAAAGAAGAAGTATATTTTTACAGGACTTGCTTCTGAACTAGAGGGTATAATAACTAGTTCAATGTCTGCACAAAACAACTTTACAACTCAAGGGTTTTCTGCATCGGGTGAGTATGCCTTATTAGCAACGGATAGAATGACACGTGGGGTGTTGGATGCTACTAACGCTTATAATCAGAAAATTCAAACGAGCTTGAAAAATCTGTCAATTTTGAAATCACAGTATTATGATTTTGCTGTCAAGTGGAAACTTGAACTTCAATTTGGAAAAACTGCCGAGGTCATATTTGAAGAATACCAAGACGAAGTAGATAAGTATTTTTCTAAACTTTCGACTCCAACACTTCAAAAATTGAATGCAATAGAAAATTTGATGGAAGACGGAAATCCAGAAAGATACTCGCAGGTTCTTACTTCCTGCCGGAGATTATGGGCTGAAACCGCAAAGCAGTTGTTTGATGAAGTTTTGCCTAAGTATGATCAAAAGACCTATAAGACTAAATCCGGTGTACAAATTGATGTGTCTGGTGAACACTTCAACAATAAATTATCTGCGGTAATAGAAACACTCCAGGGAAAGGCCGTGAAAAATTCCATCACCGGCAGTGAAGTGATCTACTTGGTTGATTGGATAGAACAGATTAATGCTTTACAGAGTTCCGGTGTCCATTCAGATATTTCGCGAGGACAAGCCATGCAGTGTATCATCCATACTTATATTGCGTTGGGCGACATTTTGAAACTAAAGGAGAGTGCCAAAACGGTCTAAAATCGGCAAACAGCAGAGCAACATATCAGAAAAGCATTGCTACTTTATTCCGACAGGGAAAAGCTTGACAATGAAAACTCAATTAATGAATCAATTAGCACAGTTGAGGCAATGTGTTGTATTATAACGGAGTTTTCTGACCCATCAGCTACGTTAGGTGCTGCACTAAAAAGGGTGGAAGATAGCGGCGTTGTTATTCATGGTGCTATGAGAGAGACGTTTGCAAAGTTGTATGGTTACACTTCAGATTCTGGAGGGATATGACATGGGGGGATCGACTTTGCAAATGCGTCGGCAGAGGATGCAAAATATATGCTGGTCTCGTGTTCTGCATTTGTTAACTATTTGATTAAAAAGCACGGAAAGGCCGGTGGCACAATGTAGTAAATACGAGCATAGCGTGACCCACCGATCATTGCTGATTGGTGGGTCACACTAAAGCTATTCCTTTAATTCCCTAGCCCGTGTTCCGCTGTCCCTTGCACATACCCTTCCAACTCACCACTGAGGACAAGCCTGACGTATTCGAGCGGCTTGTTATAGATCAGCCAGTCCAGTTCGCTGCGCTGATACAGATTGTCGGCCACCTCATTCTCCACGCTCACGGTGTCGATGTCGATTCGACTGCCGTCGGAGAAGCGCAGTTCCACGCATGCGGTGTCCACGTTGAACGCACATTTGACCAGTTTTCGCATCTCAATACCCTCCTAAATCGTGATCCCTGTTATGTATTTAATCTCCACCACATGCCCCATTGCATTCCTGTCGTTCCTTCTGAATTTCACAGTTCGTATGGGACAGATGTTTTTGACCATCTGGCCGCCGACGGAACCGGCCTGACGGCTGGTCAGGTCGCCGTTGTAACCCTGCTTCAGGCTGACGCCCACCTCGGAGGCGGCTTCCATCTTGAAGCGGTTCATAGCCTCGCGGGCGTTGGGGTTCACAAGCTGGTTGGAATTCTTCGCCATTGTCGTTCAAACTCCTTTCCTTCGCATTGGACATGTCCCGCAGGCTCGGCTGTACGAAACGACTTGTGTCATCTCGCAATGCCGCCCTATTGACTTGTCCGGCGTTATGGTCTGCATTTTTCGTCGCAATATGATAGCCAAATTTTAGACCATTTTGCACGCGTTCTTGCTTGCGCTTTTTACATTTTATAACGTATAATACAACAAATGCCCCGTGGAGATCGTAACGAGCTAAGGAGAGAGCGCCATGAAAGATATCCTTACCGCGCCATTTATGACCGAGATGGTCCGCACGGCGACCAATATGTACGCCCACGGCTGGGACGAGCGCAACGGGGGCAATATAAGCCTTTTGCTGGACGAGGCGGAAGTGAGAGATTATGTAAACTTAAATACCGTCGTCCGCAAGCTTCCCACAGGCTTTGAGGCCCCGGCTCTGGACGGGAAATACTTTCTCGTCACCGGCACGGGTAAGTACTTCAAGAATGTGCAATATGCGCCTGACGTGAACCTGGGCCTGGTACGCCTGACGGATAAGAGCACTGTTGCGGAGCTTCTCTGGGGCCTCACGGACGGTGGCAAATTCACCAGCGAGTTTCCCGCCCACATGATGAGCCACGCGGCGCGCCTCGCCGTGGACAGCGAAAACCGGGTCATTATGCACTGCCATCCGGCGAACCTGCTGGCCATGACCTATGTCCATGACCTGGACGAGCGGGCCTTCACAAGGACCCTGTGGCGGATGTGCACCGAGTGCGTCATGGTGTTTCCGGACGGGGTGAACGTACTGCCCTGGATGCTGTGCGGGACCAATGAGATAGGCGTTGCCACTGCCGAAAAGATGGGCACGGCCCGTCTGGTGGTCTGGGCACAGCACGGCATTTATGGCGCTGGCAAGGACCTGGACGAGACCTTTGGCCTCATTGAGACGGCGGAAAAGGCGGCGGAAATTTACATGAAGATCGCCCACCTGCCCATAAAGCAGACTCTAACGGATGAGCAAATACGCCTGTTGGCGGCGCATTTAAACCTGACCGTAAGGGAAGGGTATCTGGAGCCGTAAACGCGTCGGAATATAAAAAACCCGCGGTCCAAACGGACCGCGGATCTTTACTGGAGCTGCTGGGCGGATTCGGACCGCCGACCTCGTCATTACCAATGACGCGCTCTACCGACTGAGCTACAGCAGCTGGCGACCGAGAAGGGACTTGAACCCTCGACCTCCGGCGTGACAGGCCGGCGTTCTAACCAGCTGAACTACCCGGCCGCATCTCAATGCAGCTTAATGATTATACTGACTTTCCCTCTGACTGTCAAGAAAAATTTCTTTTCCGGGTAAATTTTCTTGCGGAATGCCCGGTTTGCCAGAAAAAGTTAACCATTTCGCAAATTTTCGTAATTTTTTGTTGTATTTTCCTGCGAAATCGTATATAATGGTGCTCATCCTCGAAAGGTAAGGTAGTGATAATATGGCTGGCAGTCATTTGGCGCCGAGCAGTGCGCCGAAAACCAAGTCTAAATCCGCTCCCCAACCGCTCCCCGTTTCGCAGCCGCGTTCCGGGTCCAAATCCAGCGGCGGGTCCGGGAAGTGGAAGATCGTCGTTCTGGTCGTGATCCTGCTTGTGGTCATCGCCGCGCTGGGCTTCCTGCTGTGGCAGCTGTTTGGCGACGAGATCGGAGCCAAGCTCGGTCTGGGCGGGAACGATACCCCCACTGTGGCGGAGGGTATCACCACGCAGATCAACGCCGAGTACGGCAACGGTCGGAACATGGGCGGCAGCATCTCCGTCACCCAGGGCACCCAGCGGCCGGAGGAAATTCCCGAGGCGGCGGACGTTGTCCTGCTGGACATCAACTGGACCAGCAAAAAGGAGATGACCGAGCCGCTGTACATCACGGTGAGCGACCCCAGCTTCCCCGACGGGGATGGACTGGCAGTGTATCACTGTGAGAGCGACGGGCAGTGGAACCTGATCGGTACATATGTGATACGCGACCACGCGGTCACGTTCCTGACGGAGAGCCTGTCCCCGTTCGCGTTCCAGGTGATAAGCTCCGAGCCGGAGCCTGTGGCCACGCCGGAGGTGTCGCCTACGCCTGAGCCCACGGCCACGCCTGAGCCCACGCCGGAGCCTACGCCCGCGCCTATCCAGGCGGTGGATTACGGCAGCTATACGACCATTCAGACAGGTGTGTTCTCCATGGTCAATGAGATGCAGGACGACGCGTCCTATGTGGTGGCGCTGGTGAGCGACCTGCCCGCGGGAGCCGTCACGGTGCCCGTGGAGGAGGAAGAGGACGACGCCGACGACGTTGGCCTTGCCATCACCTACGTGGACGCTCCGACGACAGAGCAGCCCGTGCAGGACGAGGCCCCGGCGGTCACCGCCGCGCCCAAGGCCAGCGTGCTCGTCAATCTGGACGGCACGAACCTGGGCCTGATCGACATGACGCTGGTGCAGGCCGAGGATGGCAGCTGGTGCCTGTCCGGTCCTGTGACGGACGGCATGGTCTGGAAGTCCAACCGGGACGGCTATAAGGACGAAAAGCGCTTCTCTCTGGGCAACAACGACCGGTATCTGAACCTGGACGACGATGACCAGAACGTGATATTGAACGACAACCATGTCCGCACCCGGTGGCTTATCGAGAATGCGACGCTGGCCAATGGCTCTCAGATCGCCACGCTCAGCTACCGCAACGACGACCGGTTCTACGTCAGCCAGATGGCCAAGGTGGCGGAGACGCTGCCCGGCGGCGCCGCGGCCGTGACGGCCACCCAGGCCCCTGACGGCACCACGCCGGAGACGGCCTCCACCGGCCCCATCTATCTGGGCGTAGCCGCCCCCGCGGATACCTCTGCCATCCGGGAGACCCTGCGCTTCGCCGTCACGACCGACCAGGGACAGGCCCTGCAGCTGGTGCTGTTCCAGGTGCAGGAGGGACTGACCGCGCCGGAGGGCGTGGTGTCCACGCTGGAGCACGCCATCAACATTCCCGAGATCGACGAGGAGACCAACCTGAGTACTCTGCTGGTCCGGGATGGGGACAAGACCCTGCAGCTTGGCGTGGATTACACCATCAACGCCCGGGTGTTCAACGAATCCGTGGTGGTGATCTTCCAGTTCATCGGCAACTACACGGGCCAGATCGTGCGCACCTATGAGGGTACCACCATCCTGACCAACGACATGCGTCTGACCACGCCGACCCCGGCGCCGTCCTCGTCGCCGATCCCGTCGCCCTCGCCCACGCCGTACACCGGCGGTGAGGGGAGCAACGCGCCTTCCGGTGGCAATACGGGTAACACCGGCGGTACGACGCCCCAGCAGCCTACGACGCCTGAGCAGCCTACGACGCCTACGGACACGCCGCAGCAGCCCTCTCAGCCGGCCAGCGGTACCGACACCCAGCCGGACCCCGTAGGTGACCCCTCTGACACGGACGCCTGATAACGGAAAAACGAAATAAATGGTTCACGGGCGCGTCTTCGGACGCGCCCGTGATTTTTGCGTTCTTATTTCGTATACCGCAGGGACTGACTGGCTTTATATGTGCTCAACAGTGTCTTTTTGTCGCTGGCGCAGCAGCGGACCGTGAATTGATACGTCACGCCGCTTTTGAGGTTCGCCGCCTTGCGGGTGTAGCTGGTGACAGTCGTGGTGCCTATGCGCTTCCAGCCCCCGCCGTTTTCCTTGTAATAGACCATGTACCGGGGCGAACCGGTCACCGCATTCCAGGTGACGGTGATGCCGTTGGTGGATTTTGCGATCTTCACCGTGGGCGCGGCCAGCTGGACGGTATAATCAAGAGAATTGCTGGCCGCGTAGCCGCCGAGCAGCGTGGACTTGTCGTCAGCGCAGCACCGGACCGTGAACTGGTAGGTGCAGCCGTTTTTGAGATATTTCGCCGCACGGATATAGCTGGTAGCGGCGGTGGTCCCTATCTTATGCCAGCCGCCGTTGTTTTCCCTGTAGTAGACCATGTACCGGGGCGAACCGTCTACCGTGTTCCAGGCGACATGGATACCGCTGGTGGCCCTGCTGATGGTCACCGTGGGCGCGGCCAGCTGGGTGGTATAATCGAGAGAATTGCTGGCCGCGTAGGGACTGAGCAGCGTGGACTTGTCATCCGCGCAGCACCGGACCGTGAACTGGTAGGTGACGCCGTTTTTGAGATATTTCGCCGCACGGGTGTAGCTGGTAGCGGTGGTTGTCCCTATCTTATGCCAGCCGCCGTTATTTTCCCTGTAGTAGACCATGTACCGGGGCACGCCGGGTATCTGGTTCCAGGTCACCTGAATGCCGCCGCTTGACCGGGCGATGGTCACCATAGGCGCGGGGATGGCCGTGGCCGTAGGCGTGGGAACGGGTGTGGGCACTGGTGTGGGTTCTGGCGTAGGTACCGGTGTAGGCTCTGGTGTAGGCTCTGGTGTAGGCTCTGATGTAGGTTCCGGCGTTGGCTCTGGTGTAGGTTCCGATGTAGGTTCGGGCGTGGGTTCTGGCGTTGGCGCCGGCGTGGGTGCCGGTGTAGGCGTGGGTGTGGGTCTGGGCGTGGGTCTGGCCGTGGGTGCCGGTGTTGGTCTGGCGGTTGGCTTGGGCGTTGGCTCAGTGGTGGGCGCGGGCGTGGGTTCCGACGTAGGTTCCGGTGTCGCTGCGGGGGCAATAGGCGTAAACGAATAGTCATACTTCTCGGCATAGGCCTGTGCTGTGGAGCCGGCGCAGCCATAGATGACCGTCATGTCGGATGCGCCCAGGGTTTCCGGGCTATCGTATATCTGGCAGTCGGGGTTTGGGACCGTCACGCTCTTCAGACTGGCGCACCCCTGAAACGCGCCGTCTCCAATGCTGACCACGCTATCAGGCAGCGTGATCTGGGAAATGCTGCCCCCATAGCGAAATGCCCACGCGCCGATGCTGGTCACGCCCTCTTCCATAACGACCTTCTGCAGAAATCCGTTGTTTTCAAAAGCCTGGTTCCCAATGGTCCTGACCGTGCCGGGTATCGTCACGCTTGTCAGGCGACAGCTCTGGAACGCCCCGTCGGCGATCGCGTTGACATCAGGCGCAACGGTATGCTCGGATATGTCGCGGTCAAGATACAGGTACAGCGTTGACTTGTCCGGGCTGTACAGCGCGCCGTTCTCGAAAATGTATTTCCCGCCGGAAATGGTCACGTCCCGCAGGGGACAGTCGCGAAAGGCGGCGATGCCGATATGACGAAGCGAGTCCGGGAGATGGATGGCCGCCAGCGAGCAGCAGCTTTCAAACGCCATGTCGCCGATGCTCACGACCGTGTCCGGCAATGTCACCTCCGTCAGGCTCGTGCACGCGCACAGCATCTCGTCCGCAATGGCCGTGATGCCCGCGGGAAAACTCACGCTTTCCAGGCCAGTGCAGCCGTAAAAGGCCGCACGCCCCCATTCCTGCACTGTGGAAGGGAGCGTGATATTTGTCAACTGTGTGCAAAGGGCAAACGCATATTCGCCGACGGACGTGACGGCGTCATGAAGCGGCAGCTGGGCGAGGGCCGTCCCTTCGAAGGTATTCTTTTCGATGACTGTGACGCCCGCCGGGATATTCACCGTTTCCAGCACGGGACAATCAAAGAAAGCTGCCTGACCGAGCCGCACCAATGTGTCCGGCAGCGTGACGCTTTTAAGACAGTCGCAGCACGTAAAAGCGCCGGCGTCGATCTCTTCCACGCCCTGGGGAATGTCGATGGAGCCCAGAGTCAGGCAATAGGAAAACGCGTTTGCGCCGATCCGCCGCAGGGAACCGGGGAGCGCGACCGAGGTGAGGGAGGTGCACCAGCTGAACGCCGCCTCGCCGATGCTGGTAACGCCGTCGCCGATGACGACGCTTTGGATAGAATCTGTCCAGTCCCGCCAGGGAGGAAGAGGGCCCTCGCTGTCATATTCCGTCCGGTATTCCCCCATATCCCCCTGTCCGGTCACGGTGAGCGCGCCGGTGGAGGCGTCGAAATCCCATCGGAGGCCGTTGCCGCACGTGCCGGAGGTAGGACTGGTGGTGCTCTCGACCGTCACCGTCCCGTCCGCCGACGTGTCGGGTCCCTGGCGGGCAAAGGCCGGGATACAAAAAGAAAAGATCACCACCAGCGCCAGAAGCAGACATAGACCCCGCTTTGCCATACTGTGTTCCATCCTCTCTCTCTTTAGTTGTGTGCCCCACGTGACAAATCTCATCGTCAGAGGCGGGACCTGCTGGTGCGAGTGGGTTTACGGCTTTTAGATCTTGTCCGTGCCGGCAGAACTTTTGCAGGAATTTTGCCGTGGCCTCCACGCTGATGTTGTGATCCAGCAGTTTGGATTTTTGGTTGTATTATCGTTGCTATAACGATGATAGCAGACGAAAGCGAATAGGTCAACTGCAATTGAAACAACAAGCAGACGGCTGGTGCGTTGTGCACCAGCCGTTGTCTGTTAAATTATTCAGTCTTTCTTTTTCCGCCCGAACGCCACCGCCGCGAGGCCGATCATGGACGCGGCGAGCAGCAGGGCCCAGGGCGCGGCGTCGGCGCTGTCCCCGGTAGGCGGCACACCGCCGGGTCCCGCCGGCACGGCCGTAGGCGCGGGTGTGGCCGTTGGCTCCGGTGTACCCGTAGGCTCCGGCGTACCCGTGGGTTCCGGCGTACCCGTAGGTTCCGGCGTACCCGTAGGCTCCGGTGTGGCCGTAGGTTCCGGCGTGGCCGTGGGTTCCGGCGTGGCCGTAGGCTCCGGGTCATGGTACAGGATGGCATAGGTGGAAAACAGCGACGTCTCGAACGTGATGGTCGTCGGGTCGCTGTCCAGGTCGGGCAGGACCGTCGCTGTCACTTCATGCACGCGCACGATGGCGTACTCGGCGTGACCCTGCAGCCGTTCCGGTATCTGCACGGTGATACGCAGGGGCTTGTTGGTCTCGTGGATATTCACCCAGGGCTGATCGCCAACCTGCTTGAGCAGTTCCACCTCGATGTAGCCGCCCACGGTAAAATCCCCGGCCACGCTCTCCACGGCGCTTACGTCGGCGGGAGCGACGGAGCCGGTGGCGTCCTCAACGGTCAGCCGGACGTTGATGTCCACGCCCCCGTCCAGATATTCCCGGTCCTCGTCGGTGATCACGGCGTCGGCCAGCTCGTCGTCGGTCATATCCAGCTCCAGATCCGGCGCGCCGGGGGCCACGTCCGTATCCTCATCCAGCACGCCCTGATGGCGGACGACGCCGTAATATAAGCTGCCGTCGGTGGTGAAGGCGACCTCATCGCCGCTGCTCCGGTAATCCAGGGACGTGGCCGTGCCGCTCTCGCTGACGGAGAAGACGTTCAGGTCCTCATACCCGCTCGGCGCCGTCACCGACACTTGCACGCCCACGGCGGGCAGACGGTTCCCCGACCCGTCCTCATAGAACACGGCGTAGAAAACGCCGGTGTCGCTCCAATGCTCCCCCAGGCTGGCGCTGAACCAGTCCAGCGCCTCTGGGTCTGTGATGACCTCCACCACCAGCCGCACCGCCTCGTCGGGCACGTCCTCCGGCACGTGGGCCTCGAATCCGGGACCGGTCACGTCGCCGGGTCTGGGGCTTGGGCTGGGTCCAGGTTCAGGGTCGCCGCCCGGGCCCGGTCCGGGGTCCTCGCCCTCGTAATGCCCGATATCCGTGGCGTTCAGGATGATGTGTATCTGCGTCGAACCGGGCAGACTATCGACGACGGTCTCGCCTTCCGACCCGTCCGACGACGCCCAGGCCGCCGCGCCCAGCGAGAGGGCCAGCGCCAGGGCCAGCAGTATGCAGATGGTTCTTTTCATGGCGCGTCCCCCTTCACCGTGGTGTTCAGGCTCACCACGCCCGCGGAGTAATAGGTCTGCGGCTCATAGGCCATGACCTTCAAAATAACGCTGTCGCCGTCATCCGGCGTGATATCCAGTGCCACGGACTGCACGTACTCGCCGGGGCGTATCAGCCCGGTCTGGCCCAACACGGTCCCGTTCCCGTCCAGCACCCGCAGCTTCAGCCACACGCCGCTGTCCGCCGGGTCAGTCAGCCACACGTCGGCCTTGCCGTCCTCCGGGGCGAACACGCCGCACACGGAGAATTTATAGCTCTCCGCGTCCAGCTCCTCCCAGCCCAGGCCCTCCGGTACCTCCGGCGTGCCGGTCTGGGCGTTGTCGTCGAAGGGCGGGGGCACGAACGCGTTTTCCTGTCCGTCGCCCCGGCGCAGCGCCAGCAGCATGCCCCCCAGGCACACCGCGCACAGCGCCGCCGCCAATACGAACAGACGCCAGCCGGACAGCCGGCGCCCGCCCTCTTTTTCCTGTTCGGTACAGGTCATGGCTTGCTTATTCCGCCGCCGTGACGGTGATCGTGATGGTGCCCAACTCTACGCTCTCCCCGAAATCGGTAAACTCACCGGGTCTGGGCAGAACAAAAATTGTACGGGAATCCGCCTCGCCCGGATCAAAGGATTCTGCGGATTCAAGCGTCACAGTCTTTTTATTTATACTCAGCCCACTCGTCATGGTCTGATTTGTGGCAAATCCCATATTAAGCGTGCCGTGATCCTGCATCGTCATATCAGCCGTTATCGTCACGGTCACACCAGCATCCGAGTGATTAGCGACCGTAATGTACCCGCACGCGCCATCTTCGCCGGAGGTCCATTTTGCCGGTTGCGTTGAACCGTAAGAATGTAACTCCCAATTCCATTCGCCGCGCTGTTCCTCGTGGTAGGTGAACGACAGTCCGCTCCAACTCAGTGCCACATGATAACTTGTGCCGGTATTCAGCGACGTACTGAATGTCCCTGAGATCGGCAGACTGACCGGGTCTAATTCTCCAATGGAAGAGCCACCGTTAGGATCGCCTATATTCCCGGAACCCGATTCCGGCGCGGTGGTCGCCGCCGGGGAGGCAAACGCGGTGGTGCCCATACCCGCCAGAAGCAGCACGGCGAGTAACAACGCAAACAGCTTTTTCATGGGCTTGATTTCCTTTTTCATACGCATCTTACGCCCCCACTGCGCTGACTTTGATCGTGACTGTGCCCAAATCGTAGGGCACGTCGCTTTCCATCTTGGAAAAATCCGGTTTGCCTTGCAACGCAAGATGGTATTCAACAGTGGCGTCCATATCGGGCTCATCTACCCGGGCCCGCGCCAACTGCTGATCTACACCGAAAGTGCTGCTTTTATTAACCGTGATGCCCAGAGCTTCGGCTCCCGTTCCGTCGAACGTACCATTGACATTCACCGGCACATTGGAAGCATTGCTCACTGTGATGGACGCCTGGCTATACGATTTATTTGACGTCCAGTCTGGTGTTCGTCGGTCCAGATATGTGTGGGAACCCGGCTGCCATATGAGCTGGTTTTCCACGTCCACTGTGAACGCGAGGCTGTCCCACTTCACAGTCACATGATACACGGGGTCCTCGGCGTCGCTGGCCTTATAGGTGCCGTTGATCGTGATCGTCTGCGGGCTGCTCATGTTGGCATTTTCAAAGACATGACTTCCCGTGTCGTCATCCGCCGCAAACGCGGGCGCGCCCATGCCGGCCAGTATCACGCACGCCAGAAGCAGTGCCAGTATTCTTTTCATGGGCGCCTCCTTTTTAAATAAGGCGGGGGAGGGGCGGACCGCTCCCCCGCCGGTGGGTCAAAGTGTATTATGTTTTGGAGAGTAGATCAGGCGGCAGCCGCGATGGTGATGGTAACAGTACCGACAACAGCTTCTTCAATGTCCTCGGTAGGAGTACCCTTCACATTCACGGTGCATTCAGCCACGTTGTCGTTCGCACCGCTATCGTTAACACCAGCGGTGTTTTCCTCGTTACCAGCATGAAGTTCCTCTTCGGTCACACCGGTAAACGTAACGGTCACACCTTTCACTTCGTTCCCAGAGGTGTAGCCGCTGGAACTCTTCTCGTCATAAGTGCCAGTAACTTTCACGGCAACATTGGAGTGGTTCGTGACAGTGATGGTAGAGGTAGCGCCTGTGGCAGCTGCTTGCGAAGTCTGCTCGCCGCCAGACCAGGTACCGGCAGTTGCGTCGGTATAGGTGTGGGAGGATTCGCTCCAGGTACCGGCATTGCCGCCGCTATAGACGAACTGCATGCTCTGCCACTTAACGGTCACATAGTAAGTATCCGTGGGCTTGGGGAGAGTAGCGGTGAGCTGCACATCAATGCCGAGAGGGTTGTTCTCCAGGCTGCTGGCATCAGAACCGGTGATGTTCTGGCTGCCCGTAGCGGGCCCGCCCGTACCGGCAGCCGCGAAGGCGGAGACGCCCAGACTGAGTACCATAGTCAGGGCCAGGATGGTTGCGAGGATCTTCTTCATTGCTTTTGTTTCCTTTCAGAAAAATTATTTATTTACGGCCCTTCCGGGCAATAAATACCGCTTTGCATGCCTCCCCTGTGTAAGGGGGAAAGCATCACCCCCTAAAGCCTCCCCTGTGTAAGGGGAGGTGGGCCGCCGAATGGCGGCTCGGAGGGGTTGTCCCGTCCCTCACTCCATCACGGTCACCGTGATAGGGACCTCCGTGTTGACGTTGGCCTTTTCCGCCGTGTCCGGGTCATAAAAGGAGAGGATGAATTTCCCCTCGTATCCGCCCGGTTCCAGCAGCTCCGCCGCGCCCTCCGCCAGAGAAAGCCGGTTCACCTGGTGGCCCGGTGTCAAAAGCCCGGATTGGGCGATCAGCCTGTCCTGCACCACGATCTGCACCAGCACGTCCTGGGTGGATTCTCGCGGGTTGCCGTAGTTCAGCGCCGCCGTGCCTTGGCTCAGCTGGACCACCACCTGGTCCTGATACATCAGGCTCACCGCGCCGCCGCCGCTGGACGCCTCCAGCTTCTCCGCGCCGGTGTCCTCCATGTCCTCCGCGTTCCGCTCCAGCTCCTGCGGCGCGTAATCCGGGGCCAGGATGGTCGGCTCCGTCTCGCGGAAAAACAGCGCCCATACCGTCACGCCCAGCGCCGCCGCCGCCACCAGCCCCAGCACCAGCGCGGCGATGTTCAGATGTCGTTCCGGGACCTGGACGTGTCTTCCCGTCTCCCTCGCCATGTCAGTCTCCCGCGCTCACGGCTTCCAGCCGCACAGAGCCGATGGAGCCGCCCAGCTCCTCCGGTATCGGGTCCCCGGTCAGGGCCAGCCGCACCGTGGCGCTCTCGCCGGGTTCCAGCGTGAGAATGCCGTCCGCCAGAGGCTGCGCCTCCACCGTCCCGTCCTCAAGCGTCACGTCCCAAAGCGCCGTCCCGCTCACGCCGGACAGCTCCGACACGAACACGATATGCACGCCCATGGTCTCGCCGCAGGGGTTGGTGATGGTAGCGATCCGGTCGTCCTCCGCCGTCCAGCTGCCGGCGTAGACGTGCTCCCGGGGCACCCAGCGCTCCGCGTACACGAAATTGGGCGCGCCCCACGCGATGTCCAGCAGGTCGGCCAGCGTCGGCCCCGCCTCGGGTTCGTCCGTGGCCTCGGGTGCGTCCGTGGCCTCGGGCTCGTCGGTCGCCTCGGGCTCGTCGGTCGCCTCGGGCTCGTCCGCGGCCTCCGGCTCATCGGTCGCCTCCGGCTTCGGACTGAACGCCGGGGACTCGGTGACCGTCGGCTCGTCGGTGGCCATCGGTTCGGGTGTCCCATCCGGAACGGCGTCGGTCTCCGACGGGTCGATAAACGCCGGTTCGGCGGTGACCTCCGGTTCGGCGGTGGGTTCCGGCGTGGCGATCGGCGCCATCGGGTCCTCGTCCGCGCCCGCCGCGCCGCACACAGCCGCCAGCATGCACACGCACAGCGCGGCCGCCAGCGCCCGCGTTGTCCAACGTCTGTCGCGTTTTCTCATCATACTTTTCCCTCTTTTCAACGGCCCGGAAAGGCCGGACGGCGAAAAAGTGTACTTTTCGGCAAAGGGGTTTTTATGTACTTTTTTCCTTTAAAGGGCTTGATTTTTGCAAAACCACGTGGTATTATGCAAACAAATCCGCAATTTTGACCATTTGCGGAAAAGTACACCATTTTGCAAGCCGTCCGGGGTCATGTGGCCTCGGCTTTTTCATAGGCTTTTGCCCGGTACCGGAACGAGGACAGGGGCATGCCGCACTCCCGCGCCGCCTGGGTCCCGGTGATCTCTTTTGCCCGCCAGCGTTCATAGACGCCGGGGAAATTCTCGCTCACCGGCCCCGACGGTCTGCCGAAGCGCACGCCCCGCGCCTTTGCCGCCGCGATGCCCTCCGCCTGCCGCTGGCGGATATTGTCGCGCTCGTTCTCCGCCACGAAGGAGAGCACCTGCAAAACGATGTCGGACAGAAACGTCCCCATCAGGTCCTTGCCCCGCCGCGTGTCCAGCAGCGGCATGTCCAGCACCACGATGTCGATGCCCTTCTCCTTTGTCAGCACCCGCCACTGCTCCAATATCTCCCCGTAGTTGCGCCCCAGACGGTCGATGCTCTTGACGTAGAGCAGATCGTCTTTTTTCATGCGCCGCAGCAGCCGCTTATACTGCGGCCTGTCAAAGTCCTTCCCCGACTGCTTGTCCATGAAGATGTTCTTCTCCGGGATGTCCAGCCCGCCCAGCGCGACGCGCTGCCGGTCCTCGTTCTGCTCCCGCGTGCTCACGCGGATGTAGCCGTATGCCTGTGCGCTCATTGCGATACCTCCCCAGAATATGTTCCCGCCAAGCGGTGTCTTCCATTCTAGGAGCTTCGCTTGCAATTGAGTTGTGGTTTTTTAAAAAATGCGAAATGGCGTGACTCGTCACGCCATTTCGCTAAATTTAATATTGTATTGTTATTCCTTCACCAATTGCCCCGTATACCCCGCTTCAACAAGCCGCTCGTAAGCTGCCCGGACGGGTCCTGGCACCTCCTGCGGTATCTGATACCCCTTTTGTGCGTAAAGCTCCATGCGCTGCACGTCGCCCACCAGCGTGTCCAGCACGCCTTTTTCCGTCATGCCCCGCTATTGGAGCCAGACCAACCCGCCCTATGAGGTGGACTTTCTGATCCAGCGCGAAAATGATGTGTTCCCCGTGGAGGTCAAGTCCGAAGCCAACACCGCCAGCCGCAGTCTGCGGAAGTTCAAGGAGCTGTTCCCGGAGGAAGTCAAGCTCCGTATCCGCTTTTCCCTGGACAACCTGGAACTGGACGGCGACGTGCTGAATATCCCGCTGTTCATGGCGGACCAGGCGGATTGGCTGATTGAACTGGCGCTGGGACAGCAACAAGAATGATAGCCTGTTAAAAACTCTTTGCTTCGGATTGGCCTTATTCTTGCTCGATATTTTTTCGGAAAGTCATCATGTTTTGATGGTGGTGATTGATTTTATACGCGTAAGGATATCCAAATGGATAAAGAGGCTTCACCGGTTGTAACAGAATGGTGGTTCCGCAAAATTCAAATCCAATATCTTCCATCATTCTGACAATATCGCCTTGTACTCCACGTTCTTTTTTGTTGACCGTAAAGTCACTCATGATAATGGTGGCATATTTTTTGTTTTTTAAATGCTCGAAGCACTTCTGAAGAATACTGCTTAGCGCTTTCAGGAAATCATCATACTCTTCAAAGTTTCCAATATCCTCATTAGAATCACTATAAAACTCTATTCCTTCCCTGGCTGCCATTCTATAAAGTTTTCCGGAATTGTTTCGAGTTCCCTTGGCATCATTTCGCAAGATATTAAAATATGGAGGCGATGTGACGATATAGTCTACTTCTCCGATGTTTTCTACGGCATAAAGAGAGTTGCCAACGAGATATTGCAAATCAACTTTTACATTTATAGATTTTTCAACTAACCTACTTTTAAATAGTGTCTCATATTCGGGGTTCAGATCAATACCAATTCCGTTACGACTACACTCATTACAAGCAATGAGTGTAGTTCCGCTCCCAACAAAGGGGTCGAGAACAGTCATACCTTGCTTTGTAAACATACTTATCAATTTTTGTATGTCTCTCACCATAAAAGGAGCGGGATGCGAATAGGCCGTTTTGTCAAGAACAGAAGGCTCAGTTTCCCAATAGCTTTTTGTTAAGAGAAGCCATTCTCTTCCTGTTAAGTCATTCAGTGTGTTCCTTGAATCATATTTCCCTGGCTGGTTTTCTAACTCCTTAGGCTTCCGAGGCTTTTTTTGATTCTTGCTAGTCATAAGAAAACTTCCTTTAATCTATGGCTTTTGAAAAACTTATGATATCCTTAAGTTCTATTTTTCTCATGGATACTAACTGCCCAATGGCAGTGTACGTCAAATACCTCCAGTTATTGGACATAAAAGCATCTCTGAACATCGGATCGGATACAGAAAGAAGTTCACCCTCGCGATCATCAGGAATAACCATTAGCTTAGGGATGCTTTTTTCTGTATTTGAAGCTCTTATAATGGCACTTGAAAAATTAGTGCTATTCTCCACTTCGAAGATTGCCTTAATACTACGATCCTGAAGAAACAGGCAATCTATCATTGAAATGCGATCAAGTCGAGTTTGGTCATAACGCTCTGACAAAGGCTCGAGATTCTTAAGGTCAGCGATATCTCGCAACTGCTGCTTGTCAGTTATATATTCGGATTGCTCTCGCTTTCCCACAAAAGATTCAAAACCGGCCTTTTTCGCAATTTTGCATAGCTGACTAATTGTTTCAGTGTGTCTAGTAACTCCGCGGGAGATTGAGTCCTTCAGTTTCCATCTCCCAGATGACTGGAAGGCGTATTTCTCAAGAACAAATCTTATTTTTCTTGGATCCGGAGTCAAACCATCGGGATACATTTTAAACAATTCGGCAACAACGTCATCTAGCCGTACAGAGACACGTCTACGAAGTATGGCCAAAACAGTCTCATCAACCCGGTCGGATAGGGGTATATCAGGATAATTGATATATTTTGATGGTTCATTAAACCACCAAATGCTTCCTGACCCATTAGTAGGTGCTACGGTGATATTGAAAACTTTATCATTACCAACATATTGCCCTAATATTTTATCGATCTCCTGTTTTGGCTCCTCCGGTTGAAGATAGCCTGCCTGAAGTAATTCGGGCAGTACACTACTCAGGATAAAATCGTATGGAGTTGGTTCGGATCGCCGAGCGATTACATCTATTGTTTTTTCGAAAACAAAATGCTCTAATGCCGAAGCGTCATCAGAAAAATCCACATCCTTTTTCTTCACGCATCTGATATAAAAATCAGAGCCAGCAGTTCCATATGGATTTGAAACATTTGACTCTCCAGACCTCCTATTATATTGATGAGTTACCTTATCGAACTTAAATCCTGCGTTTCTCACTGCGTTAACAAAGTCATTCCACTCTTGCATCTCTTTGCTATGAAACGTCACAACAAGATATCCATCATCTTTGAGAACTTTATGCATGTTTATAAATGCATTTAGTAAGCGACGTCTATAAATATCTCTACTGACTACGCCGGCTTTTACAGTAATCTCGGCATTTGCCACTGGTGTATATTTCTTATCATAGTTCTTTAACCAGACGAGCCAAATCAGACTTAAATCTATGTATTGGACAAGCCCGCCATAAGGGGGATCGGTTATAATGAAATCTACGCTTTTTTCTGCGACATGGTCAAGCAAATCAGAAACATCAATTATTCCGTAATTAATGTCTGCTTTAGGTTTCAATTTTTTCCCGAAGCCGATTTCATTCACCTTGACAGATTCCCCAAGGCGCTTCCGCGCATCTTTAAGTGCTGAAATGATTCCCTGTTTTCCAAAACACGCCCGCTCAAATACAATTAGAGGATTCTGCTCCATGCGGCGATTCCTAACCATATAATCAGCTCTTCCCCAACTGCCCGAATAGGATCTGTTTCCCTTTTCTTGCCGGGAAACGACCATTTTGGAAACTAGATGAAGCGTATGAACAAACGCATAAAGGAGTGGTAGCTGAATTGTTGGATCTTGCTTCTTGATAAGTTCAAAAATGTATGCAAGAAAATATAGATTGCGCCTTGTCCACAAATATGAAAAATTGTTCCCACCTATGTCCTGAATAAATTTTCCATTGATCGAAGGAGTGTTAGGAAATGTGTCTTGAGGATACCAGTAAGGAATAGTAAGGTTCTCTAAATTCGTGGCTCTCTGGATATCATTGTCATCTGGTGAGATAATAATTTGTTTTTTGGAATCATTTTTGGCATTAATTTTCCAAACAGTTCCATCTTTCCATATGTAGTTATAAATTGTCAACCGATCACCATTGGATATCTTTGTGTAATGTTCTATATAGATTTTATCGTGTTTTACCTCATCAATAATCCTCCGTGCAGCTACAGTAAAGAGGTCGTCATCAAAATGCATAGATGTAACTTCAATGAAGAAAGAGGACATGGGGTTAATATCAAG
>CANQKA010000010.1 GCA_947624395.1 uncultured Oscillospiraceae bacterium
CGCAGCTTCGTTCGACTTGCATGTGTTAGGCACGCCGCCAGCGTTCGTCCTGAGCCAGGATCAAACTCTCAATAAATCGTATTCAAACAACCTTTCGGCTGTCCAAACCATTCATCGATCGCTATTACTAGCTCTCAAAGAAATTCATAAGACCGATCGCTCGGTCTCGTTAAGAACCCTCTGCTGGTGCTTATTTGCATAAGCTGTTTGCATTGTTTAATTTACAAGGTACACCGTGCGCCCTGCGGGGCTCTCCCGCGAGGCGCTTTGCTAGTGTAACACCACATTCTTTCTTTGTCAACACTTTTTTTGCAAATCGTGAAAATATTTGAAGACTCCCCCGTGGACCGGGAGAGTCCTCATTCTCAGGCGCAGAACCGGTGGTTGCCGATGGTGGTCAGGACCCGTCTGGACAGTATCCATTTGCTGGTGGCGGTCTTTGGATTATAGTAATAGAGAGCGCCGCCGGAGGGGTCCGCGCCGTTGATGGCCTCACGAGCGGCCCGGTAGGCGCTGTCGGCCACCGGCTTCCAGAACTGGCCGTCGTTGATACAGCTGAAGGCCCCGGACTGATATATCACGCCGGAGATGGTGCCGGGAAACGCGGGGCTTTCCACCCGGTTCAGGACCACAGCGCCCACCGCCACCTGGCCGGAATAGGGCTCGCCGCGGGACTCGGCGGAGATGAGCCGGGCCAAAAGGTCCACGTCCCCGGAGGTGCTCTGGCTGGTGGTGCTCACGTTGATGCCCAACGCCGCCAGGGTCTTGGGGCCGCATTTACCGTCCACGGACAGGCCGTTTTTGCGCTGAAAATACTTGACCGCCTCCACCGTCTTGGAGCCGTATATGCCGTCCACCTTGCCGGAATAATAGCCCCAGCGGGACAGCTTTGTCTGTATCGTGGTGACCGTGGAGCCGGTGGAGCCTTTCTGATACGTCACAGCGTCGGCGTCCTGGGCCAAGCATATGAACAGCACGTTCACCGCAAACAGCACCGCCAGCGCCGCGCATAATTTCTTTCGTGCTCTCGTCATGAAAAACAAACCCCCTCGTAAACTGCAAATAGTCTACGAGGGAGCCTGTCCGATTATGCCATGTCAAAAAAGCGAAGTTCTGGACATGGAAGTTATCTCTTCCTGCAGCTTTGCCATAAATTCGTCAAGGGGCATGGCGCCCTTGTCGGCGTCCCGTGTGCGCACGGCCACGGTGCCCTCGGCGGCCTCCTTGTCGCCCACCACCAGCTTGTAGGGCACTTTTTCCATCTGGGCCTCGCGGATCTTGAAGCCCAGCTTTTCGTTGCGGGTGTCCACCTCGGTGCGGATGCCGGCGGCTTCCAATTTGGCAGAGACTTCTTTGGCGTAGTCCATGGTCCTGTCCGTGATGGGCAGTATCTTCACCTGCACCGGGCTGAGCCAGGTGGGGAACGCCCCGGCGAAGTGCTCGGTTATCACGCCGATGAACCGCTCGATGGAGCCCAGGACCACCCGGTGGATCATGACGGGGCGATGCTTTTCCCCGTCCGCGCCGATATATTCCAGCTCGAACCGCTCGGGCATCTGCATATCCAGCTGGATGGTGCCGCACTGCCAGGTCCGGCCCAGAGAGTCGGCCAGGTGGAAGTCCAGCTTGGGACCGTAGAAGGCGCCGTCGCCCTCGTTGATGGTGTACTCCTTGCCCATGGCCTCGATGGCCTTTTTCAGCGTATCGGTGGCCAGGTCCCAGGTCGCCTCGTCGCCGATGTGGTCCTCGGGCATGGTGGATACCTCGATCTGATAGGTCAGGCCGAACACGGAATACACCTCGTCGAACAGCCGGACCACGTTCTGAATCTCGTCCTGCATCTGGTCCCAGGTCATGAAGATGTGGGCATCGTCCTGGGTGAAGCAGCGGACGCGGAACAGGCCGTGGAGCGCGCCGGACAGCTCGTGCCGGTGCACCAGGCCCAGCTCGCCTACCCGCAGGGGCAGGTCGCGGTAGGAGTGGGGCTCGTTTTTGTATACCAGCATGCCGCCGGGGCAGTTCATGGGTTTGACGGCGTAGTCCTCCCCGTCGATGACGGTGGTGTACATGTTGTCCTTATAGTGGTCCCAGTGGCCGCTGCGGTGCCACAGCTCCTGGTTGAGGATGATGGGGGTGGATATCTCCACGTAGCCGTACTTCTTGTGCACCTTCCGCCAGTAGTCGATCAGGGTGTTGCGCAGGACCATTCCCTTGGGCAGGAAGAAGGGGAAACCGGGGCCCTCGTCGGCCAGCATGAACAGGCCCAGCTCCTTGCCCAGCTTCCGGTGGTCGCGCCTCTTGGCCTCCTCGATGCGGGCCAGGTACTCGTCCAGCTCCGCCTTGGTGGGGAAACAGGTGCCGTAAATGCGCTGGAGCATCTGCCGGTTGGAGTCGCCACGCCAGTAAGCGCCGTTGACGGTGGTGAGCTTGATGGCGTTGCCCTTTATCCGGCCGGTGGAGTCCAGGTGCGGGCCGGCGCACAGGTCCGTGAAGTCCCCCTGCTTATAAAAGCTTATCACCGCGTCCTCGGGCAGGTCGTTGATGAGCTCGACTTTGTAGGGCTCGTTCCGCTCCTGCATGAAAGCGATGGCCTCAGCGCGGGGCAGCTCGAACCGCTCCAGCTTGATCTTTTCTTTGCAGATCTTGCGCATCTCCGCCTCGAGGGCTTCCAGGTCCTCGGGGGTGAAGGGCTTTTCGATGTCGATGTCGTAGTAAAACCCGTCCTCGATGGCCGGGCCGATGGCCAGCTTGGCCTCCGGATACAGGCGCTTCACCGCCTGGGCCAGCACGTGGCTGGTGGTGTGCCGGTACATTTTCCGGTATTCGGCGTCGTTGAAATTGTATTCCATACTGTCCTCCTAAAAATAAAAACACCCCTGACAGCTGTCAGGGGTGCGTAAAATACACACGGTCCCACCCTAAACTTTCACTCAAATGCGCGTCACGTGCGCCACACGGCGGGGCTTACTCGTCGCCTTTGGGTCCCGCGGCTCGGGGATGGTCAGCGTCCGGCTCGCTTTCCGAGAGGGCTTTCAGCCCATGACCCTCTCTCTCTGCGGCGCGCAGTCCGGCGCAATTCCCGTCATCGCCTTTGTTCCTATGCAATATAGCACGCGGTCAAACCGATGTCAAGAGGCTTGGGTATCGGAAATCATTGTTCCCGATGCGGCAGTTGGCATGATCTATCAGTCCAGAATGTAGGTATCATAAGAATTCGTGCCCGCTGTCTGAAAGAGTGCCCTCAATTCCATTGCGGCTGGGTCGCAGTCGTCACACTCAAATGAAACGCTGTCGTACTGGGCCAGCATTTTGGAGAGCAGCGTCTGTGCAAAACAATGAAAGTCCGACTGTCTGGCTGTTCCGATATAGGCGATCTCATTTTCCTCAACAAAGGCAAAATGTATGATCTCGCCGTTTTCTTGGTAGAACAGGACCCGGTTTGGCAAAACCCGGCAAAATGATTCCATATCCGCAGTTAACGGGTTGACCGCCTTGTGAACATCGGCATAGCATTTATATAACAGTTCACAGCAGTCTTTGTATAAGCTGTCACCGCGTCCGCTCTCATGGAGCAGAATCGACTCTTCTATAGGCGCTGCCAGGTCTTTTTCCCCAACTTCCAGCTCATAGCACCGGCGTTTTCTCTGAAAACCGCCTGAAACTAGAAAGCCGCGCTTCTCATATTCGTGTGCGTAAAGCATGACCTGCAGCGGATGTGAAAGTTCCAAGCGAAGCAGCGTAAACAATTCTTTTGCATTTGCCGGATCGTATTGCGCAAGCTCCAACTCCAGGTATCGATTCAGTGCGTGAAATGAATTGCGGCTTACTGAAACATATCCGATGCTTTCACCCGAATCAAAAACTTCACAACGCCTATCATTTTGAAATTCGATCGTTATCAAAGCTTCGACCACATCGTGCCCGTTTTCAGAGCCCTTCCTCCTCCACGAACCGGTAAAACGCCTGCTCCCGGGCCTGGTCCTCCGCCCGGACCGTGCCCACCGGCGCGGTATAGACCACATATTCCTCCTCGCCGTCCAGGCCGAACAGCGCCGCGCAATCCTCGTGGCAGAAAGCGCCTATGCCGCAGGTGCCCAGCCCCAGGGCCGTGCATGCCAGATACAGGTTCTGGCCCACATGACCGGCGTCGATCATGGCCACCCGGTGGGCGTATATGCCGTAACGCCACTCCGCCCGGTAGGGCACCATGGACCAGTAAAACACCGCGCTGGCCTTGGCGGCCCAGGTCTGTCCCTCCAGGGTGCGGTCGATGGTCCCCTCCGGGTCCTCGATGGCCCCCAGGTATTCCAGCGCGTGCTCCATGGGCAGATAGTGATAGGCGCCGGGGGCCAGACCATCCACCTTGCGCACGATGAGATAAGTCTCAAACTCGTGGCGCGCCCCGCCGCACGGTACGGTGCGCAGCGTGGCATACGCCTTGCCCCGGATGGCCTTCACCCCCTGGGTAGCCCACAGCAGAAAGCTGAGCTGTTCCAGGGTGATGGTCTGGTCCGTATACACCCGGTTGGACCGCCGGTCACGGATGATGCCTGCGAAGTCGCCCCGCATGGGAAGCGCGTCAAAGTCCCTAGGCAGAGCAACACGGGCGTCCTCGCCGGCCATGGGGGCCTTCACCAGAGGCGGCTGGGGACGGTGCAGGTCCTGGTCCGACGCAAAGTCCGGATAGGGGTCCTCCCGCCGATCGCCTTTGGTGAATTCTCTCCCATTTTGTATCAGCTCCCATTGGAGCGTCTCATCCATCATGATATTGTCCCCCGAAATAATATGTCTCTCCTCTCAACCCAACGTAGCGTGCACCGCCCAGCATGCGCCGTAAAGCACCGGCTGGTGGAGCATATAGATCCATAGCGTATGCCGGCCCACCCAGGCCAGCCACTTGGGCGCACCCAGCGTCCGCAGGCGGCTGTCCGTCGGCGCGGCCGTGAGCTTTTTGCCGAACCATGCCCCCAGGAGGAACAGAAAGATGTTGGGAAAAAAGGGCTCCCAATCGTAGGACAGGAACCCCCGGTACCGCAGACCCAGCCAGTAAAGCCACCGGCTCTGCACGAACACGTTGGCGCTGACGGCCCGCGCCGCAAAATACAGCGCCGCCCACAGCCAGGGGGCCAGCCCATCCGGCACCCGGTCCGCGTATTTTCCCAGAAAATGATAAACAAGCATGGCGCAGCCGAGAAATTCCAGCATGCCGTACCGGATAGGCGCGTCCGCCACATAGGACGCCGCCACGACCAACGCCCCCGCCCCCAGGGTGATAAGCCCGCGGCGGAGATTGGACCGGGTGAAATGGGAGCTGACGCCCGCCAGGAAGATGAAGCTCATGGCCACGAACCACTGCGTGAGCACCAGCGGCCAGCGCTCCATGAAGCTGACGGGCACATAGCCGAACATGGTCAGGTCGAAGAGAAAATGGTAGCCCACCATGAGCGCGCAGACCAGCCCCCGCCAGCCGTCCAGCCAGCGGATACGTTCAGACATTGAACAGGAAGTGGGTCACGTCCCCGTCCTGCATGACGTAATCCTTGCCCTCGGCCCGGAGAAGGCCCTTCTCACGAGCGGCGGCCTCGCTGCCGCAGGCTTTCAGGTCGTCGAAGGCGATGATGTTGGCTCGGATGAAGCCCCGCTCAAAGTCGGTGTGTATCTTGCCCGCCGCCTGGGGGGCTTTGGTACCCTTGGTGATGGTCCAGGCGCGGCACTCGTCCGGGCCGCAGGTCAGGAAAGAGATCAGCCCCAGCAGCTCATAGGAGCACTTGATGAGCCGTTCCAGGCCCGATTCCCGGATGCCCAGTTCCTCCATGAACATCTCCCGGTCGGCCGGGTCCTCCAGCTCGGCGATGTCCTGCTCGAACCGGGCGCAGACGGGCAGGACCATGCTGCCCTCCGCGTCGGCGATGGCCTTGACCTGCTTATAATATTCGCTCTGCTCCGCCTGGGCGAAGCCGTCCTCGTCCATGTTGGCGGCGTATATGACGGGCTTGAGGCTCAAGAGATCGGACTGAGCCACCATCTCCGCCTCGTCCCCCTCGCAGGGGAAGCTCCGGGCGGACTTGCCGCTGTCCAACCAGTCGGCCAGCCGGGACATTAAATCGGCCTCTTTGGCGTATTTCTTGTCGCCGGACTTTACGTACTTCTGGGCCTTTTCCAGCCGACGCTGGACCATTTCCAGGTCCGCCATAATGAGCTCCAGGTCGATGGTCTCAATGTCGCCCCTGGGGTCGGTGGAGCACTCGTGGCGGATGATGTTGGCGTCGTCAAAGCAGCGCACCACGTGTATGAGCGCGTCGGTGCCCCGGATATTGCCCAAAAACTTGTTGCCCAGGCCCTCGCCCTTGCTGGCGCCCTTCACCAGCCCTGCGATGTCCACAAACTCGATGGTGGCCGGGGTGAACTTTTTGGGGTGGTACATCTCCGCCAGAAAGTCCAGCCGCTCGTCCGGCACCGCTACCACCCCCACGTTGGGGTCGATGGTGCAGAAAGGGTAGTTTGCCGACTCCGCCCCGGCGTTGGTCAGGGCGTTGAAAAGCGTGCTCTTGCCCACGTTGGGCAGGCCCAAAATGCCAAGTTTCATATGTTCCTCTCCAATCGGCAAGCCGGGAGAGTTGTCCCGGCTTGCGTTGATTTTTCATTGCGGTTCTGCGCCGTCAGGTGTCGGCGTTTCCGGCGGCTGCTCCGGCGGTGTTTCCGGCGGCTGCTCCGGCCGCGAGGGCTGGGCCGGTTCCTCCGGCTGCTTGGGCGACACGCCCTGGGGCTGCTTTGGGGGCAGTTCCCCGTGGTCGCAGAAGTAGTCGAAGTCCGCGCCGTCCATGGACTCGTGGGTCAGCAGGTATTCCGCCACGGCGATCAGCTGCTCCCGGTGCTCGGTGAGTATTTTTTCGCACATGGCGCTGGCCTCGTCGAAGATGCGCTTGACCTCCTCGTCGATGATGCCGGCGGTCTCCTCGGAATAGCTCTTGGTGGTGCCGAAGTCCCGGCCGATGAACAGGCTGTGGCCGGAGTCGTCAAAGCTGATGGGGCCCAGCCGGTCCGACATGCCGAACTGCATGACCATGGCGCGGGCGATCTTACTGGCCTGCTGGATGTCCCCGGACGCGCCGGTGGAGATATCGTCCAGGAAGAGCCTTTCCGCCGTGCGCCCGCCCAGGGCCATCACGATCTGCTCAAACATATCGCTCTTGGCACGGAAGGACTTGTCCTCGCTGGGGCGCATGAGGGTGAAGCCGCCGGCCTGACCACGGGGGATGATGGTGATATAGTGCACCGGGTCCACATGGGGCAGGTACTTGGCCGCGATGGCGTGGCCGGACTCGTGGTAGGCGGTGAGCCGCCGCTCCTTCTCGGTTATCACCCGGCTCTTTTTCTCCGGGCCCATGGCCACCTTCAAAATGGCCTCGTCGATGTCGTCGTTGACGATGAAGCGCCGATGCCGCCGCACGGCCAGCAGGGCCGCCTCGTTCAGCAAATTTTCCAGGTCCGCGCCGGAGAAACCGGCGGTGCCACGGGCGATGGAGTTCAGGTTCACGTCGTCGCCAAGGGGCTTATCCTTGGCGTGGACCTTCAATATTTCTTCACGGCCCTTCACGTCGGGCAGGCCGATATAGACCTGCCGGTCGAACCGGCCGGGGCGAAGCAGGGCGTTGTCCAAAATGTCGGCCCGGTTGGTGGCCGCCATGACGATGACGCCCTCGTTGTTGGTAAAGCCGTCCATCTCCACAAGAAGCTGGTTCAAGGTCTGCTCGCGCTCGTCGTGCCCGCCGCCAAGGCCGGAGCCGCGCTGACGGCCCACGGCGTCGATCTCGTCGATGAAGATGATGGCGGGAGCCACTTTCTTGGCCTGGTCAAAGAGGTCCCTCACACGGCTGGCGCCAACGCCCACGTACAGCTCCACGAAGTCGGAGCCGGAGATGGACAGGAATTGCACCCCGGCCTCCCCCGCCACGGCCTTGGCCATCAGGGTCTTGCCGGTGCCCGGAGGGCCTACCAGCAGCACGCCCTTGGGGATGCGTGCGCCCATGGCCGTGTAGGCGGCGGGATTTTTGAGGAACTCCACGATCTCCTGCAGCTCCTCTTTTTCCTCGTCGCACCCGGCCACGTCCTTGAAAGTCTTTTTCGTCTGGCCCTCCTGGGCCACCTTGGTCCGGGCCTTGGAGAACTTGGCCACGCCGCCGGCGCCGCCGCCGGTGGCCCGGTTCATCATCACGTACCACAGCACGCCGAGCACGCCCATCACGATGAGATAGGGCAAAAAGCTCAGCCACCAGGGGGCCACAAAGCCCTCGTTGTCGTCATACTCCGTCAGGATGCCGGCGTCCTTCTGCTCCCGGATAAGATCCCCCAGGTCCTGATAGAAAAGGTCCACGTCCCGCAGGTTGCGCCCGATCTCCGTCTGGCCCTTGTAGGGTGCGCGCAGATAGAGATAGAGCTCGTTGCCGGATATGACGAAAGACTCCACCTGTTTGGCCTCAAACAGGTCGAGGATCTCCGAATAGGTCACGTCCGTGGTTTTGCTGTTGCCGGTCAGGGAGAACACCGTGGCCAGCAGTATCACCAGGATCAGGGCGTAAAAGCCGATGTCCCTGGCACGCCGGTTCGGTCCGCCGGGGCGCTGCCCGCCGGGACGCTGACCGCCGCCGTCCGGTCGCTGTCCCCCCGGTCCGGGTCCGCCGGGTCCCGGTCCGGTATTGTTGTTATTGTTGCTGCCAGGCATATTGTCCATGTGCTTACCTCATGAATAAACTTCCGGCTTCAAAAGGCCGATATAGGGGAGATTGCGGTATTTTTCGTCGAAATCCAGGCCGTACCCCACCACGAACGCGTCCGGGATGGTGAAGCCCGCGTAGTCCGCCTTGATGGGCGCCACGCGGCGGTCCGGCTTGTCCAAAAGCGTCACGATGCGGATGGAATTGGGCTTGCGGGCCATCATATAGTTTTTGAGATAGCTGAGGGTATTGCCGCTGTCCAAGATATCCTCCACGATGATCACGTCCCGGCCCTCGATGTTCTCGGTCAGGTCCTTGATGATCTTCACCGCGCCGGTGGACGTGGTGCCCTTGCCATAGCTGGACACCACCATGAAGTCTATGGTGCAGGGGATGTCACAGGCACGCACCAGGTCCGCCATAAAAATGAAGCAGCCCCGCAGCACGCCCACGAACAGGGGATTTTTGCCCTTGTAATCCGCGGATATCTGCCGCCCCAGACGGGCCACGATGCTTTTGAGCTCCTCCTCGGTGGCGATATACCGCTCGATGTCGTTGTGCATAAGTCTTTATCCTCACTCACCCGGCATTGGCCGGAATTCTATCCGCAATAAATTTTTGTCTCCCGGCCTGGCGCAGACCCTCTCGTCCGCCCCCAGGCCGTACACGCCCAAGATCCCCCGCTCGTCCCGCAGCACGGGCACGGTATCCCGCTCCCAGGGCGGTATGCCCGCTTCCTGAAAAAGCTGCTTGAGGGTCTTCGTGCAGCCCCGGCCCGCCGGACGAAACCGGTCCCCCGGCTGACGGCCGACAACAGTAATACTACCACATATATTCTCACATTGAAAGAAAAAAATGTTGTACGATTTGTGAACATCTTCGGGCCAGTCTGTGAATTGCGTCACATGCGCCTGCAGGCCCGCCTCGGGGATATGGGTCACGCCCGGTACGGCCAGGACCCGCTCGGGAAGCCGTGGTCCGTCCTCAACGCCAAACACCAGGCGGCCGTTGTGACAGGCCGCTCGCAGCCCAGGCACGTCCGCCGCGCCGCCGTCCCGCGCCGCCTTCAGCACGGCCTGTACATGGCCCATGGAGAGCTCCCGGCCCGCCAAAAGCCGCACCGCCCTTGACGCCACCGGCCAGGGCGCGTCCAACAAAGCCCTGGCGTCCACGGAGCTTTCGCCGGCATTGGCCGCGAGAAAGTCCCTTGCCAGCTTTTCCAGAAACGCCTCGTCCTGGCGCAGCAGCCAGGTCGTCCTGCCCACCGCGGACACGAACGCCGGGTCCACCGTCTCCAGTGCCGGTACCGCCCCGTGGCGGACCCGGTTGCGGGCATACTCGTCCTCCCGGTTGGACCCGTCCTCCACGTGGGGAATGTTCTTTTCCCGCAAATACGCCTCCACCTCACGGCGGGTCACGTCCAGCATGGGCCGGACGATACGGCCACGGACGGGCGTGATGCCCCCCAGGCCTTTCAGTCCCGCGCCGCGGGCCAAATGCAGCAGCACCGTCTCGGCGTTGTCGTTGGCGGTGTGGGCCGTGGCGATCACGGCCGCGCCCAGAGCGTCAGCCGTTCGCTCCAAAAAGGCGTACCGCAGCTCCCGCCCTGCCTGTTCCAGGCCCATATGCGCTTTGTCGGCATAGGCGGCCACGTCGCCCTTTTCCGTCACGCACAAAATGTCCCGCTGTGCACAAAAATCCCGCACGAATGTCTCATCCCGGTCAGCGTCCGCGCCGCGAAGGCCGTGGTTATAATGCCCCGCCGCCACGGGATAGCCCAGCTCCCGAAGCTTACACAGCAGGTACATGGAATCCGCCCCGCCGGACACGGCGCACAAAATCAGGCCATTTCTGGGCAAAAGGTCAGTATGCATCGTCCTTGCGCGTGGAATCGTTCACATAGGTAGTGTACTCCGGTATCCACCGCAGATACACCGTGCCCACCCGGCCATGCCGGTTTTTGAGGATGATGGCCTCGGCGGAGTTGGGGTCCTCGCACTCCCGGTCGTAATACCCCTCCCGATAAAGGCCTATCACCGCGTCCGCGTCCTGCTCGATGGAGCCGGACTCCCGCAGGTCGGAGAGCATGGGCCGCTTGTTCTGCCGCGCCTCGTTGGCGCGGCTCAGCTGGCTCATGCAGACCAGGGGCACGCCCAGCTCCTTGGCTGTGACCTTCATCATGCGGCTGATGTCGCTGACGGCCTGGGTACGGCTCTCATTGGCCCAGGAATTGCCGCTTCCCGCGCTCTGCATCAGCTGCAAATAGTCCACCACCACAAGCCCCAGGTTTTCCACCCGGCGGCACTGAGCGGCCATATCCGCCACGGTCATGGTGGGGTTGTCGTCCATGCGGATGTCTATCTTGGACAAAGCGCCGGCGGCCTCGGCCAGACGGGTCCATTCCTCGGCGTTCAGCCGCCCCTGGTTGATCTGGTAAAGGTCGATATGGCTCTCCGAGGAGAGCATCCGCTGCACAAGCTGCTGGCGGCTCATTTCCAGGGAAAAGATGGCCACGGTCTTGCCGGAGGATTTGGCGGCGTTCACGGCGATGTTCAGGGCGATACTGGTCTTGCCCATGCCGGGTCGGGAGGCTATCAGCACGAAATCCCCCTGCCCCAGGCCCTGCAGGCACTCGTCGATGTCGGCAAGGCCGGTGGAGATGCCGGGAAGCTGGCTGCCGCCGGCCGCCGCCTGGGATACCTGGCTCAGTACGTCCTGAAGCACCTGGGTCATGGGCACCAGCCCGCCGGTGGCGCTCTCCTTGCGCAGGGCGTAAACTTTGCGCTCCGCCAGCTCCAGCACTTCCCGGCCCTGGCCCGATTCCTGGTACACCTGCTCGGTTATCTCCGACGCGGCGGCGCCAAGCTCCCGCAGCAGCGCCCTGTCCCGTACGATGGCGCAGTATTGCAGCACGTTCGCCGCTGTGGGCGTCACGTCCATCAGTTCCAGAAGGTACTGTTGGGAATTTTCCCGCCAGCACTTTCTGGTGCGCATCTCGTCCAGCACAGTGACCGGGTCTATCCTGGAGCCCATGGCGAACATGGCGAACATGGTCTCAAAGATGTCCCGGTTGACGTCGATATAAAACTCCGCCCCCCGGACGTTGTTCACCACGTCGGGGATACAGGCGGGGTCGATGAGCATGGAGCCCAGGATCGCCTGTTCGGCCTCCGCCGAATAGGGGACCCTGCGGCCGAGGATCTCGTCCATAGCGGCTTATTTCTCCTCTGTCACCATCACGTGAATGGTGCCGGTGATCTCATAGCCCAGCTTGCACTTGACCTGGAAAGTCCCGAACTGCTTGATGGGCTCGGTCTGCACGATCTGGTTTTTCTCAATGGCGATGCCGTGCTGGGCGTTCAGGGCCTCGGCGATCTGGCTGGATGTGACGGCGCCGAATAATTTCCCGCCGGCGCCGGCCTTGGCCTTCACGTGCACCACAACAGCCCCCATCTTTTCCGCATATTCCATGGCCTGGGCCCGCTCCCGGGCGATCTGGGCCTGACGGGCCTTGTCCCTCAGGCGCATGGCGTTGAGATTGTCCGCCGTGGCCTCCACGGCCAGGTTCCGGGGCAGCAGATAGTTGCGGGCGTAGCCGTCGGAGACCTCCTTCAGCTGGCCCTTCTTCCCCTGGCCCTTGATGTCCTGCTGCAATATGACTTTCATTGTTGTCTCCCCCTATATGTTACGAATCTTCTATATATTCATCTATGGCAGCTTTCAGCTTCGCCTCCGCCTCGGCGATGGTAACGTCCTTCAACTGCGCGCCTGCGGCGGACTGGTTGCCGCCGCCGCCAAGCTTTTCCAGTATCACCTGCACGTTCGTCGTGCCCATGCTCCGGGCGGACAGGATGACCTGCCCGTCGGCGGTGGGAAACAGCACCACGGACGCCTCTACCTCCGTGATGCTCAGCATCTCGTCCGCCGCCTGGGCTGCCGCGACCCGGTCAACCTCCCGGTCCATGACCGCAAGGCATATGTTGTTCCGGTATATTTTGGCCCGCTCCAAAATGGCATAGCGTATGACGGTGTGCTGCATGTCGTTTTGGAGCATGCGCTTGACGGCGATGGTGTCCGCGCCCATGCGGCGCAAAAACGCCGCCGCCTCAAAAGTACGCTCGCCGGTGCGCATGGTGAAATTCTTGGTGTCCGTGACAAGACCGGCCAGCAGCGCCTCCGCCTCCACCCGGCTGATGCCGCTGGGGTCCACCACCTCCTGCAAAAGCTCCGTCACCAGCTCCGAGGCGGAGGAGGCGTAGGGCTCGTGGAAGGTCAGGGCCGCGTTGTCGATATAGCTGGCAGCACGGCGGTGGTGGTCGATGATGACAAGGCGGCTGATGGATTGCAGCAGGGCGCTGTCCTCCACCTGCTCGGGCCGGTTGGTATCCACCACCACAAGAAGGCTCCGGGAGTTGGCCTGGAGCATGGCCTCCTTGGGGGTTATGAACACGTCCTCGTATTCCCTGTGCTTTTTCAGCTCCTCCAACAGCACGCCGCAGGCGTTGGGCCCATTGCCCAGCACGATACGGGCCTGCTTGCCGCAGCTTCTGGCGATGCAGCAAATACCAACCGCCGCGCCCACCGCGTCCATGTCCGCGAAGCGGTGGCCCATGACATAGGTGGTGGAGGCGTCCTTGATAAAGGACAGCAACGCGTTGGCCACCACACGGCTTTTCACCTTGGTCCTTGTCTCTACCTCGGCGGCACGGCCGCCGTAAAACTCAAAGTTTATGCGGTTGCGCACCACCGCCTGGTCGCCGCCACGGCTCAGGGCCATCTCCACGCTCATGGAGGCGAAGTTGAAGTCCTCCTCCAAACTGGCCCCGTCCAGCCCCGCGCCAAGGCTCACCGTGGCGTGGATGCCGGAGTTATTCACGACTTTGTGCACCTGGTCCAGGAGGGTGAACTTCTCCGCCGCCAGACCGTCAAAGTGCCGCCTCTCGCACAGGAAAATATACCGGTCCCGATCGTACCGGCGCAGAAAGCCGCCGGTGCCCTCGATCCACTGGACAAAGATATCCTCCAGCTCGTTGCGCAGGTCGGCCCTGGCCCGCTCCGGCACGTTTCGGATCAGCTCGTCGTAGTTGTCTATCATGATGAGCATCACCACGGGCCGTGACGCGGCATATTCCCGGCGGATGTCGTCATAGTCCGTCACGTCCACCCAATAGGTCACGCCCATGGTGCCGCTTATCCGCTCGCCGCTCTTGCCCTGGACAAGGTTGCCGTGGACCTGGTAGCGCCGTCCGCCCAGCTCGACCAGGCCGGGACAGCGGCTCTTTCCCTCCATGAGCCACTTGCCCTGAAAGGCGGGGACTAGCTCCTGGATGGACACGTCCACGCTGGGGGATCTGCGTCCGCAGATGGAGAAAAACACCTGGTTGGCCCACACGACCCGCCCGGAGTCCACAAAATAGGCTGCCATAGGCAGCGGGAAGTTCATCATCGCATTGTCCCGCGCCGCCTCGGAGTCATAGGTCACGGACTGGATATAGGCCAAAAGCTCCTTCTGCCGCTTGCGGGCCAGGTACATGTTCACGAACAGCAGCGCCAACGACGCCACGGCCTCCCCCAGGGCCAGATATGGCTCATGGAAGAACACCGCCGTAACCGCCGCGAAAATAAACAGGCACAGGATATAAAACCGGGACCCCGGCTCGCCCAGATTTTTCGTGATCTTGTTCATTGGCCTACTGCTCCAAATTAAACATATACCGTAGTATTATAGCAGAATCACCAGCATAATACAAATACATTTTTCCCCCGTCCCGTCCACATACTATGGCCGAGGTGAAAGGATGAAAGCGGTCATACTCACCGGCGGCGAGGGTACGCGTCTGCGGGCCATATCCGCCGGACTTCCCAAGCCCATGATGCCCCTGCTGGGCACGCCGCTTTTGGAGCGGACCGTGGCGCTGCTGCGGGAAAACGGTTTTGACAGGCTGTGTCTTACGCTCCACTATCAGCCCCAGGTCATCCGGGACCATTTTCGGGACGGGAGCCAATACGGCGTGCGCATCGAATACCGCGAGGAACGCACCCCCCTGGGAACGGCGGGGGCTGTTTTAAACTGCGCGGACTTCATCGGGAACGAAAATTTTCTTGTTATGAGCGGCGACAGCGCCTGTGACTTCGACCTGGCCGAGCTGATGGCCGGCCACAGAAAGGGCGTCACCGTGGCACTGGCGGCCCAGGCGGAGCCGCTGCCCTACGGCCTGGTGATAACAGACAAGGCCGGACGTATCACCGGGTTTCTGGAAAAGCCCGCCTGGGAGCGGGTGGTGACGGACCAGGTGAGCACGGGTATCTACGCTCTCAGCCCCGACGTTTTGTCCTATATCCCACCGGACACGCCATACGATTTCGCCCGGGACCTGTTTCCACAGCTGCTGGAACAGGGCGTGCCCATGCGGGGGCGGGTCATGGACGGCTACTGGTGCGACATCGGAACGCCCCAGGCCTATTACCAGTGCAATTTGGACGCGCTGAACGGCCTCTATCATCTGCCTGGTGGGCAGGAGCCCCCAAGGCGGGTGCTGCCCTGTCGGGACAGGGCACGGCTCATGCGGGCCATGGGCGAGCATCTGGCGGAGTTCGGCGCGGATTTTTCCGACGGCCTGACCGTGCATTTTGCCCACGGCAAGGCTCACCTGGCCCCTGTGGCGGACCAGAGCGCCCTGGCTTTGGAGGGGGACAGCGCCGCCGTCCGGCGGCTGGAAGCCCTGGCAAAAAAGCTGGAGCGGGACATGGAGTGAGGATAAAACGACCCTGCCGCTTTTTCGCGGCAGGGTCTAACGTTCTCGGGATAATGCTCGCTTATTCCGCGATCACCACAGGCGCGTCCGGTGCGCTGCGGCCGATGGAGGCGATGCCGTTTTTCGCGCTGGACTTGGCCTTATAGCCCTCGCTGACAGCGATGATCTCGCCGTTGGAGGCCTTCAGGCGGAAACGGAACTCGCCGCCCTTGTCCTTGTAAAGCTCATACTTGGGGTGGGCCAGGGTCTCAAAGCCCGCCACAGTCTGATCTTCCACGTGCACCGCGCAGTTTTTCCGCACGCTCTCCACGCCGGTCTTGCAGGCGTCCACGCTGCTGTAGGTCTCGCCGCCGGTGGCAATGACCTGGCCGTTGGCCGCATGAAGATTGAAGACAAATTCCCCGTTTTTCGCCGCTTTGATCTCAAATTTCGCTGCCATGTGTCTCTCCTTCTTTCTTTTTGTGATCGGCTTCAAGCCATATTCATGCACATATTACGCCATTATCCGGCAAAATGCAACAAGAATCTTTCATTTTTCGCGAGAATAATGGTACTTTTAACGATTTGCGCAGCAAAAAACGCCCTGTCCGTGTGGACAGGGCGTTTATCGATCTTACTTGGAATTGAAGATACGGAAGATGCTGTCGAAGGGGTCCTCTTCCTCCGGCGACGGGTTGGCCGGCTCCACGTGCTTGGGCTCGGCGGACTGCTCGGCGCTGGTGAAAAGCTGCTCCGCGGCGGGCTGAGAGGCGGCGCTCGCAGAATTGGTGGCGACAGCTTTCGCGGTCTGGGTGCTCTCGTCAAAGCCGGTGGCGATGACGATCACGCGGATCTCGTCGTCCATGGAATTGTCGAAAGACGCGCCGAAGATGATGTTGGCGTCGGGATGGGCTGCGGACTGGACCAGATTGGCGGCCGTCTCCACATCGTCCAGGCCCATGTCCTCAGAGCCGGTGATGTTTATCAGCACACCGTGAGCGCCGTTGATGGAGGTCTCCATCAGGGGGCTGGAAATGGCCATCTGGGCGGCGTCCTCCGCCTTGCCCTTGCCGACGGCGTGGCCCACGCCCATGTGGGCAAAGCCTGCGCCGCGCATGATGGTGCACACGTCCGCAAAGTCCAGGTTGATGAACCCGGTGTTCTTGATGAGCCCGGAGATGCTGGTCACGGCCTCGTGCAGGACCTCGTCGGCGATCTCAAAGGCGTTGGCAAAGGTGACCTTCTGGTCGGTGGCGTACTTGAGCCGGTCGTTGGGGATGACCAGCAGGCTGTCCACCTTCCCCAGCAGGGAGTCGATACCGGCCATGGCCTGGGTCATGCGCTTTTTGCCCTCAAAGCCGAAGGGCTTTGTGACCACGCCGACGGTGAGAACGCCGGCCTCCCGTGCGATATCCGCCACCACAGGGCCCGCGCCGGTGCCGGTGCCGCCGCCCATACCGGCGGTGATGAACACCATGTCCGTGCCCTCCAGGGCCTTGGCTACCTCGTTGCGGCTCTCCTCCGCGGCCTTTTCGCCAACCTCGGGGTCGCTGCCGGCACCCTGACCGTGGGTCAGCTTTTCGCCGATCTGGATCTTGGTGTCCGCCGTGGACATGGCCAGAGCCTGCTTGTCCGTGTTGACGGCGATGAACTCCACGCCGCTGGTGCCAGCGCCGACCATCCTGTTCACGACGTTGCCGCCGGCGCCGCCGATGCCGACGACTTTCAGGGTCACAACATTTTCAGGGCCGGACTCAACCGAATGTGCTGCCATCTTTGTTTGCCTCCCGTGTATTCCAAATGTGAGGGCGCTGCGACGGACGCGGTGCCGCCTACCCTAATTATATATGTAACATTTTATTACGAATTATCGTGGAGGTCAATAGTTTATTTAAAAATATTATGTCAAACGGAAGAAAAATTTTCTAATTTTCGCTTTTTTCAGCTGGGCGTGAAGCGAACGGTCACGCCATCGGACAGATTTATCGTGCCGATCTCGGTCTCGCCAAGCTGGGGCACGCCGCTCAAAAGCATGCGCAGCTTATAGTCCGTGTTGTCGTTGGAACCCATGCGGACGGTGAACCGGCCCAGGTATTGGAACGTGGGGTTGGCCGGGTTGGACATATCCAGCTGGTCCACGTCCCCGGCCATGTTCAGCTCCTCGAACGCGCCAAGAAGCTGCTGCAAATAGGCCAGCTTCAGGCTGTCGTCCTCCGCCACGGTCATGGCCTTGCCGGCCTCCGGGTCCTGGGGGGACAGGTTCAGCACGTGGATAAGGCCCGCCACCTCGTCCGGCGTGGCGGTCTGCAAAAGCTTACAGTTGCCGGTGACCACCCAGTACACCCCCTGGCACTCCACATAGGCCAGGGCATAGCTCTCCTTCACGTGTATGGTGAGCCGGTTGGGCAGGTGTGGCTCCACGTCGGCCGTCTCCACCCGTGGCAGCCGGGAATAGATGCGCGTAGAGGCGGCGGCCCGGTTGATGAAGAACAGGTTATCCCCGATGTCGATGCCGGAGGCCTCGATGATCTGTTCCGGGGTGTACTCCTCCATGCCCTCCACGTCGATGGTCTGCACCCGGAAGAACACACCCATGCCGAATACCACGGCCACGCACACCAGCAGGAATGACAGCGGCGCAAAAAACGCGCTTCTGCTCTTTTTCTTTCTCGCCGCGCCGTAGCGGTCTCGTCTTGCCAAAGCGATCTACCTCATTCTGTAAAATCGATATGTGCGCCAAGGGCATTCAGCGCCCTGTCCAATCCCTCGTAGCCACGGGCCACGTGGCCCCGGTCAAAAACGGTGGTCTCCCCCTCGGCCCCCAGGCCGGCGATGATGAGCGATGCCCCGCCCCGCAGGTCCTCCGCCGTCAGGCTCGCGCCGTGCAAATGCTCCACGCCGGTGACGACGGCCCGCCGGCCGGCTATCGCTACTTTCGCCCCCAGGCGGGTCATCTCGACCCCCTGGCGGTACCGGTCGGAGAATATGGTCTCCTCAAAGACCGTGACGCCGTCCGCCTTCAGGCTGGCCGCCATCAAAAGCGGCTGTGCGTCCGTGGGAAAGCCGGGGTATGGCTCCGTGACGATCGTTCCGCCGCCCTGGAGACGGCCCGCGCATTTGATACGCAGCCGCCGGGAGCCTGTATGTACGTCCGCGCCCATGCGCCCCAGCGCGTCACTGACGCTCTGCACGTGGGCCGGGTCCAGGCCTCGCAGCTCCACGTCCCCGCCCGCACATGCGCAGGCGCACAGCATGGTGGCCGCCGCGATACGGTCCGGCATGACCCGCCAGCCCACCTGTCGGACGGGGGTAAAACCCCGGACGGCGACGGTATCCGTGCCCGCGCCGGTGATATCCGCGCCAAGCGCCCGGAGAAAGCCCTGCAGCTCCACGATCTCCGGCTCTTTTGCCGCGCCGGTTATCACGGTGGCCCCTTTGGCACCGCATGCGGCGATCATGGCGTTTTCCGTGGCGCCCACGCTGGGCAGCGCCAGGTGGATATGGCCGCCGGTCAATCCGTCTGTGCGGCAAAGGATCTGGCCGTCCTCCAGCGACACGTCCGCGCCCAGGGCCTTCATGGCCGCCAGGTGCAGGTCGATGGGCCGGGGACCAAGCTCGCAGCCACCGGGCATGGCAATACGCACCTGGCCGCACCGGGCCAGGATGGCACCCAGAAAAATCACCGACGAGCGCATCTGGCCCGTCAGCTCACGGCCGATGGCGCAGCCGGTCATGTTCCGGCTGTCCAGACGGACAACATCGTCCTGCCGCCCGACGGCGCAGCCCAGGTGCCGCAGGATGTTCAGCGACGCCTCCACGTCCCGCAGCCGGGGCACGTTGGTCAGTTCCACCTCGCTGCCCGTTAAGATCGCCGCCGCCAGAACTGGCAGCACTGCGTTCTTGGCGCCCTGGATGGTCAAGCTCCCGTCCAGGGGATATCCGCCCTGTACTCGCCATATGCTCATGTTCCGCCCTCCGGCCAGTATGTGTGGACTCAACATCAAAACATACTATGCGGAAGGTGGGAAAATGTGCGGCGGCTATTTATATTGATTTTACTCTGTTTTGCCCTTTTGCGCAAGCCCCAGCACGATGGAGGCGATACGGTCTGTGGCGTCGGCCACGCCCAATTTCAAGCTCGCTTTGTGCATCGCGTCCAGCGCCGCCTTGTCGTTCAGCAACCCGGTCACGGTGTCATAGAGCTTGTCGCCGTCGAACTGGCCCTCCAAAAGCATCTTCACTGCCCCGGCCTTTTCCAGCACGCGGGCATTTTTCTCCTGGTGGTTGTTGACCACGTTGGGGCTGGGGACCATCACGGCGGGTTTGCCCAGATAGGTGAGCTCGCTGATGGTGGACGCGCCGCTGCGACAGATTATCAGGTCCGCCGCGGTCATCACCTTGGGCATGTCGTAAATATACTCCCGCACATCGATACAGGGACTGTGCAGGCCAGCGGCGTCCAGCTTTTCCCGCACGCCGTCGTAATAGCGCTTGCCGGTGGCATAAATAAGATGCAGGCCGGTCCCGTTGCCCATGCGGCGGATAAAGCCCTGCATGGCGCTGTTCATATAGTCCGCGCCCAGGGAGCCAAACACCGCCAGGACCACGGGCCGGTCCGGGTCCAGACCCAGCTCCCGCCGCGCCTTCGCCTTGTCCAGGTCCCGGAAGTCCACCCGCACCGGCGTACCGGTGACCTGCACCTTGTCCGGGTTTTTATAATACTGGCGGCTGTCCTCGAACCCCACCAGAATACGGTCCACGGTCTTTTCCAGAAGCCGGGTGGTCAGCCCCGGCAGGGCGTTGGACTCGTGCACCGCCGTGGGGATACCCATGGCCGCCGCCGTTTTCAGAACCGGGTAGCACACATAGCCGCCGGTGCCAACGGCCACGTCGGGCTGAAATTCCTTTATGTACCGCCTTGCAAGCCGCTGGCTGGACACCACCCGCCCCACGGCCCGGATATTGGCGGCGATCATCTTCGGCGCCAGACTGCGCTGGAACCCGGAGATACGCACGGTTTTTAAGGCGTACCCCTCCCGTGGCACCAGCTCCGTCTCCATGTGCCCCTCGGCCCCCACGAACAGAAATTCCGCGTCAGGGACCAGCTCTTTGATGCGGCCCGCCACGCCCAGGGCCGGGTTGATGTGTCCGGCGGTGCCGCCGCAGGTAAACAACACTCTCATGCTCATGCTCTCTCCCCGCTATCGTTTCTCCGCCACGTCCCGGGATATGGACAGGACGATGCCCAGCTCCGCCATTTGCAGCAACAGCGCCGTGCCCCCGTAGCTGAACAGCGGCAGGGATATACCCGTGCAGGGGATGGAGTTGGTGCACACGGCCACGTTCAGGATGACCTGCATGGCCAGGTGGGTGGTGATGCCCGCGCCGACCAACGCGCTGTACCGGTCCCGGGCATGCATGGAAAGCCAGAAGCCCCGGATGATAAGCAGCGCGAACAATGTCAAAATCAGCATCGCGCCGATGAAGCCCAGCTCCTCGCAGATCACGGAGAAGATGAAGTCGTTGTGCTCCTCGGGCAGGTAGAGATATTTCTGTCGGGAGTTGCCCAAGCCCAGGCCCAAAAGCCCGCCGGAGCCGATGGAATAGAGGCTCTGCACGATCTGATAGCCCTTGCCGGAGGCGTCCGCAAATGGGTTGAGCCAGGCGGAAAACCGCTCCCGCACATAGGGGAACAGCGCGTAGCCGATGCCCAGCAGGGCCCCGACCCCCAGACCGCCGCCGACGAACCAGTAAAGGGGCAGCCCGCCCAGAAACAGCATCACCATACCGATGGCCAGAATGATGATGATGGCCGACATGTGCGGCTCCAGCACCAGCAGGAAGCAGATAACGCCCAAGATCATTACAAAGGGCAATATGCCGTACCGGAAGGTCTTCATCTTCTCCTTGAAGGAGCATATGAGCACGGAGAAGAACAGTATCACGGCGATCTTGGTGATCTCGGAGGGCTGGAAGGTGGTGAAGCCCAGGTTGATCCACCGGCGGGCGTTGTTGGCCTTCTCGCCGATGCCGGGGACCAGCACCAGCACCAGCAGCGCCAGCGACGCCATCATCACGATGCCGGAGATGTGCCGGTAAAAGCCCATGGGAAACCGGGAGCACACGAACATGACGCCCACGCCGCACAGGGCGAAAAGCGCCTGACGCACGAAATAATAGGTGGCGTTGCCGTTGGTGGTGCCGGAGGGGTCGTAGTAGGCCCGGGCAAAGCTGGCGGACAGCACCATGACGACGCCCACCGTCAGCAGCAGCAGCGTCAACAGCGCAAAGGGCAGGTCGATACTGCCCCGCTCGATGGAGTTGTCGTACGTATAGTCCGCAAGGCGCGTGTTTTCATATGTCACGGTGTTTTCCCTTGCCGCCATTCGTCTTCACTCTCCTTCCCTATTTGTTCTTTCAGGCATAGCGGCCCATGCAGGCGAAAAATGATACCACGGCGCACACCAGCGATATGGCCGTGAACAGCGTCACGATCTGGGTCTCGGTCCACTTGTGGCCCAGCCAGCCGCCCATCTCCAAATGGTGGTGGAAGGGGGCCATTTTGAAAAAACGTTTGCCGTGGGTCAGCTTGAAATAGCCCACCTGGATGATGTCGGACAGCGTTTCCAGAATAAATATCAGGCACAGCGGGACCAAAATCAGGGGCATATCCAGCGCGAAGGCCATACCGCACACGGCCCCGCCCAGAAACAGGCTCCCCGTGTCGCCCATGAAGCACTTGGCCGGATGGTGATTGTAGAGCAAAAACCCGAACAGCCCGCCGGTGAGCCCCGCGGAGAACACGCCCAGGGCCCCGTACCGCCCGCCCCAGAAAAAGCTCACGGCGGTGTAGAAAAGGAACACCGGCACGGAAACGCTGGCGGCCAGGCCGTCGATGCCGTCGGTCAGGTTCACGGCGTTCACCGTGCCCACCACCACGAACGCGCACAGCGCGAAATACAGCCACTCGGGCATATGGATGGTAATGTTCCAGAACGGGACATACAGCGCCGGGGTCAGATACCCCTCCAGCCGCAGTAAGTACAGCAGCGCCACCGCCACCGCCAGCTGCAAGATGAACTTGGCCCTGGCGGACAGTCCCAGATTTTGCTTCTTCTTCAGCTTTTCGTAGTCGTCCAGAAAGCCTATCGCCCCGAAAAACAGGGAGAACACCAGCACGAACAGCGCACCCAGCTCCCCGGCCCGGATGTAGGTGAAGCCAAAGGATAAGACTGCCGCCGCCACGCCCGTGATGAACATCACCCCGCCCATGGTGGGGGTCCCGGCCTTTGTCTTGTGCCAGTTGGGGCCGATCTCCTTGATCTCCTGGCCCGCCTTGATCTTCCGCAGCCAGGGCACGTATACCGTCCCCAGCAGGGCAGCCACCGCAAAGCCGGTCAGAAGGCTCTCGATAAGTCGCAGCGTCATGTCAGTCGTTCCTCGTTTTCTTCAGATGTTCCGCCACGATCTCCCGCTCGTCCATGTGGCGTTTGACCCCGTTGACCTCCTGGTAGGTCTCGTGGCCCTTCCCGGCCAGGACGATCACGTCCCCCGGCTGGTGGTTATCGATGGCCCAGCGGATGGCCTCGGGCCGGTCGCAAATGACCTGCTTCGGCGCGTCGGCGGGCATACCGGCCACGATCTCGTCGATGATGGTCTGGGGGTCCTCGGTGCGGGGATTGTCGCTGGTGACCACGCAAAAGTCCGCCTCCGTTGCCGCTATGAGACCCATTTGGGGCCGCTTGGTCCGGTCCCGGTCGCCGCCGCAGCCGAACAGCGCCACCACACGGCCCTGTGACACTTCTTTCATGGTCCGCAGCACCTTTTCCAGCGCGTCCGGCGTGTGGGCGTAGTCAATGACAATGGTGAAGTCACCGCCTGTGGGGACTACCTCTACCCGGCCCTTCACGCCGGCGGCCCTGCCCAGAGACGCGGCGCAGTCGGCCAGAGGCAGACCCAGAAGCCGGCCCGCCGCCAGGGCCGTCATGGCGTTTTCCACGGAAAATGCCCCAGGGATACCCAGGCGCACATCCGCCTGCTCGTTTTTCGCGCAGGCCGTGAAGCGCACGTGGTCGGCGGCAAGGCGCACGTCAATGGCCCGCAGGTCCGCCGTCAGGTCACCCTGGGCGGAAAAGGTGGACACCGGGCACTGGGCGCGGTCGATCATGGTCCCGGCCCACCCATCGTCGATGTTGACGGCGGCTTTGCCGCACTGGGCGAACAACAGGGCCTTGGCCTTGGCGTATTCCTCCATGGTCCCGTGAAAGTCCAGGTGGTCCTGGGTGAGGTTGGTGAAAAGCCCCGCCCGGAACCGGACCCCCGCCGTCCTGTCCAGGGCCAGCGCGTGAGAGGAGACCTCCATCACCGCGTAGGAGCATCCGGCGTCCGCCATCCGGGCAAACAGCTTTTGCAGGTCGTAGGACTCCGGCGTGGTGCGCTCCGTGGGGAATTCCTCGTCGCCTATCCAGTTGGAGATGGTGCCCACCAGGCCGACCTTTTCACCGGTCACGTCCTCCAGCATGTGCTTTATCAGCACGGTGGAGGTAGTCTTGCCGTTGGTGCCGGTGACGCCCACCATGGTCATCTTCTCGGAGGGGTACCCGAACCAGGCGCAGGACACCCGCGCCAGAGCCAGACGGCTGTCGGCCACCAGAATATAGGGCACATCGCCCTCCGGCGGGCGCTGGCAAAGCACCGCCGCCGCGCCCTTTTCCACCGCCATGGGGATAAACCGGTGGCCGTCGCTCTGCATGCCGGGTACCGCCACGAACAGGTCCCCCGGCTGAACAGCCCGGGAGTCGTAGCGGATGTCCCGTATGTCCATATTCGGGTCCGCTGTGCTCTCGATCACGGAAAGCTCCGTGAGCAGTTCTCGCAGTTTCATGTCAGAATATCCCCGCCTTCGTCGCGTCGTTCAGCGTGACCGTCACGATGGTTCCGGGGTCCACCATCGTACCGGGTTCCACGCTCTGGCTCACCGTCAGTACGTAGTTGCTCTTCATCATGGTGCCCGTGCCGCGCACGTACAGACCGGCCCAGCTGGCCCGTATCCGGGCCACCTCGTAGCTCAGACCAAGCAGGTCCGGCATCTCCACCGGCTCCATCACCGGTTCCTCGCCGCAGTACAGAACGATCTCGCTGCCGGCAGCCACCTTGGCGTTGGCGGCGGGCATCTGGGCCGTGACGGCCGCGCCGCCGCCCACGGTCTCCTTCAGGACGAATCCGGCCTCCTCCAAAATGGACTTGGCCTCCTCCGGCGTCTTACCGACAAGACGGGGCACCCGCTGGTCCACCAGCGCTTCCTCGCCCTCGCCGTATACCGGCGCCACGCCCAGATAGGGCAGGATGTCCTGCAGCACGGCGCCAACTACGGGCGCGGCCATGGTGCCGCCGCCCACGCTGTACGGGTTGTCCGGGCCGGGGTTTTCCAGCAGCACCAGTACCGCCACCTTAGGGTCGTCCGCCGGGGCAAAGCCCAGGAAGGAGCAGATATATTTTTTCGTGCCGTGCACGGCCTCATACACAACGTCCTCGGACGTACCGGTCTTGCCGGCCACCCGATAACCGGGCACATAGGCGTTGGAGCCGGTGCCGTCGGCCTCGTTGACCACGCCCTCCAGGATCTCGCAGCATGTCTTGCTGGTCTGCTCGCTGATCACCTGGCGGACGACCTTGGGCTCCCGCTGGCTGGCCACGGTGCCGTCGGCGTTCAAAAACTCGCTGACGAAATAGGGCTCCATGAGGTAGCCGCCGTTGGCCACGGCACTGACCGCGGTGATGAGCTGCATGGGGGTGATGGTGAAGGTCTGACCGAAGGAGGCCGCCGCCAGCTGGGACAGGTTGGACTTGTCGAAGAACACGTCCTCCGACCACCACAGACTGTCCGACTCGCCCGCCAGGTCCACGTGGGTCCTGTCGAACAGGCCAAAGGCCCGGATATACTTGTAAAACGTCTCGGCGCCGATCATTTGGCCGATGGTCACGAAAGCCACGTTGCAGGAATACTTGGCCGCCTCGGCCAGGTTGATGTCCCCGTGGCCATAGATATTGGCGCAGTTCAGCGGGTCCGTACGGCCAAGCACGTTGATACTGCCGCCGCAGAAAAAGGCGGAGGTATCCGGGTCCACAGCGCCGCACTCCAGGCCCGTGGCCAGGGTGATGATCTTGAAGACGGAACCGGGCTCATAGGTGTCGGACATGGCCTTGTTGCGCCATTGCAGCTGCCGCTCCTGCTCCAAAAGCGTGTCCCGCTCCTCCTCCGTGTGCACGTCCGCCCGGTCCACCCGCTCCTGGGCCTCGGGGCTCAGGGCCAGGTAGTTGTTCAGGTCGAAATTGCCCAGAGACGCCATGCCCAGAATGCCGGCGGTGTTCACGTCCATGACGATGCCAGCCGCGCCGTCCTGCAGATCGTAAGTCTCCGCCGCCGTTTCCAGGTGCTTTTCCAGGTAGAACTGGACGGTCTGGTCCAATGTCAGCACCAGGCTCTGGCCGTCCACGGCGTCGTAATAGTCCTCAAAGTCCGTGAACATCATGTCCGTGCCGTAGGCGTTGGTAGCCCGGACGATGCGCCCGTCCGTGCCGGACAGGGCCTTGTCATAGTAAAGCTCCAGGCCGGAAAGGCCGTGGTCGTCGGAGCCCACAAAGCCTATCACGTGGCTGGCGAGGCTGCCGTAAGGGTAATAGCGCTTGCTGGCCTCCTCGATCTTCACGCCGGTGAGGGACACATGGTCACTCTCGTCCTCCACAAGCTCGCCCTGGGCGTTGCGCCCCTCGTTTTCCTTGAACTGGCGGACCTGCTCGGTCACGTCGTCCTCCACCTTGCGGGCCACGGTGGCATACCAGGAGTCGGTGTTGAGGGTCTTTTCATAGACCTCGTTGTAGTCCAGCCCCAGAATATCGGCCAAGCCCTGGGCGATATAGGCGGGATTTTCCTCGTTCATCTTGATCTCGGCGGGGCTTATGTAGATATTGCTCACGGAGGCGCTCATGGCCAGAATGTTCATGTTCCGGTCGTAGATCGTCCCCCGGTGGGCGGAGACGGTGGTCTGGCGAAGCTGCTGCTCCACCGCCGCGGATTCGTAGGTGTCGTGGTCTATGATCTGCAGCTGGAACAGCCGTGCGCCCAGCGCGATAAATGCAACTATGCCGCACACTATCATGAGGAACAGTGTGCGGCGAAGCATCATGCGGTTTGGCGACGTGAGAGACTTCTTCTCCCGGCGTTTCTTAAACATATGGGTTCTCCTTTGGACACGTGCTCACGGCGGCTGTCATTACCAGTATAATACCCCTGTCAACTGAAATATGCCTTGATCGACGACAGGATGTCCGCAAGCCCCAGAGAGAACATGTCCGCGTCCTGTTTTGTGACCACCTCGGCCCGGTCGGCGGAAGCGACGCCGGTCAGATAATAGATCTGCTCGTTGTCCGGCTCCTGCATGCCAAGCACGTTCACGGCCCGCTCTTCCACGTCCTCCAGGTTGAAGATGCTCTCGTATTCCACGGTGAGCTTGTTGCGCTGGGTCTCCAGCTGGTCGATCTGCCGCTCCAGCTTGGCGGCCGTGTCGGATATGTCCGTCAGGCGTATCTGGGCCAGCAGCATCATGGTCAGCATCACCACCACCACGGCTCCGCCCAGCAGGGACACCAGGGAAAAGCCCTGCCGGTTTTTCGCGGCGGCCTCTTCTTTACCGTCGGGCCGCACGTCCTCCCGGACCCACTCGCGGGGTTGGAGCTTTTCTCTGTGCCGGGGCCGCTTTTTCGGCTCGTCCTGTATGACCTCTTCCTCCGGCTGGTATATCTCCGGGTTGCTGAAGTCATAGGCCAGCGTTCCGTCCACCGCGCCGGTGACGAAGTTGTAGCTGTTGAACTTCCGAATGTCCGCCATGGTGTTCACACCCTTTCTGCGATCCTGAGCCGGGCGCTTCTGGCCCGGGGATTGTCCGCCAATTCTTCCGCGCCGGGTATCACCGGCTTGCGCGTGACGCTTTTCAGCGTCTGGACAAAACCGCAGGTACACACCGGGAAGTCCGGCGGGCACGTACAGCCGTTCTCACGTTTGCGGATGGCCTCTTTCACCAGCCGGTCCTCCAGGGACTGGAAGCTTATCACCAGCAGCCTTCCGCCGATCTCCAATCTGTCCGGGGCCGTGTCCAGCATCCGCTCCAGCGCGTCCAGCTCGTCGTTGACTGCGATGCGCACCGCCTGGAAGCACCGCTTGGCCGGGTGCTGCTTCTCCCGCAGGGCGGCCGCCGGCATGGTCTGGCGGATGATCTGCACGAACTGGCCTGTGGTCTCAACAGGTCCCTTTTCTCTGGCGGCAACCACCGCCGCGGCGATGCGTCCGGCGTACCGTTCCTCGCCGTAGCGCCAGAAGATACTGCGCAGCTCCGCCTCCGTGCTGTTGTTCAGGATATCCCGCGCCGTCAGGGTCGCGGTCTCGTCCATGCGCATGTCCAAAGGCGCGTCCTGCATGTAGGAAAAGCCGCGGCCGGCGTCGTCCAGCTGGGGCGAGGACACGCCCAGGTCGAACAGCATCCCGTCCACCTTCTCGATGCCCAGGCCGTCCAGAATGGCGCCCAGGTCGCCGAAATTGCCCTTGACCAGCTTCGCCTTATCCCCGAACCGGGCCAGACGCTTTCCGGCGTAGGCCAGGGCCTTATCGTCCCGGTCGATGCCCACCAGTTTTCCGCTGCCGGTGAGATGCTCCAGTATCGCCTCCGAATGGCCGCCAAGGCCCAGGGTCCCGTCCACATAGGTCCCGTCCGGGTCTATCTCCAGGTAGTGCACACACTCCCGGAGCAACACGCTCTTGTGTTCCATCAGAAGTCGAACTCCTGCATGACGGCCGCGATGTTCTCCGGCGCGGCCTCGCTGTCACGCAGCGCCGCCCACTCGTCGCTGTCCCAGAACTCCGCGTGGTTGTTGGAGCCAAGGACGGTCACGTTCTTCACAAGTCCCGCCCGCTCCCGCAGGTTTTGGGGCAGCAGGATACGTCCCTGGGCGTCCAGCTCGCACTTGCACGCGAAAGCGTACAGCGGCCGCATGGCCCGCTGCCGCACGTATGGCATCGCGTTGACTTTATCGGAAAAAATCTGCCACTGTTCCGCGCTGTAGGCGCACAGGCAGTGGTCCATAGAAAGCGTCACGTAAAACGCGGGGCCTAACTCGTCCCGCAGGCGTGCGGGAATGAACAGCCGCCCTTTGGCGTCCAGAGAATGCTGGTATTCGCCTGTCATGCTGTTCACTCCTCTCCTATGGGAAAATAAAACACTTTCCCCCACTTCGCCCCACTTGCCTCTATTATAGAGGGCAGGTATTCAAATTGCAAGGGGTCAAAGACGGTTTTTTTACAAATTTTTGCTGCCATTTTTTTCCTATTGTGGACGGCGTTTTTTCGCGCCACAACATCTTGAATCGACAAAAAAGACGCGTCCGAAAATCGGACGCGTCCTCGCGTGTTGAGCGTATGTTATTTTATATGTCCCCGAATCGACCCTGCTGGGGCTGACGGGACCAGGGAAGAGAAAAACCGACGCCCCCAACTCAGTTGAGTTGGGGGCGTTCCGACTTGCGATTCAAATATCCCCACTGTGCCAGCCTTCTTTGGTGTTGACGTTATAAAGCCCGTAGAAGCCCAAATTGCCCTTGGACGAATCGAGGTGCCAGGCCATCCAGTGAAGAAAATCATCCGGCAGTTTGGATTTTGGCGCGTCGGGCGCGTAGATATAAAACGTCTTGCCGCCCACCAGACCGTAGGCGTCCGTGTATATGTACTGCACACGGTCCACAATCTCCGTGGTCCCGATGGGAGTCTCATAGGTCAGCGTGTTCAGCTGGACGGAATAGGTATAATCGTTGATCTGCACTACGTCAGTGAACTTCCCGGAAAACCCGGACGCATAGAACGTGAAGTCATAGCTGGGACCGCTGTCGTACGAGTCAGTGTGATGATAGGCGCCCGTGAAACTGCCGTCCTTGTTAATCGTGATGGTTGTGCCCCAGGCCCCCGCGCCAGAGGAAAACGTATAATCTCCCGCCACCTTGGAAAACAGGTCCGCCGCCGTGGGCGAGGCTTTGTACGTGATGCTTTGGCCGGCGCTCTTGGCGTTATAAAGGCTTTTGCCGTCTTTGCTCACGACCTGCACCGCAAAGGCGTACTGCGTCCCGCTCTTGGCCTTCGTCCAAGTGTAGCTCGTTTTGGTCGTGTCGGTCAGCTTCTTCCAATCCCCGGACCCGGTTTTATAGAACACCCGGTACGCGGCTGCTCCGCCCACCTTGCCCCAGGTGATATTGATGCCTGTGCCTGCGTCCGATACACCGCTGATTTTTACCTGGCCGATATAGGTTTTGTTGTAGCTGGCGCTCTTGGCGTTATAAACGCCCTTGCCGTCCTTGCTTGCCACCTGCACCGCAAAGGTGTACTGCGTCCCGCTCTTGGCTTTGGTCCAAGTGTAGCTGGTCGCGGTGGTATCCCCGATCGTCGTCCAAGCACCGGACCCGGTTTTGTAGAACACCCGGTATGCAGCCGCGCCGCCGACTGCGCTCCAGGTAAGCTTCACACCTTCCGGCTTGTTTTCGGCCTTGCTGATTTTTACCTGGCCGATGTAGGTCTTGTTGAAACTGGCACTCTTGGCGTTATACAGGCTCTTGCCGTCTTTGCTCGCCGCCTGTACCGCAAAGGTGTACTTGGTCCCGCTCTTGGCTTTCGTCCAAGTGTAGCTGGTCGCGGTGGTGTCAGCTATCTTCGTCCAGTCGCCGGAGCCGGTCTTGTAGAACACCCGGTAAGCAGCCGCGCCGCCTACCTTGCCCCAGGTGAGCTTCACACCTTCCGGCTTGTTTTCGGCCTTGCTGATTTTCACCTGGCCTATGTAGGTTTTGTTGTAACTGGCACTTTTCGCATTATACAGGCTCTTGCCGTCTTTGCTCACCACCTGTACCGCAAAGGTGTACTTGGTCCCGCTCTTGGCCTTGGTCCAAGTGTAGCTGGTAGCGGTGGTGTCCGCAATCTTTGTCCAGTCCCCGGAGCCAGTCTTGTAGAATACCCGGTATGCAGCCGCGCCGCCCACTTTACCCCAGGTAAGTTTTATGCCGGTGGGCTTATTCTCCGCCTTGCTGATTTTTACCTGGCCGATGTAGGTCTTGTCAAAACCGTCGCTCTTGGCGTTATACAGGCTCTTGCCATCCTTGCTCGCCACCTGCACCGCAAAGGTGTATTTAGTCCCGCTCTTGGCCTTCGTCCAAGTGTAGCTGGTGGAAGTCGTGTCAGCTATCTTTGTCCAGCCGCCGGAGCCGGTCTTGTAGAATATCCGGTAAGCGGCAGCGCCGCCGACCTTGCCCCAGGTGAGCTTCACGCCAGTGGGCTTATTCTCCGCCTTGCTGATCTTCACCTGGCCGATATATTTTTTGCTTGTCCCCGCCTTGTCGTAGGCGCTGCCGGTGTTTGTTTTATCAAAGGCGCGAACGGTGAATTTGTAGGTCGTGCCGCTCTTAGCCTTGGTCCAAGTGTAGCTGGTCGCCGTGGTATCCGCTATCTTCGTCCAGTCCCCGGAACCGGTCTTGTAGTAGACCCGGTATTTGGCAGCGCCGGCGACAGCGCTCCAAGTGATCTTCACACCTGTGGGCTTGTTCTCAGCTTTGCTGATTTTGGGGGCGGAAAGCTTTGTCGGCGCGGGCTCAGGAGTTGCCGTAGGCACAGGTGTCGCTGTCAGTACCGGAGTGGGCGTCGGCGCCATTTCGATAGGCAGGAAGGTATAACCCCATTTATCAGCATACACGCGGGCTGTGGAGCCAATATCCGCGTAGACCACAGTTTTACCCGGAACACCCAGCGTCGAACCACCACCGAAATTATTATCGGTGACAGCGCAGTTTGGACTCTGGACAATCGTGCTTGTCAGGCGGCTACATCCGCCGAACGCATTACCCCCGATGTTAGTCACACTGGCGGGGATTGTCACAGTTCGCAGCGACATGCAGCCCTGGAATGCGTGTCTAGCAATGCTTTTCACGCCGTCTTCGAACGTCAAGGTAGCAACGGACGAGCAGGCTGAAAACGCATACTCCCCGATTTTCGTCACACTGCCGGGAATCGTCACGCTCGTCAGAGACGCGCAGCCATTGAACGCATAGTCCCCGATGGTAGTCACTCCGTTGCCAATTGTTAAACTTGTCAGCGACGTGCAGCCTGATAACGCATAATTCCCAATACTGGTCTCTTTGGCAGAGATTGTTACACTCTTTAGCGACGTACAACTCCTAAATGCATGATTCCCAATTTCGGTCACGTTGTTCGGGATAGCCACACTTGTCAACGAGGAGCAACCACAAAACGCACCATCCCCGATTTTGGTCACATTACCGGGAATCGCCATGCTCGTCAAAGACTTGCAGTCTTTGAACGCCTCTGTCCCGATGGTAATCATACTGTCGGGGATCGTCACGCCTGTCAGCAACTTGCAGCCGGAAAACGCAGATTGCCCAATATTGGTCACACCATTCGGGATTGTCGCACTCTTCAGTGAGACACAGCCCTTGAACGCATTATATCCGATTTTGGTCACACCATCCGGGATCGTTACGCTGATTAGATGCACACAGTCTTTAAACATCCAATCACCAACGCTGGTCACGCCAGGTTCTATTACCGCGTTTTCTACATAATACTTACTCCACAGAGACACCCACCTGTCTGACATCGCGCCTGTACCGGAAATAGTAAGGGTGCTGCCGTTCAGGGTCCACCGCACATTCTCTCCGCAGGTACCGGAGGCGATCTCCGCCGCTGCCTCCGGCGCGTCCGTTACTTCTGGTTCCACCGTTACCTCCGGTTCCGCGCCCGGTTCTTCCGTTGGTTCCGGTTCTTCCGTGACCGCCGGCTCTTCCGTGACCGCCGGCTCTTCCGTTGCCTCGACTGGTTCTTCCGTAACTTCCACCGGCTCTTCTGTCACGATGGGTTCTTCCGTGACCACCGGCTCTTCTGTCACGACGGGTTCTTCCGTGACCACGGGTTCTTCCGTCACGACGGGCTCTTCCGTTTCGACCGGTTCCTCCACCGGCGCTTCTTCGGCGAACGCCGGGACGGCCAATGCAAACAGCGTCAGGACCGCCAAGAATATGCATAAACTGCGCTTTGCCATCGTGCTATACCGTTCCTTTCTTTTTCATTTCCCGGCAGTCGGGTCCGGGGCGGGGTTTTCAATCCCGCCCGCGGACCTTTCCACCGAGACAAACAAAAGACGGCGCAGGGAAACTTCCCTACACCGTGGAACGACAGCACTGCCCCATATAACCCGTCCTTGTAAAAAGGGACGGTTGCGGTTATAATGGGTCCGGCGCAGTTATCCTGCTGTGTGGGAGCCAACTCTCCTGCATAGGGGCTTGGAGTGTTGCCTCACTCCAAGTCCCGCCTTTCGTTTATCTCGCTCTTATATTGTAGCGCATTATTGCACGCAACGCAAGAAGAAAATCGACAGGACCTGCAAATCGGGCCCTGTCTTTTTCCATGCGAGCGTCACAGCTCGTACCGCCGGTATTCCTCCCCCTCCAGGGTGAGCCAGCGGAAAAGGCCGTCCTCGGCCGTCATGTAGCCCCGGACGCTGCCCCACAGGGGGCTGGACACGGAGCCGGGGTTGAAGCAGAGATACCGGCCCCGGTTTTCCGTCTTGGGCACGTGGGTGTGGCCGTGGAGCAGGATGTCCCCCTGGTCCATGTTGGGGGGCAGATTCGTGTCGTTGTACATGTCCCCGTGGGTGGCGAACATGGCCACGTGTCCAATGGGAATGCGGACATACCCCGGCTGCACGGGAAAGGCCAGCATGGAAACGTCCTCGTCGCTGTCGCAGTTGCCACGGACGCAGACGATTTTGTCCGCCATGGGGTTCAGCAGGTCCGCCACCGTCTGCTTGTTCCGCTTTGTCCCCAGCTTCTTATAGAGGATATCCCCCAGCAGCAGGAGCCGGTCGGCCCCCTCCTTTTCGTACGCCTCCAACAGCGCCTCGCAGCACTCCGCCGACCCGTGCAGGTCGGACGCGATCAGCCATTTCATCCCGATACCTCCTATTTTATCCGAAAAGCTTTTGCAAATTCACATCGTATGGCGGCCGGACCACGCCCTTTTCCGTGACGATGGCGGTGATGAGCTCGTGGTCCGTCACGTCAAAGGCCGGGTCCCAGCACTTCACCCCCGCCGGGGCCATGGGCCTTTCGTACCACAGGGAGCGTATCTCCTCCCCGTCCCGTATCTCGATGGGAATGTCCGCCCCGGTGGGACAGGAAAGGTCGATGGTGCTGGACGGCAGAAGAATGTACACCGGTACGCCGTAATGCTTGGCGATGATGGCCGCGCCGGAGGTGCCTATCTTGTTGGCGGCGTCCCCGTTGGCGGCCATCCGGTCGCACCCGGCCAGCACCGCCTGGATACGGCCCTGGCCCATCGCCAGCGCCGCCATATTGTCGCAGATCAGCGTGCAGTCCACCCCGGCGTTCATGAGCTCCCAGGCCGTGAGCCGCGCTCCCTGCAAAAGGGGCCGCGTCTCGTCCACATAGGCGCTGAGCTTCACGCCCCGCTCGGCAGCCAGCAGCAGCGGTCCCAGGCCCGTGCCGTACTCGCTGGTGGCAAGCGGTCCCGCGTTGCAGTGGGTCAGCACCGTATCTCCCTCGTGCAGCAGGCTTAAGCCATATTCCGCGATGGCACGGCACATGGCGATGTCCTCGTCGTGGATAGCCCGCGCCTCCCGGCCCAAAGCCTCCACGATCTCCGGAACGGGTTTCCCTTCCATGCCATGGGCCAAAGCCCGCATACGCTCCGTCTGGCGGGCCAGGTTCACCGCCGTGGGCCGGCAGGATATGAGGTAGTCGCAGTCCTCATCCAAGCGGGCGAAAAACTCGTCCTCCCCATAGCCCCGGGCCAGCACGTACACGCAGTACGCCGCGAAGATGCCGATGGCCGGCGCGCCACGGACCCGCAGCGCCTTGACGGCCTCGTACATAGCCCCCCGGTCCGTCAGGTCCAAATAGACCACTTCCCCCGGCAGCCGGGTCTGGTCCAGAATACGCACCGCGCTCCCGTTGGGCGAGAGCGCGATGTTTTGCACCTTTTCCTTTGTCATGCCTTGTCGATGGCCGGGATGGCGGCGGTGACCAGGGCGGAGAAGCGCTGGGCGATCTGCTGGCCGGCCTCGATGACCTCCTGATGGCTCAAAGGCTGGGCGGAAAGGCCCGCGCCCTTGTTGGTGATGCAGCTGACGCCGCAGACCCGCAGGCCCATGTGCCGTGCGGCCACGGCCTCGCAGGCGGTGGACATGCCCACCGCGCCGCCGCCAAGGGAGCCGTAATAACGGACCTCAAAGGGCGTCTCAAAGCTGGGGCCGGTGAGTTGGATGTACACGCCCTCCTCCAGCTTCTGGCCCAGCTTGGCGGCCGTGTCGTGCAGGACCTTACGCAGCGCCGGGTCGTAGATCTGGCTCATGTCCGGGAAACGAGGACCCAGCTCGTCCAAGTTCGGCCCTATCAGCGGGTTGGGGAAGTTGAACATCATCTGGTCCCGAATGACCATCAGGGTCGGCGTCTCCATCTTGGGGTCCAGGCCGCCGGCGGCGTTGGTGAGAAACAGGGTCTTGATGCCCAAGAGGCCCATCACCCGCACGGGCAGGACCACATCGTGCACGTCAAAGCCCTCGTAGTAGTGGACCCGGCCCTGCATGCAGACGACAGGCACGCCGCCGATATACCCGAACAGGTACCGGCCCGCGTGACCCGGCACGGTGGACACGGGAAAGCCCGGGATGTCCTTATAGTCCACGGCGGCCTCGATCTCCATGGTCTCGGCCACAGGACCCAGCCCGGAGCCTAAGATAAGGCCTATCCGGGGCTGGAAGTCGGTCTTTGCCCGGACCGCGTCCCGGCAGCGGATGAGTTTTTCATAGTAATTTTCCACGTCAATGTCCTCCTGCGACAGTTTGTCCAAAATCGTCCTGATCGGAAAGGCCGTCCCGCTTGAGCATGTTCTCGATCACGCCCACGTCCCCGGCGATGTCCATGGCCTCCGCCCGATAGAGCTTGTCCAGCTGTTTTTCGTACCCGGCCACCAGTGTGTCCGCGATGCGCTCGATGTCCGCCTTGGCCTTTGCCATATTCTCCCCGCTGACCCCTTGGGCCTCGATGCGGGCATAGGATTCCAGAAGCTTCAGGGTGGTGGGCAGGTAGTAGTTCATGAACCGGTCGATCTGGGGCCGCTTTTCCGGGTGGGCCTCCACCTCGGCGAAGATGGACGCGGTCAGGCTCTGCATCCGGCGAATTTTCTCGCTCATGACCTCGTCCTCGATGTCCACGTCCGCCTGCCGTATGCGCTCCACGTAGCGCTCGTACTCGCTCATTTTGGCCTGGGCTTGGGTCTTCTCGTCCGCCTGCTGCTTGGCCCGCTGCTCGTCCTCCCGGCGGTACACGTCCCGCATGTCCTCCACGTCGATGACAAGAAGCTGCCGCTCGTGGTCGATGTAGGCCCGCTCGCCGTAATAGCCCCGGTCCACCATCTCCGTGAGCATTTTGTCCGCCTCGGCCGGCTTCACGCCCATGGTCTTGGCAAGCTTCCGCATGTCCACCACGCCCTGCTGGCCGGTGATGGAGATGCACTGGCGGAATTTGGCCTCCTTCTTCCGGCTCATAAAGCCGGACCAGACAAGCGCGCCGCCGCCCAGGGCCACCGCGATCATGCTCAGCACATGCCACAAGCCCTCGCCCGTGCCCACCGCGCCGATGGCCGCCACGATGCCGAAGCCCGCCAGTATCCAGCCGAACACGGTCTTGGCCGTAGCCCCGGCGTCCGCATGGCGCACGCCCTGGAAACGGCCCTCTTCCTGTTTCGCGCCCGCTTTGGCGGCGGACGCCGGACGGGCCGTCTTTTTCCGGGAGCCAAAAAGGCCCTGTAAGATGTTCCCGATCAGGTCATGCCCCGCCGCGTGGGCGAAGGTCAGGAACAGCCCCAGCGGACCCGTGGCAAAGATAAGCGCCACGTCCAGCACCCAGCTGACCGCCTCCCAGTCGGAGCCGCCCCGTGGCGGTCTGGGTCCGGGCGTGCCGGGTCCCGGTCCGGGGGAGTTATTAAAGCCATAGTTATAATCACTCATAGTGACGGTATTTTACCACAAATGCCCTAAAAGGAAAAGTGCCTGTTGATTAAACTTGCATTAAAATGTCGGGCTTTCCCTTTTCCGCCCTATCTGCTATACTGGTCCGGCAAAGGAAGGAGGACGCGTTGCATGCAGGAGTCTGTTTTCGACCTGGACCATCTGCCCCGGACGTATTTCAAGCTGGCGCTGCCGGTGGTGCTGAACATGATGGTGACGCTGGTGTATAACCTGGCGGACACGTATTTTATCGCCCGCACCGGCGTGACGGACCTGGTGGCGGGCGTGAGCCTGTGCAGCCCGGTGTTCACGGCGCTGATGGCCTTTGGCAATATTTACGGCCAGGGCGGAAGCTCCCTCATATCCCGCATGCTGGGCAAGGATGACCGGGACGGTATCCAGCGGGTCAGTTCCTTCTGCTTCTATCTGGCCATCGCCACCGGCGTTGTATTAGCGGCGCTGTCGCTTGTGTTCCGCGGCCCGCTGCTGACGCTCATCGGCGCGGATAAGAACACCTTGCCGTACGCCTCGGAGTACTTCACCGTCCTGGCCGGCTGCGCGCCCATCGTGCTTTTGAGCTTCATCCACTCCAACCTGCTGCGATGCGAGGGGCTGGCCTCTGTGGCCGTGGCGGGCACCATCGGCGGCACCGTGCTCAACATCATCCTGGACCCCATCATGATCTCCGGCTTTGGCTGGGGCGCACGTGGCGCGGCCATCGCCACGGTGCTGGGGTACCTGTTCAGCGATACCGCGCTGCTCATCGTCCTGCGGAAAAAGAGCCGGTATCTGTCCGTATCCCCCGGTCAGTCCCACGTGGACCGGGACGAGCTGCGCCAGATTTTGGCCGTGGGTTTGACCGCCGCCATCACCAACTTGGCCTCCAGCCTGTGTCTGGTGGTCATGAACAAGTATCTGGTGGCCTATGGCAGCGCCAAGGTGGCCGCCATGGGTATCGCCCTGCGCATCAACATGATCGGCCAGCTCATTCTGGTGGGCTTCTCCTTCGGGGGTGTGCCCCTGTTCGGGTATTTATACGGCGCGGACGATAAGCCAAGGCTTAAAAAGCTCACGGGCTTCTGCCTACGGTTTCTGTGCGCGGTGGCGGCGTGCATCAGCGCCGTTTTGATACTGGCCGCGCCGGGATTTATGGGCATTTTCATCGACGAGGCCGGCATCGTCTCGGACGGGGCCATCATGCTCCGCTGGCAGGCGGCGGGCAACGTGTTCGCGGCCGTTGTGCTGCTGTTCACCTGCCTTTTCCAGGCCACGGGCAAGGCCTTTCCGGCGCTGGTGATGTCCGTGAGCCGTCAGGGCGCGGTGTTCCTGGCCGTGCTGGCCATCGCCGCAGCGCTGGCGGGTTACGACGGCGTACTGGCCGCTCAGGCCGTGGCCGACCTTCTCAGCGCCATCCTGGCCCTGGCCCTCTACGCCGCCGTGTTCCGGCAAAAACAGTGACGAAAGCAGGTGGGATTATGTTCGGAAGGAAGAAGGGACCAAGGTACGACAGGACCGGCAAGCAGCCGGTGATACGCGCCAGCATATGCACCGGCGAGAAGGTGGCCGGGTACCGGGATACCGCCACAGGCCGCTTTGTGGAGGTGGTGCTTATCCGCAGCGACGCCGATCTGGAGCAGTTCTTGCGGGACTATGGCTTCGACAGGAGCGAGATCAAATACGAGTGGTGATATGGATAACAGTAAGTGCCTGCCTATTCCGGCAGGCACTTTTTCAGCTTTCCATCTGTTTGCCGAGAAAGCCGCTCACTGTCGTGGCCAGCTTCAGCTCCACGTCCCCGGCGCGAACGCCGTCGCCCCGCTCCAAAAATACCACGCAGCCCAGCACGTCCCCCTCCGACAGGATAGGCACGGCCACGGCGGCAGTGGGGGAGTTCTCAGCGTCCGTCACAGGCACCTTCCGTCCGCCAGGGTCGGCCCGGTAGGCCTTGCGGCCTTCCATGATCTCCTCCAGCGCGGGACTGATATGCCGGTCCAGGATGTCCTTCCGGCCCTGGCCGGCGGCGGCGATAACGCTGTCCCGGTCGCACACGGCCGCGGCATACTCCGCCGTCTTGTGCATGGACTCGCATATCTGCTCGGCAAAAGCGCTCATCTCGCCCATGGGGGAGTATTTCTTGAAAATGACCTCCCCGTCCTTTTCCGTGTAGATCTCCAGCGGGTCACCCTCGCGGATGCGCATGGTGCGGCGTATCTCCTTGGGGATGACCACCCGGCCAAGGTCGTCGATGCGCCGCACGATCCCTGTTGCTTTCATCTTTATCTTTATCCTCCTGTCATCTTTTTGTCGGACAGGATTTATTATCCGCAAAAGTCCCAAACCTATACAAAGCGCCGAAAATTGGCAGCTATTGCGAATTAAGAAAATCTTAAGGCACTGATGGCGTTTTCTTCTCCACAAACGGGCCGATCCGTGTTATTATAAAGGATAGTGACGAACAAAGGAGAGCTTTGCATGAAAAAGACGAAAAATGCCCGAGGCAGGATCAAGGCGGAGCTGTGTGTGATATGCGTTCTGGCCCTGGCGCTGGTGACGGTGCTGCTGTGGCGGTCCGGCCGGGCGAAAGAGACGGCAAAGGAAGCGGCGGAGGCCACGCCTGTCCCGACGGCCATCCCCACCTCCGTGCCCACCCCCTCCCCCATCCCGCCGGATATGTTCGAGTGGCGGGAGGGAGAATACGTACATGTGGAATACGGCCCGTCCTCCAGCAATACCATCGACGCCAGCCGCCTTAAAAACCCCGGCGTGAAAAACAGCGAGGACCTGGTGGCCTGGGCGCAGATGGCCTGGGAGAACCAGTGGGGCTACGTGTGGGGCACCTTTGGCGACGTGCTGACCGAGGACCTTTTGCAGTACAAGCTGGACCAGTACGGCGAGGCCGTGGAGGAATACGAGCAGATCATCCGGGAGAAGTGGATGGGCCGCCGGGTGGTGGACTGCGCGGGGCTCATCAAGGCATACGGCTGGTACGAACCAAGCGAGGACGCCATTATGTACTGCTCCAGCGACATGCCGGACATCGGCACCGACGGCTTTTATGAGGACGCGCCGGACAAGGGGCCCATCGACACCCTGCCGGAGACGCCGGGCCTGCTGGTGTACGCCCCGGGGCACATCGGCGTGTACATAGGCGACGGCTGGGCCATCGAGGCCATCTCCCACGCCGGCGGCGTGGTGAAGACCCGGGTGGCGGACCGGACCTGGACCCACTGGCTGCAATGCCCGTATATCCAATATTGAAAATTCAAAAACTTGCGTATATAATGGCGGCATACTGAATCTGCAGGGAGGCAGCAAACCATGACCAGAACGAAGATCGCCCGGCTTTGGGCCGACGCGTCCCAATTTGCGGACAAGTCCGTCACCGTGTGCGGCTGGGCGCGGACCATCCGGGACCAGAAAAATTTCGGCTTCATCGACTTAAACGACGGCAGCTCCTTCAAGGGCGTGCAGGTCGTGTTCGAGCGGGCCAATTTAGATAATTACGACGACATCGCCAGGCTCAACGTGGGCGCGGCCCTGATCGTGACGGGCACGCTGGTGCTCACGCCCGAAGCCAAGCAGCCCTTTGAGATCAAGGCGGCGAAAATCGACGTGGAGGGCGTGTCCGCGCCGGACTATCCCCTGCAGAAAAAGCGCCACACGGTGGAGTATCTGCGGACCATCCAGCACCTGCGGCCAAGGACGAATCTCTTTTCCGCGGCGTTTCGGGTCCGGTCCGTGGCGGCTCAGGCCGTCCATGAGTTTTTCCAGGGCCGGGGCTTCGTGTACGTACACACGCCCATCATCACCGGCTCCGACTGCGAGGGCGCAGGCGAGATGTTCCAGGTCACGACCCTGGACATCAACGACCCGCCCCGGAACGAGGACGGCTCCGTGGACTACACCAAGGACTTTTTCGGCAAGCCCACCAACCTGACCGTCTCCGGCCAGCTGAACGCAGAGAACTTCGCCATGGCCTTCGGGGACGTGTACACCTTCGGTCCCACCTTCCGGGCGGAAAATTCCAACACCCAGCGCCACGCGGCGGAGTTCTGGATGATCGAGCCGGAGATGGCCTTCTGCGATTTGGAGGGCGATCTGGAGTGCATGGAGGCGATGGTGAAATACATCATCAACACCGTGCTGGAGCGCTGCCCCCAGGAGCTGGAGTTTTTCAACGCCTTCGTGGACAAGGGACTGCTGGACCGGCTGCACCACGTGGCGGACAGCGACTTTGGCCGGGTCAGCTACACCGAGGCCATTGAGCTTTTGAAAAAGTCCGGGGCGGAATTCAAATACCCGGTGGAATGGGGCATGGACCTGCAGACCGAGCACGAGCGGTATCTGACAGAGCAGATCTACAAAAAGCCCCTGTTTGTGACCGATTACCCGAAGCAGATCAAGGCGTTTTACATGCGCCTGAACGACGACGGGAAGACTGTGGCGGCGGCGGACTGCCTGGTCCCCGGCATCGGGGAGATCATCGGCGGCAGCCAGCGCGAGGAACGGCTGGACGTGCTCACCGCCCGCATGCAGGAGCTGGGCCTGAAGGAAGAGGATTACTGGTGGTACCTGGACCTGCGGCGCTATGGCTCCTGCCGCCACGCGGGCTTCGGCCTGGGCTTTGAGCGTATGGTCATGTACCTCACCGGCGTTTCCAACATCCGGGACGTGGAGCTGCACCCCCGGACCGTGGGCAACGCGGAATTTTAAATCGAGAGCAAAATATCGCCGGGACCGGTTTTACCGGTCCCGGTGTTTTTTACCGCCTTTTGAGGATGATATAGGCCAGGCCGATGGTACACAGGGCCAGCGCGGCCAGCCAGAACGGGCCGTCGGTCCCGTCGCCGGTAGGCGGCGCGGTGGGCGGCGTATCCGTCAACGTGGGGACAAAAGGCACATAAATGGGGGATGCCGTGCTGTCTGGTGTGCTTTTCGGCTCCATTGTGGGGCTTTCCGTCATCGCAGGTGGGTCAGACGGCTCCAAAGTGGGGGCCGCCGGCTCCGGCGCGGCGGTCGGCTCCATGGTCGGCTCCATGGTCGGCTCCGTGGTCGGTTCCATGGTCGGCTCCACGGTCGGCTCCACGGTCGGCTCCGTGGTCGGTTCCACGGTCGGCTCCACGGTCGGCTCCACGGTCGGCTCCGGCGCGTCGGTGGGGGACGCCGTGGTTTCCAGCG
>CANQKA010000011.1 GCA_947624395.1 uncultured Oscillospiraceae bacterium
TAATGGATAGAAGGTCAGAGCATGACCGACTTTATATTGTCACCGTATAGCGGCAGCAATGAGCAGAAATGCTTTTTTCCGCATTGATTTGATTCATTAACACATCCGGTACAGCTACCGGCTGGAATACTATAAAGAGCACGGCGGCACCAGATGGTGCCGCCGCTGGCGTTGTTACGCCTTGGTGTCTTGGAGGTGTCTTTCCTTCTCCCGCTGGGCTTTCCATGCCGCGAACTCCCGCTGACCTTCCTCGCTCTCGTAAAACGCGAGAATGTCCGGCAGGAAGCAACGGGCGAGCTTTTCGATCTCGTACTGCGGGATGTTGGTGTCGTTTATGAGCTTCTTCCTACGACCCAATTCTTACCTCCTATGTGACGCTATGCTAATAGTGACGGATGAACAGTGTCATGCTGTGATTCCTCCTTTCTGCCATGGTCTAAAGCCTGGATCTGCGGTCAGTGGTGTAAGGATACCACCCCTCCGGGTTTTACGCCCGGAAAGCCTTGCAAATTCAGGGGCTTTGCTGGTCTATCGTTCTACTATTCGCCCTGCATCGTTTGGCGTACTCCGCCTTTTGCCGACGCTGGGCTATGACCCTGCAATCGTTACAATATTTCGCCCGGTTGGAGCCGGGGAGAAACGCTTTGCCGCAAATCGCGCACCGCTTCATGGTGTCCTTGCCGAATATCTCCATTTCAAGAGCTTGTCCTTCTATGTCTCTCAGCAACACCCAGCGGAAGACCTTGCAGCAGACGGAATAAGAGAGTGTCTGCGGGCACGGGACTTCCTCGCCATCGTCCAGGTAAAGGCAATTGCCATTGTCACAGGCACTGCACAGCTTCCGAATGAGCGAGACGGTCCGCTGCCGCTGCCTGCCGTTCATGCGCGGGAGAGACCCGTCCGGCTGTCTCTCAATCGGCGGGAGCAGTTCAAGATGGAATAAGCTCATGGCGCTTCTCTTTCGTGTGGCCCAGTATGCTCTCCAGATTGTTCTTCACAGTCTCCAGTTCCTTCACCCTGCGCTGCTTTTCCCTGTAGTCTTTGTACAGCGTGTTCTTCTCCGATGTAAGCTGTTGGATCTCCGCTTGCAGGGCCTTGGTGCTGGGCAGCTTGGTGATCCCGTGGTCCTTGAAATACTTGGCGGCGGCGGTAGACAGCATGAACTCCCGCTCGTGTGCCTGGGCGTATTCAGCCCTGGCCTTGGCTGTTTTCAGTGCCTTGTATTCTTGCCGGACATCCTTCGTTTCCCAATAAGTCAAAAGTTGCTTTTGCAGTTCTTTCTTCCCGGTGAGGACAGTTTCAATGGATTTGAGTTTTTCCCGGCTCTCTTGCAATTCGCTCTGGGCGGCGGCCAGTAGTTCGTTCAACTCGTCCATAGAAGCAAAGCCGTAATCGGTATATGCGTTCAAGGTGTTGACCATCTGCTGGAGATTGAATCTCTGCGCCCACTTTTCATAGCCGATGCCCTTGCCCTCGGCGCGCTTGGCTTCGATGTCCACAAGCCGCTGGACATTTCCCGCCTCCCGGAGCTTGTCCAGAACGCTGTGACGGGCGGGCTGCTTCAGCGCGTTTTGTGCCAATGCCTCATGCACCGCCGCTAGGTCGTAAGCATCGCCCAGCTTTCGTGCCGTGATGGGTTTTGCTCTGTCCGGCGAGAGATAGGACAGTCGCCCTCGGTTTTCCTTGACCATGACACCCTCACGGAGAAGCAGATCGGCAAACTCATCAAATGTGGTAGCTGTCTCCAACGCCTTTCGGATGGTCCGGCGCAGCTTTTCTTTGTCCGTTTCAAACTTGGTGGGCTTGTCGGACTTATCCAGTTTGGCCTGTCCTTTTTTCTGTGCCCAATACTCCCGGTCATTGATTCGATCCTCGCTGCCATTGAGCAAGTCGGTCTGGTATAGACCTTCCCGGTGGCACATCTCCATGACCTCGGCCTTGAAGTAATCCATTGCCGCGTTGGTGCAGCGGTGCTTCATCCCGGCTTTCACGTCGGCGGGGCGGTCCATATATGGAAGCATAGGGACATCCTCGATCCGCAGACTGTTGATGACGATATGTACATGGATATTTCCGGTGTGATTGTGCCCGTCCGGGTGAGTGCAGACCAGCGCTTGGTGGCCGGGGAAATGCTCGCGGCAAAACTGCTCTCCAAGCTCCTGCGCCCGGTCCACGGTCAGGCCGTTGTCTGCACCGTCCCGTGGGTCAAAGCTGATGATGTAGTGATGGCTTTTCACGTCGTCCCGGCTTTGATTTTTGCCATATTGCAGATTCGCTCTCATACAGGCGACAGCAAAATCCTGGCCGTCGCAGTTGAGCGCAGCGAGGCGGTAATCCTGGCGCGGAATGAGCCGTCCGTTGTCGTCCAGAATTGGCTTCATGGTGAACTCGTCGTGCTCGAAAAGCAGATATTTCTCCGCGTCGCTGTACCGGGCGTTTTTAGAGCTTATGTGTTTGAATGTTGCCAACGATCGCCGCCACCTTTTCCAAGACTTCGTATTTCAACATAGTAAGGTCAACGACTGCATTACGGACCTCCTTTTCCAAGTCAGCATAAGGTGTCCCGTATTCATTCAGGTGCCGTGCGATCTGATTGAGATTGCCGCCGATCTTTCCATACTGCGCGATGAGGTCATCCAGCTTTTTCAGCAGTTCATCATTCACCGCCGTGATCACGATAGTGGGCTTGAGCGTCACGCCGGTGATGGCCTTGCGGATATACGCCGCTTTGCTGACGCCGCATAGAGCTGCGACTTCTTCAAAGGCGGCATATTCCTCTTTGGTCAGCCGTGTTTTCACGGTCATGCTCCGATGGGGCGTGTTGTACTTTTTCGGCATGGGTGAAATGATCTCCTTTGGGAACAAGCGAATTTGAAAAATGAGCAAACAGGCCCCTGTGGGGCCCCCAGCGCAAACCAGCGGAGCGTTTGCGATGGGGAGAGGAGGAGCAGCGAAACGGATGAGCTTTGCCGCTTACGGCGAAGCGAGGGATGTGGAGCTTGCGACGACGACATGCAGGGTTTGGGGAAGGCACTCCCCAACAAGATTCCGTGGGGCAAAAATGAGCTTGGAGCGAATTTTGGGCCCATGGTAGAATCTTGCTCTGACGACTCACACCCCGGCAGGGGCATTCCCTCGCGCAAAACCATTTTAGTTTTTTCTCTCTGCGAAATTTGTCGAAAAGCGTCGAGGAAATAAGAAAAACTGACACAGTTTGACGAGACTTGCAAACGCCGACGATAGATGCTTCTCTACTATCTATTGGAACTGAAATGCCGTTTTGAACGAAAACTTTTCAAAAAATTTTTTGAAGATGCTTCCGCAGCTCATAAAACAAACGTGCGGACAACCCGGAAACGCAGATTTCCCTAAGGAAAATGCCGCTCACACGAAAAGTTTTTGGCCGACCAAATTAAAATATCAAAGACAGGGGGGTGCAAGCATTTATCCCTAAAACGCTCCACGCAAAAAGCAGCAGAGGCAGGAAGAATCCTGCCTCTGCAAGTGTGAATTTTGGATCGTTAGTCCAGCGGTTCGTACCGTGTGACCGCTTTCAGATACCGGGCTGGGTCGCCGTTCAGGATAAGCTCGGCGTAGCTGAGCGGGTCGTTGTAGATGAGATAGTCCAACTCAGACCGCTGAAACAGGTTATCCGCGACTTCACGCTCCACGGCGGTGCAGTCGATGGCGATCATGCCGCCGTCTGCGTACCGCAGTTCCACGCAGCCCGTGTCCATGTTGAACTCACAGGAGATCAGCTTTTTCATTTTTCGGCACCCCTTTCAAAGTAAAAACTGTTAGCGGCTTCCCATATCTTTTGCAGCGGTCAATGGTGTACTTCGTTCCTCTGGACGCGCCATCCCAGATGGCAACGATGTGGTCAGCTTAGTCAATTATTTGGTCATTTCGTTTCAACGGTGCAACCCTGCCGTACCTTTCGTAATCTGGACGGAACTCTGTCAATTTGATTTTGGCTGACAACGCATACTGTCTGGCACAGGTGTCGATGCCACGCGCTCCACCGGACACGATCTCTGTCACGCCCTCCGGCAGATAGTCATTTAGGTCATCTACTGTCAGTCCTCTTGAGCCAATGATCGCCACCTTCATCTGCGCTCATCTCCAAGCTCAACTTCTTAAAATCGGGATTGACCAGTATCGCGGTCAATATCCAACGCCAATATACCATAAACTAGCCTCAGTTGCAACCAATACTGGTCAGAACTGAGGTAAGAGTTATGGAGCAAAAGATCAGACGTGACCGTTGCATGGGGGACAATCTGCGGCGGCTTCGCAAAGACAGCGGCTACTCGCAAGAGAAACTCTGCGCGGAACTCCAGCGCCGGGGGTGCGACATTGGCCGGACCACATACGAAAAGTATGAACGCGGCGAGCTGAATATCCGGGCAAGCGTCATCATAGAGCTGCGGAAAATCTACCACTGCGACTATGATGAATTTTTCTGGGGACTGGATGAGTGAAGAATGCGGTTATTATTGGCGCCCGCCCCTCTTGTCAGAATAGAAAGGAAGGCAGATCGCAGTGGAAATAGACAACAGTCAGTTTTGCAGAACAGTAACATTATCCGGCTTTTACTCTGAGTATCTCCCCCCTTGCTTCTCTCTGGATGACAAGGTTTTATATTGTCCGCCAGTTAGTGACTGTGACTTGATCCCGCCTTATAACTTTACCATGAGCAGATTTAACGGGAATGATGCAAGGCGAACGCTTTTTATTCCTGAGATCGGGGCATATCTTGCCGCGCAAAATTTTATGGCGGAGAACGGAATAATAAGCGAACTTATAGATTTTTCACAGTCTGACAAACATTCCTTTTCGCATATACTTGGCGAAGATAAAACAATTGTCCGCCACGAACAGGTCTACGACCAAAATCCGGCTTTGGATGAGGAACCGTCTTCCTATGCGTCCGTTTATATGCAAAATATAGGCGAGAAACTTATTCGTTCTGCTGGCGCAAAGAAAATTCTGAAGCTTGATATTTCCAATTGCTATTCCAGCGTCTATATGCACATGATGCCCGCTATTTTGCTGGGCGTGGAACAGGCGGAGGCAGAGTATAAAAAATATGTGCGCCACGTCGACGATCCGAGCATATCGCCAATCTATCGAAAATACAGAAAGCTGGATGAGGCGATCAGAAGGCAAAATCTGAATCGAACGAACGGATTGCTACCCGGCATCTTATCTTCCCGCTTGATTGCGGAAGCAATTCTTGCGCGCGTTGACCAGGAACTGGAAGAACGTGGGCTTCACTTCGTCCGGTACGTTGATGACTATGAGGTGTTTCTTTATGATGATAATGAGAAAGAGGCCGTGAGCATCTTCTCTCAGGTGATCAATAGATATGGGTTTTCTTTGAACTACGAAAAAATGATTATAGTGGATTTTCCGTTTTATGTCGTGGAAAACTTCGAGAGCATCCTGGGGGACAAGCTGAAGTATGTTTTACCCGTTGATGATATGATCGATGTTTTCAACACATTCTTCAAGTTGGAACAGAACGGGACAAAAGGCGCTATACGCTATCTTGTGAAACGCTTTGAACTGCAACCGATGCAAACAGATATGCCAAAATTATATACTTCTTATCTGTTGACGATTATGGCAAATAATGAGCGTTCCTTATCCAAGTGCTGTTCAATACTTGTCGCGCAAAAAAACACTTATCCCCTCACGCAAGCGGAAAAAGACAGAATTCAGAAAATGCTGGAGAAACACCTCAAAGCTGGCCATGATCTGGAAGTGGCATGGCTGTTGTTCCTTCTAACCGAAACCGGCAGCATGAAAAAGGGCGATCCGATCATTCAGGATGTTTTAACACAGGGCCAGGAACTAAGTCATGTCATTTTGCTCAGGCGAGACCTTTTGACAGAGGAAGAGATCTCTGCTGTGAAAGAACACGCGACTTCGTGGTTGCTCCTATACGAGTTGTACGCAGATGATATTATTACAGAAGGGGATTTTGTAAGCAGATTAAATTTGAACAAGAACTTGCCCATGTACCAGAAATTCAAACATCATAAGATCCACTTTGTCTCTTAAAAACAAGTCTACACCAAATTGAGTTCCAAATCTAAAAGAACCTTTTAAAACCCCAGTTTCGAAATGATTATTCCGGCCATTTTAAGAGGCAATTATACTTCGTTGTGTTGCATTATAGAGATTATGCAAACTAGATGTTGATTTATATGCCGTGATATGCTATGATATAGAAAACCAACAAGGGAGGGTCCATCATGCAGATCATGGCAGATAGGCTGCGGGCGCTGCGGCTGTCTATCAACGTGTCCCAAAATAAGCTGGCCCCGATCCTGGGCCTGCGGCAGTCCGGCGTTAACCGCTATGAGAATAACCAGTGTGAGCCATCCGCCAAGGTGCTGCTCCGCTATGCGGATTATTTTGACGTGTCGCTGGACTATCTTTATGGCCGCACTGACGATCCCAAAGGAAAGGTATATTCCAACGAGCCGGACCTGGGAAAGCTGCACCCGGAGATGAACGAGTTCATTGAGATGTGCTTTGACCCCAAATCTCCCATGAACAAGCGGCTGAAAAAGACGCTGGTGCAGATGCTGGAGGAGGAAACGAAATGAAGGAGGACAAGCTTCAGCTTTTCGAGGACCAGCCTATCCGAACGGCATGGGACGAGGAAAACGAGGAATGGTACTTCTCCGTTGTGGATGTAGTCCGTGTCCTTACTAACCAGCCGGACACCCGCCACGCAGCGAAATATTGGAGCGTCCTGAAAACGCGCATGAAAAAAGAGGGCAGTCAGTTGCCTACACTTTGTAGTCAACTGAGAATGCTCTCCGCTGATGGCAAACGATATAAAACTGACGTGGCAGACACAGCCGGACTTCTCCGCATCATCCAGTCCATTCCCTCTCCCAAGGCGGAGCCATTCAAGATGTGGCTGGCCCAAGTGGGCAAGGAGAGAATCGAAGAGACGATAGACCCTGAGCTTTCTATCGACCGGGCGCTGGGTACATACGCGCGGCTGGGCTACTCGCCGGAGTGGATCAACCAGCGCATCCGCACCATTCAAGCCCGGAAAGAGCTAACAGATGCATGGAAAGAGCACGGCGTAGAGGAGGGGCGGGAATATGCCATCCTTACCGACGAAGTTACCCGCGCGTGGTCCGGTATGAGCACAAGACAGTATAAGCGGCTGAAGGGCCTGAAAAAGCAGAGTCTGCGAGATAACATGAGTACGCTGGAATTGGCTCTGAACATGCTGGCCGAGGCCACGACAACGGAGTTGACCAAGACGGAAAATCCGCAGGGTCTGGCCGAAAACATTGTCGTCGCTCAAGCGGGTGGCGAAGTTGCCGGAGGCGCCCGGCGCAGCATCGAGGCCCGCACTGGCCGCCCGGTCATCACCAGCGAGAATGCCGCGCAGCTCAATGCTGTGGTGACAAATCTGATCGAAGGTGTGGCAGAAGATGAGGAGGAGACGAAATGACTGCTGTGATTTATGCCCGGTATTCCTCGGACAGCCAGCGGGAGGAGAGCATAGAGGGGCAAATTCGTGAGTGCACCGCCTTTGCAGAGAAAAACGGCATCACTGTTCTGCGTCACTACATAGACCGGGCGTTCTCCGCAAAAACGGATAACCGCCCGGAATTTCAGGCCATGATTAAGGACAGCGGCAAAAAGCTGTTTGATATGATCATCGTCTGGAAACTGGACCGCTTTGCCAGAAACCGCTATGACAGCGCCCGGTATAAGGCTGCGCTCAAGAAGAACGGCGTCAAGGTGGTGTCGGCCACCGAGGTCATTTCCGAGGGCGCTGAGGGCATTATTCTGGAATCGGTCCTTGAAGGCTACGCCGAGTATTATTCCGCCGACTTGTCCGAGAAGGTCATCCGGGGTATGACGGACAACGCCCTCAAGTGCAAATTCAACGGCGGCACTTTGCCCACGGGATACGTCATCGACAGCGAGCAGCACTTCCAAATCGACCCGCTGACGGCACCCTATGTGCTGGAGGCGTTCAAGAAATACGATGCCGGGTACACCATGACGCAGATATGCAGCTGGCTGAATGAAAAAGGCGTGAAGAACACCCGCGGACAGGCGTTCTCTTACAACAGCATCCAGCATCTGTTGAACAATCGTCGGTATATGGGAGAGTTCCGTTATCGTGATACGGTCATCCCCGATGGCATCCCGGCCATCGTACCCAAAGATTTGTTTGAGAGAGTTCAGGAAAAGCTGGCGAAGAACAAAAAAGCTCCAGCCCGACACAAGGCTGAAGACGACTATCTGTTGACTACAAAACTGTTCTGCGGCTACTGCGGCAGCTATATGTGCGGGGAGAGCGGCACCAGCCACACGGGAAAAGTACACCACTATTACAAGTGTGCCACGGTGAAGAAGAAACGTGGGGACTGCCACAAGAAGCCTGTCAACAAGCAATTCATCGAGGATTTCATCGTTCATGAGACGATGAAGGAGATACGGGACGACAAGGTAATCGCGGCCATCGTCTCCACGGTAATGGACCTGCAGGAACAAGAGAACACCCAGCTCCCCTTGTACGAGCAGCAGCTAAAAGAGGCGGAGACCGGCATCAATAACCTGCTCAACGCCATCCAGCAAGGAATACTTACGCCATCCACCAAGAGCCGCCTGGAGGAACTGGAGGCTGCGAAAGAGGACCTGGAGATCAGGATCGCCAACGAGAAGCTGGCAAAACCGAAGCTGACGGCGGAGTTCGTTACCATGTGGCTGGAGCGGTTCCGCAAGCTGGATATGACGAAGAAGGAACACCGGCTTCAGCTCATAGACACATTCGTCAATTCGATCTATCTATTCGACGACAAGCTGACGCTCCACATCAACTATAAAGACGGGACAAAGACCGTCACCTTTGACGAGATGAAAGCGGCCCTGGACGTACAGGCCGCGGGTTCGGATTTGGATTGCCGTGGTGCACCAAACGAAAAGGACACGCGAGGGCGTGTCCTTTTCGTTTGGTCCCGCTATTTTTATGTGTCAAGATGCAATTCAGGTCGTGATTTTGTCGATTCAGGACAGAAATATTGACTTTTGGCCCGGTGGTTTGCTATGTTGCTTCCAGAATTGGTGGTATTTTACCCTTTCAACCTGGCGCAAGGAGGAAACTGGAATGAGTATGGCAAAGCGGATCATCGCGGTGCTTCTGGCGATCGTGCTGGCCTTTGGCACGCTGGCGACGACGGCGTTCGCAGCGGAGGAGCCGGAGGTCACGACCGAACCGGAAGCGACGGTCGAGCCGGAGGTCACGGTCGAACCCGAACCCACGGCGGAGCCCGAGCCCACGGCGGAACCCGAGGTCACGGCGGAGCCCGAGGTCACGGCGGAACCCGAGGCGACGGAGGAACCGGCGGCCACGGAGGAGCCTGAGGCCACGGCGGAGCCGGAGGAGGCCGCGGACAAGACTGTGGACTACTACGACCCCGGCACCGGGACGACGAAGAGGTCAGCACCCACGTTCTGACGGGCAACGACGGGACCTGGACCGCCGGCTGGTACGTGGTGCAGGGCGCGGTGACTATTGAACATGCGGATGTGGCGGAGGACGCCGAGGTGAATCTTATCCTGCCCATGGGTTCGGGCCTGACGGTCAGCACCGGCATTCGTCTCTATCCCAACTCGACCCTGACCATCTGGGGCAGCGAGGCGGACTATCACAACGACGGCGAGCTGAACGTCCTCGGCGCCGATTATCGTTGCGCGGGCATTGGACGCGGGTGGAATGACCGCAGCTACTGGATGACGTTGGTCGTCAACGGCGGCCGTATCCGGTCTCAGGGCGGCGCAGGCGCCGCGGGCATCGGCAGCGGGTACGTCGGCGCGGGCATGGGCGTGATCATCAACGCCGGCCTCGTCGTCGGCACCGGCAGCACGGACGCCGCAGGCATCGGCGGCGGGAGTGGCTCCGGCGGCCAGGTGACCATCAACGGCGGCACGGTCGTCGGCTACGGCCGGGGGGGACTATGGCGTTAACGGCGTGTGGGACGGCTTGGTGACCATCAACGGCGGCTCGGTGAAGGGCACTGTGCGCGACCCCCGTGACGCGAACGGGAACACGCTCTATTTGGCGCAGGTACACAACCCCAACGGCCTGCCCGTCACCGTGAACGGCCGGCGCTGGAACATCAACAACAGCTATGACGCGCTCCGCGAGGAGACGACGGACACGGACCTTTATATGTATCTGCCCGAGACGGAACCCATCGCGGACGTGGTGGTGGGCAACGGGCCGATCCAGCGGTATGTGCTGGACAAGGAGCAGGGCCGGTTCGTGAACATGGGCGTCTACTACCCCGGCCAGGTGGGCGTTGGCACGGCGACGTATTATGACCCCGCGGCCGGGACGAAGAAGCAGGCGGAGAACGTCATCACCGTGAGGGACGGCCTGACCACCTGGGGCTATGGATGGTACAAGGTGGAGGGCTATGTAACGCTGGACCATGTGGACGTGACGGGCGACGTGAACCTGATCCTGTCCGCCAGGTCGAGCCTGACGGTCACGAACAGCGTCCGGGTCGCGGACGAGCGGAGCCTGACCATCTGGGGCAGCGAGGAAAACTTCTACAGCGACGGTATGCTGACGGTCCGAGGTTCAGGCCAGGAAAGTGACTATGCGGCGGGCATCGGCAGCGCCGGGGGTGGCGGCAACAGCCAGATAACGATCCACGGCGGCAATATCAACGCCCGGGGCGGGAATGGAGCCGCGGGCATCGGTTCCGGCGGCTCCGGCTCCAGCGCCACGGTGAACATCACCGGCGGCGTTATCCGCGCCACCGGCGGCTGGGGCGGCGCGGGCATCGGCGCCGGGGACTCCGGCTCCAGCGCCACGGTGAACATCAGCGGCGGCGTGGTCAACGCCAACGGCAGTTACCAAAGCGCGGGCATCGGCGGCGGTTCCAACAGCAACTCCAACGCCACGGTGAACATCAACGGCGGCGTGGTCAACGCCACCGGCGGCACATACGGCGCGGGCATTGGCGTCGGGAATGAAAATTCCAGGGCCTCGGTGACCATCAACGGCGGTACCGTGACGGCCAGCGGCGGCGTTGCCGCGGGCAACAGAGGCTCGGTGACCATCACCGGCGGCTCCATAAAAACCGACGGCGGCGTCAGCCCCCAGCCCACGAACAGCAGGGGCACCTGGGTATTTCCGCTGCAGGTCGATAACCCCAGCGGCGGGACCGTCACCGTGAACGGCACGGCCTGGAATGTGAATAACCACGCCGCGGCGGGCGACGACGACACGAACCTTTATATGTATCTGCCCGATTCCAGCCCCACGGTGGACGTGGTCGTGAGCGGCGGCCCGGTGCAGCGCTATACGCTGGACCGGGATGCGGGCCGGTATGAGCCGGCCACGGACAACATCTACTACGACCCGGCCACCGGGACCATGCAGTCGTGCGAGGCCACGGCGGTGGCGGCGGACACGACGGACTGGACGGGCGGCTGGTACATAGCCAGGGACACCCAGAGCATAGGAACTGTTACCGTCAGCGGCGATGTAAATCTGGTTTTGGTCAACAGCAGGACCCTGACGGTGGAGGGTATCCAGATACAAAACGGCGGCAGCCTAACCATCTGGGGCCAGAGCGCGGACTATACGCAGGACGGCGCGCTGGTGGCCCAGAGCGGCGTCGTCTCGGGTGACAGCGGCGCGGTGACCGTCCGGGGCGGTAAGATAACGTCCGCCGGCAGCGAGGGCGGCGCGGCCATCGGCGCGACCACGATCACCATCGACAGAGGCGTGGTGGAGGCCACCAGCGGCGGCTCGGCCATCGTGGGCACCACGGTGACGATCAACGACGGCTCGGTGACGGCCACCGCCGGCACGGGCTCGGCCATCGTGGGCGGCGAAGTGACGGTCAACAACGGCACGGTGACGGCCACCAGCGGCGACAGCGCGGCCATCGGCGCGGCCACGATCGCCGTCAACAACGGCACGGTGACGGCCAACGGCGGCGTCGCCGCCGGCAGCGGCGGCACGGTGACCATCGCCAGCGGCACGGTGACGGCCCAGGGCGATATCAAAGCGGACAATGGCGCGATCACCATCAACAGTGGCACGGTAACGGCCAGCGGTGCCATCACCGGCGGCACGGTGACCGTCGCGGGCGGCTCGGTGACGGCCGACGGGGCCATCACCGGCAGCGGCGCGGTGACCATCACGAGCGGCACGGTGGCAGCCGGCGGGGCCATCACGGGCAGCGAGGTAACTATCAATAGCGGCACGGTAACGGCCAGCGGGGCCATCACGGGCAGCGCGGTGACCGTCAACAACGGCACGGTGACGGCCAACGGCGGCATCGCCGCCGGCAGTGGCGGCGCGGTGACCATCGCCAACGGCACGGTAACGGCCCAGGGCGATATCAAAGCGGACAATGGCACGGTGACCGTCAATAACGGTACGGTAACGGCCAGCGGGGCCATCACCGGCGGCACGGTGACCATCGCGGGCGGCACGGTGAAGCCTCAGGGCGATATCAAAGCGGACAATGGCCCGGTGACCATCAACGGCGGTGTGGTGGTGGCCGGCGGGGCTATCACCGGCAGCAGCGCGGTGACCGTCAGCGGCGGCACGGTGACGGCCGGCGGGGCCATCAGCGGCGGCACGGTGACCATCACCGGCGGCTCGGTGAAGGGCGGCATCACGCCCCAGCCGGTGAACGCCGAGGGTCAGCCGCTGTACCTGCTGCAGCTGGCCAACCCCAACGGCGAAGGGGTCATCATAAACGGCGCGGCCTGGAACATCAACAACCACGGGGCGACGGGCGAGGGCGACACGGACCTCTATGCGTATATCGCCCTGTCGGAGGTAGTGGCGAAGGTCGGAGGCGGAACGCCCATCCGGTACATACTGAACAAGGATACGGGCCTGTACGAGACGGCCTCGGCCGTGAACTACTATGACCCGGCGAGCGGGCAGGTCCAGACACGCGACTCAGCGGAGCCGCTCGTGAATGGCACGACGAGCTGGAGCCCGGACAACGGTACGGGCGGCTGGTATATAGCGCTCGGCACTGTGACCACGAGGCAGGTCACCGTCAGCGGCGATGTGAACCTGGTCCTGGCCAACGGCGCGGCACTGACGGTGAGCAACGGCATCCAAGTCCAGGAGGGCTCGCACCTGACCATATGGGGCCAGAACGCGGACTATACAAAGGACGGCGCTCTGACAGCCCCGGACGCGTCCAGTGATTACCCGGGCATCGGCGGCGCGTCCAGCTGGATCACCATCAACGGCGGCGTGGTGACGGCCGCCGGCGGCTTTAATGCCGCGGGCATCGGCACCGGGCCTTCCACCAGCGCAACGGTGGAGATCAACGGCGGCCTGGTGCGGGCCGAGGGCGGATGGCGCGAAGATAACGCGGGCATTGGCGGCGGACGAGATTCCACCTCCACGGTGACCATCAACGGCGGCACGGTGCAGGCCAACGGCTACGAATATGCCGCGGGCATCGGCGGCGGGCGTGGCTCCACCGCGACCGTGACCATCAACGGCGGGTTCGTGACGGCCAACGGCCGTGAAGGCGCCGCAGGCATCGGCGGCGGCTCTTATCATTCCACTGCCTATGTGACCATCACCGGCGGCACCGTGACGGCGACGACCACCGGCTACTATGACACGGGTCCCGGTATCGGCTCCGGGCTTTGGACCTCTGCCGCCAGTGTGACCATCACCGGCGGGTCGGTGAAGGGCAGCGTGAACCCCCAGCCGGTGGACGCCAACGGGGACCCGGCCTGGCTGGTGACCGTCCCTAACTCCGACGGTCTGGCCGTGACCATCGGCGATAAAAGCTGGCAGCCCCGGAACCACGCGGCTTTGGACAACGACACGAGCCTGTACGCCTACGTGTCCAAGGCCCGGGCGGACGAGAACGGCGTGATCCGGGTCAGGATCGACGGCGGGGAGAGGCTGTTCGTCATCCATAACGACGCGCTCCTGGAGCTGACCGAATTTGACCAGGACAGAGCGAGCTGGACGTGGAACGCCGATGGGTCCGCCACCCTGACCCTGCCCATGCGGGACGGGAGCGAGCCTGTGACGCTGAACGGAAAGATGACCCTGGTGAGCGAGATACCGCCCAAGTGTACGGAGGAAGGCAGCCGGACCTACAAGGCCACCGCGACGATAAACGGCAAGGAGTTCTCCGACACCAGACCCATCCCGGTGGCGCCCCTGGGCCACGCTTGGCGCGGCTCGGCAACCTGGTCGGAGGACTATTCCCAGGCCACGGTGACCTTCACCTGCGCCCATGACGAGTCCCACCAGCAGTCGGTGACAGTGGATACCACGTCGGAAATGACCATGAAGCCCACCTGCGGCTCTATTGGCTACATGACCTGCACGGCGGACGCCTCGGAAAAGGCCGCGGAGCTGGGCTGCGAGACCGGTGTGTTCACCGCCAGGAAGTTCCTCCCGACGACGGCGCACCGCTGGGACCCGGAGGGCACGGTCGTTCCCCTGGAACCCGGCGTGTCGGGGGATGATGTCACCCTGACCATTTTCTGCCGTAACGAGCACCGGCACCGCAAGATAATATACCCCACGTTGGAGAAGATAAGCGCCACGCCCGCCACCTGCTCGTCCGAGGGCAGCGAGACGTACCGCATGAGCTACGAGGTGGACGGCAAGAGCTATGTCCTGGCCGACACCGAGACCTATACCCTGCCCAAACTGCCCCACACCTGGACCGATTGGAAACAGGTGGGCAATAACCTGGAACGCGAGTGCACCGTGTGTCATGAGAAGGAACGCTCGGACCACGCCCATGCTTTCGTCCTCCCCAACGAGGCGGATTGGAACGTGGTGAACGGCCAGGTCATGAGCGTGTCGGTGCCTGTGAAATGCTCGGCGTGCGACCTGAGCGCCACGCTGACCTACTCCGGCGACCAGATCAAGTCCAATACCGTTACGAAAGCCACCTGCACCACGGATGGCTGGACGGCTTGGTCCGTGACCGTGGAGTTGGACGGCAAGACGAGAACCTACACGAAGCAGACGATGGACCCGGCGGAGGGTCATGTCTGGATGGTAGACGAGGACGATATTGTCTGGGCGGAGGACTACAGCGCCGCCACGTTCACCTTCCGGTGCCTGACATGTGAAGAAACAGCCGTGTCCCGCGTCGCCAGCACCGTTCTGGACAGCACACCCGCCACCTGCGAGCAGAAGGGCTATGCCGTCTACAGCGCCTCTACGGAGTACGGCAGCACCACGGTGTCGTCTTCCGTGAGCGCGGAGCTGCCCGCCCTGGGCCACGATTGGGACGCGGAGGGCAACCAGTACCCCCTGCAGGCCGGCATTGACGGCGATTTCGTCACCCTGACCATCACCTGCAAGAACGACACCGCCCACACCCGGAAGGTGTACGCCGAGCTGGGTCTGGTGAAGAATGAACCGGCCACCTGTACGGAGAGCGGCGTCACCGGGTACAAGATGGAGTATGAGCTGGACGGTCAGACCTACGCCATCGGCGAGGAAGAGGACTACGAGATACCGGCTCTGGGCCACCGGTACACCACGGCCCACGTGTGCGCGGTGTGCGGCGCGAAGGAGCCCACCGTGTCGCCCAACGTGACCTACACCTGGGACCTCCCGACGGCGGACGACACGAGCCGGGTGCAGTGGACCCAGCCGGCCACCGGCGCCGCACCTTACGTGACGGTTACAGCCGTCCGCAGAGGCAGCGACGGCAGCCGCTTTGAGCAGCCGGTGACGGTGATAGCCGCCGCCACGGCCAGCACGGTGGCGTGCGACAAGGCGGGTACCACGTCCTATTCCGCCAAAGTTGAGATTGGCGGCAAGAGCGCCACCTACACCAAAGACTACGCGGACGTGGCCCCCGCGGGACATCAGTGGAGCGAGCCGGAGGTCAAGTGGTCGGATGACCTGACCAGTGCCACCCTCACGGTGACCTGCGCCCGGGACGAGACGCATACGCAGACCCTGACGGCCCAGGTCACCAAGACGGGCACGGCGGCCACATGCGAGAGCGGCGGCCAGCTCCTTTACACGGCGACAGCCCAGCTGCCGGACGGCGTGACTGTAAAGGCGGAGAAGACGCAGAGCGTTGACCCCCTGGGCCACGCCTGGGCCCTCACGGAAGATGACGCCAACCCGCCCAAGCTGGAACGGGTGGACGGCGTGCTCACGGCCACGCTGACCTGCCGCAACGACCCGACCCACACCATGACCGTGCCCGCCCAGGAGACCTTTGTGACCCACGTCCAGGCGGCCACCGGCGTGGCGGACGGCGGCGACCTGTACCGCATCACCGTGACGGTGGACGGCAAGACCTACGTGCTGGCCGAGGAACTGCGCACCATCCCCACCACAGCCCCCACGGTAACGGTGGCGAACACCGCCGACGGCATCAAGCTGACCTGGACCAAAGTCGAGGAAGCTGACACCTACCGCGTTTACTACCGGGAGCACGGTGGCGCGTGGCACGCCATAGGCCACACGGCGAACCTGGCCTATACCTGGAAGCACGGCAAGGACGGGACGAAATACGAGTTCACCGTTCGCGGCTGCGCAGTCAGCGGCAAGACAAAGACCTTGCTCCCCGGTAAGTACAACACCAGCGCGACGATACAGTTCGTGAAGGCCCCCACCGTAACGGTCAAAGCCCAGCAAGGCGGCATAAAGATAAGCTGGACCAAGGTCGCCGGCGCGGACACCTATCGTGTCTACTACAAGACCGCCGGCGGCAGCTGGCGCGCCATAGGCCACAACGCCAACCTGACCTACACCTGGAAGCACGGCGTAGCCGGCCGGACCTACCAGTTCACCGTCCGCCCCTGCACCGTGAGCGGCGCCACCAAGACCCTGTTGGGCAGCGGCTACAATACCAGCAAGAGCGTGAAATTCATCGAGTGAACGATTCAAAGCATAAACCGTTTTCCCGAAGCCGATTGACACTTTCATCGATTCGGTGTATGTTTATAAGGTAAACCGCGAGAAAGGAAACGGGCAATGCACGAGTATTTTCACACGAAATTTGGTTTCTGCGTATGGGACGCGGGCGCGCTGCTCCTGCTGGCGGCGGTCATCATCGTGCTGGCCGTGCACGTGGTCCGGCAGAGGAAGCGTGAGCGCGAGTTTGAGGCCGAGCTGGCCGACAAGATGGCCCGCTCCGCCACAGAGCACGACGACAAAAACTGATCAGACCCAAACCAGACTGCCCGACGGAAACGTCGGGCAGCTTTTTTGTCTCCGCCTGCGCAAAATGACGAAAATAACGGCACAGTCCGGAAAATAATTATTGATTTTCCCAATTTAAAGAGTTATAATCACAGTGTTTGGATAAATTTATCTAAATAAATTCCAGTTTCTGGAATTGTTGCAGCCATTTACGGGAAAGGAGACACCCATGCGCAAGAGTTTTCATTACGGACCTGGCAAGAGGCTGATGGCGGCGGCGCTGGCGCTGCTGATGATACTGTCCCTGGGCGGCTTTGCCCTGCGGGACGAGGCGCAGCCCGAGCCCGAGCCAATGCCCGTGGAAGAAGGAGCGCCGAATATCCAGGTCACGCTGGAGCGCGTTGATGGCGAGGTGGCCGAGGGCAACACCCTCAAGTATAAGTTGACAGTGAAAAACATTGGCACAGCGCCACTCAAAGGCAAAAAGGACACTGCAAACCTGAAGATCACGATCGCATCCAACATAGGTAGCAGGAAGCTTGAGAATTGGCGTGGTGAGGGTGGCGCTGACGTGGCTCAGGACGCAAAGAATGTCCAAGTAAAGGCTACCGGCGCTGACTGGGTGATCCTGCCTGTCAATGCGTCCGCGATCGGTGAGTATTCCATACCGTGTAAGACGCTTCCAATGGATATTGATGTTAAATTTGAAGCCTCCGGTTCCGGTACAGAGATCGACTATACTTTCCCTTCGGATATCCAGTTTACCCAGACCACGACCGGTCTCACATCGACCGGCGGCGTGGTCGGCCCCGGAGGCTCCGGCACCAACGGTCCCACGGAGACCGACGCGCCCACGCCGAAGTATACCCTTGTCTACCACCTGAATCCGCCGAGTGGGACGGAAACAGACGCTGATATCGTCACCGAGACCAGCGACGATTCCGGGACCTTTTCGCTGAAAAGCGCGAGCGCGGTTTTCTCCAACTGCACAGGCGGCCAGTACAAGGTCGGCGGCGACTGGTATTTCGCCGGCTGGAGCACGACGAAAACCGGTTTCACCAGCTACGCCGATATCACCTATCCCGTGTCCAAATTGGACGATGACCGGGGATTCTATGCGCCGCCCACGCTGACGGTCGGGGAGAACGAGAGCGCGGACCTGTACGCCGTGTGGGCGCCGGAGACCAGCGCCGGTCTGTTCGGCTATGTGCTGACGGACCCGCAGGCTGACTTCTCTGCCTACAACTACGCCGGTCCGGCGAGCAACGGCGCGAAAAAATACCTGGTCTATGACAGCGGCTACAGCGAGCATAATATCGGCTCCTTCACCGTGACGAACGTTGAGCCGACGACGACTTCAGGCAATCGGTTCATCGGCTGGTTTGAAAAGGACGCCACCGGCCACATCGTCCTTGGCGGCGACAAGATCTCCTACGGCGGCGCGCACGGCGTGTACAGCCTGGACGCCGTCTGGGGCGCGGTGTCCTACAGCGGCAAGGAACTGACCGTCAACGCGGACAACGATTTTCACAGCATTGACATCAGCACCCTGACCACGACGTTTACCGGCGGCGGCGTGGGCACGTTGGCTTCGCTGAACGCCGACACCCAGGCCAGCCGCAATTCCAGCGTCGAATATACCTACGCGGTCACAAAAGATGGCAAGGCCGTCACGGCAAGCAGCTTCACAACGGCTGGCGTGCCTCAGTTCAAGGACGTTGGCGTGTACGAGTACACCATCACCGCCACGCTCAAAGACCCGGACCACATGCGCAATAGTACCGCCAAGACCAGCGGCATCAAGGTCGGCGAGGTCACCGCCAAGATGACCATCGTCAACGAGGCGGAGCTCACCTACCACCTGAACCTCCCCGGCGGCTCGGACGCCACCGTGGTGGACGCCTCTCCGGCTAAGAGCGGCAGCAGTTATACATACACCGTCAAGCAGCTTGACGCGTTCCGCACCGCGGCGCCAGCCGGGGTGGACTTTGGTACCAGCCACTTCACATCCGGCGGCACGACGTATTATTTCGCGGGCTGGTCCACGAACCGGGCTGCCAAGTCCTACGCCGACCTCCAATACCGGGTCACGGATCTCACGACGGGCGGGCCCCGGCTTCTGGCCAGCGGGCTGACGTATACCACGGACAAGACCCGGGACGACCTGTACGCCATCTGGCTGGAGAAACCGGCCCTGCTGTGCTATATCATGACCGTGCCCAATGCGTCCTTTGGCACGAACGGGATGATCGGCTCGGAAAAACTGGGCGACAACGGCAACAATAAATATGTGGTCCTGAACGGCGGCTACGCCAAGGACGATCCCGTTACCGTGACCACGGTCGAGCCCGTGGACAACGGCACGGGGTATACCTTCATCGCCTGGTACGACGGCCACGACACGCCCACCATCCGCTTCCCCGGCGACACGTTCACCTTTGGCAGCTCCCAGAGCTTCTACTCCCTGCACGCCTTCTGGGGCACGCTGGTCAATGAGCACAAGTCTGAGCGTGCGCCCTGGACGGGCAAGGACCAGACGCCGAGCGATGTCCATCTCATGGTGCACATGCCCACCGATATGAGCACAAACCTTGCCAGTACCACGGGCATGACGGCGACCTATACCATCACCGTGACCAGGGACGGCAAGCAGATCGCGAAGACCGACCCGGCTCCTGCCACCGGCGAGCACATCGCCCTGCCCCCACAGAAGGACGTGGGCGAATATACATATACCGTCGAGGTGACGTTCACCGGCACCAGCGGCGCGTCTAAGACCCTGACCGCCACACAGACGTTCATCATCGACCCGGTGCTGCACGTGCAGGTGAACGCCAAGCTCACGGACAACGGCACGGAGATGACGGACTGGGGCGACCGTACGTTCCGCTTCACCATGGGCGACGGGGTCATGGACCTGGACAACAGCAAGAGGACCGGCACGTTTGACGCTGTCCCGTTCGACAAGGCCGGGACCTATACCTTCACCGTCCATGAGACAAAGGGCGCGGACCCGGCCGTGGTGTACGACGCCGCTGCCCGGGACTTTACCGTTACGGTGACGGACGCGGGCGCGTACAGTCTGACGGGCGACGGTGTGACAAAGGACGCCGACGGCAACTACACCAAGACCCTGGCCTTTGAAAACAAGATGGCCTACGGCACGCTTGATTTCACCCACACCATCACCCACGAAAATGCCGGCGCCCACGAGTACCCCACGGATGAGGCGTTCACCTTCCGCCTGACCACGAAACCGGCAGTTAAGGCGGGCGCGTCGTTTAACGTGAAGATCGACGGCAGGGCGGCGGACCCGGGGCAATTCGCCCAGGACGGCAGCTATACTTTCAAGCTTGACGAGTATAGGTACGACACGATCCCTGGGAAGATGATCGCCCAAAGGACCGTGGCTTTCGAGGGTCTGCCTGCGGGCGTGACCTATACGATCGAGACGATCTCCGGCGGGGCGAACTATACCGTTCCCGGCCCGAAGTCGGCGACGCTCACCAGCGACAAGCCCGCGGGCAGTATAGCCATTGCCCACAGCCACTTCCCCGGCGGCCTGGTGGTCACCAACACGGTCTCCGACCCCTATCTGAGCAGCATCGGAGCGGGGGAGAGCCCATTCGGCGCTTCCTTCCAATTCCAGATCGAGGCCACCAGAGACGGCAAGCCGGTGGCCCTGGAGGGGCTGACGCCCAACAGTGAGGGCGTCTATACGTTCACGCTGGAAGACGGCGGCATGGCGGCCATCTCCGGCCTGCAGGACGGCGACGCCTACACGATCACCGAGACGCCCTCGGTCTACTACAGCCCCTCCAACGACAAGGGGACCGGCGCTACCGCCAGCGGCGTCATTGATTTCAACGGCGGCACCGCGACGGTCGAGGTCCAGTTCACCAACACCCTCCGCGCCGGCGACCTGTCCATCACCAAGCATGTGTCCGGCGCTGGCGCGCCCAACCGGTCGTTCCAGGTAGTCCTGACCCTGACGGCTGGCGACTACGAGGACGAGGCGGCGGATTGGGCGACGATCGCGGAGCTGATAACGAAAGACAACCTGGTCCGGGAACTGGGCGAGGGCGCTGTGGCCGCCGTGGAGGACGTGAAAGAGGGCGATACCGTCACCGCCAAGAAGCTCACCCTCAACATCACCGACGGCCATACCCTGACCATGCACGATCTGCCTGCGGGCCTTGCCTACGATGTGACGGAGGACGCCCCCGGCGGCTTTACCGCCACCATTGACGGCGGCAAGGGCCAGATCAAAGAAAATACCGACAATTCTGTCACGATAACCAACGCCTATAATACCTCCGGCCTGACCGTCAGAAACGTGCTGGGGGAGGGCGGCAGCGCCTACCGGGCTTTCGGTATCCGCGTCACCCTGTCCGGCGACGGGTATGCCGGTTACCTGAACGGCGCCTATACGGCCAGCCTTTCCAGGAGCAGCACCGGTCCCCGCCCCCGCGCCGCGGACGACATCACGTCTGTGACCTTCCGCAACGGCGCCGCCACCTTCTCCCTGTACGGCGGCGAGGCGTTGACGATCGCCGGCCTGCCCCTGGGCGTGAGCTATGCGGTGGAGGAGACGGACGACGTGGCACGCCTGGGCTACATGGTCAGCTATCCGGACGGCCAGACCGGTACCATGACCGCGGCCGGCAGCACCGTCACCGTGCGCAACGATTACGGCGCCGGGTCCCTGGCCGTCACGAACCGGGTCACCGGCACAGGCGATAAGAGCAAGCAGTTCCACTTCACCGTCACGGTGAACGCAACCCCGGCGGTCACCGGCCCCCGCGGCGATGTCACCTTCACCGACGGCAAGGCCACGATCGCCCTGACCGACGGCCAGACCATCGTCATCCCCGGCCTTCCGGCGAACGCGTCCTACACCGTGCAGGAGGACCCGGCTGACAGCGCGGGCTATACCGTCACCTACGCCGGCGGCGCCAGCGGGACCATCGTCCTGGCCGAGACGGCGGCCGTCACGGTCACGAACTACCGCGCTGCCCCTGTGGAACCGGGACCCTCGGCCACCGCCGAACCTACGGCCACGCCGGAACCCACGGCTACCGCCGAACCCACAGCCACGCCGGAGCCCACGGCCACCGCCGGACCCACGGCCACGCCGGAGCCCACGGCCACCGCCGCGCCCGACGCCACACAGGCGCCCACGGCCACGCCGTCTGAGGACCTTCCGGCCACGTCGGAGCCCTTCGTCACCCCGACGCCTGACCCGGAGGCCACCGCCGAACCCACGGCCAGTCCTGTTCCCGTGCCCACGGCCACCGGTGACCCCTCGGCCCCCGCCACCGGCGACAGGACGAATGTCGCCCTCTGGGCGGCCATGCTGGGCCTGTGCGCCCTGGGCCTTGCGGCTGTGCTGGTGCTCCGCCGCCGTCACAGCTGATACTTCCAAACAAAAATCGCTCCCCGAGGCTGTTGCCTCGGGGAGCTCTCTTATTGTCGTTTTATGCGGCGCTCACACGCCCAGATACTCTTTTTGTTCCTGCGTCAGCGTGTCGATCTGGACGCCCAGGGTGTCCAGCTTCCGGCGGGCCACGGCCTGGTCGATCTCGGCGGGTACCGGATATGTCCCCGGTTTCAGCTTGCCCCGGTGCTGGGCCAGGTATCTGGCGCACATGGCCTGGATGGCAAAGCTCATATCCATGATCTCCGCCGGGTGGCCGTCCCCGGAGGCCAGGTTCACCAGCCGCCCCTGGGCCAGCAGGAACACGGTCCGGCCATTGGGCAGCTTATACCCCTCGATGTTGTTCCGGGCCTCATAGCGGCTCTCGGCGTACTTTTCCAGCGCGGCCGCGTCCACCTCCACGTCGAAATGACCGGCGTTGGTCAGGATGGCTCCGTCCTTCAAAAGGGGGAAGTGTTCTTTCGTAATGACATGCTCGCAGCCGGTGACGGTGCAGAAGATGTCGCCTGTTTTGGCGGCCTCTTTCATGGGCAGCACCCGAAAGCCGTCCATGACGGCCTCGATGGCTCGGACCGGATCGACCTCCGTGACGGTGACGCGAGCGCCCAGGCCCTTGGCCCGCATGGCAACGCCCTTGCCGCACCAGCCGTAACCGGCCACCACCACGTCCTTGCCCGCCACGATCAGGTTCGTGGTGCGCATGATGCCGTCCCAGACGGACTGGCCGGTACCGTAGCGGTTGTCGAACAGGTGCTTGCAGTCGGCGTCGTTGACCAGCAGGGCGGGGAAGGGCAGCTGTCCCGCCCGGTCCAAGGCCCGCAGCCGGTGCACGCCGGTAGTCGTTTCCTCGCACAGGCCCAGCACGCCGGGTATTGCCTGGGGAAACCGCTCCCGCAGCCCCTGCATCAGGTCGCCGCCGTCGTCGATGATGATATTGGGCCCGCAGGCCAGGACCTGGTCGATGCAAGCGTCGTACTCCTCCGGCGTGCAGCCGTGAAAGGCGTGGACATCCAGCCCGCCGGCGGCCAGCGCCGCGGCCACGTCGTCCTGGGTGGACAGGGGGTTGGAGCCGGTGATGTGCATCTCGGCCCCGCCCAGCGCCATCACCCGGCACAGGTAGGCCGTCTTGGCCTCCAAATGCACCGACAGGGCTATTTTCAACCCCGCCAGGGGCTTTTCTTTTGCAAATTCCTCGCCGATGGAGCGGCACAGGGGCATGTTGCGCGCCGCCCAGGCAATCTTTTTCTCCCCGGACGGCGCCAGGGCCATATCCCGTATCGTGCTCATAAGCGTTACCTTATTCCTCCGCCTTGGCTTCCGGCGCGGCGGGAGCCTCAGCCTCGGTTGCGGGAGCCGCGGGTTCCACGGGCGTCTCAGGCGCAGGCGCGGGCGCGGGGGTCACCGGGGCAACAGGCGGCACGGGGGCGGCGGGCTTTTCCTCCTGTTTGGGCTGCTTCTTCCACCGGAGCCAGAACTTCCACCAGGGGCGCTTGGCCGTGCCCTCCGAGGGGATGAGGGCCTCTTTGGGCTCGGGGATGGCGGCGATCAGGGCCTGGGCCTTGTCGGTCTTCTCCCATGGCACGTCCAGATCCTCCCGGCCCATGTGACCGTAAGCGGCCAGCTGCCTGTAAATGGGCCGGCGCAGGTCCAGGTCCCGGATGATGGCCGACGGCCGCAGGTCGAACACCTGCATCACGGCCTTTTGCAGCACTTCATCGGACTGCTTGCCGGTGCCGAAGGTGGTGATGTTCACGCTCACGGGATTGGCCACGCCGATGGCGTAGGCGATCTGGACCTGGCAGCGGGTGGCAAGCCCTGCGGCCACCACGTTTTTCGCCACCCAGCGGGCGGCGTAAGCGGCGCTGCGGTCAACTTTTGTGGGGTCCTTGCCGGAAAAAGACCCGCCCCCGTGGGGCGCGCTGCCGCCGTAGGTGTCCACGATGATCTTCCGGCCCGTGAGGCCCGAGTCCCCCTGAGGCCCGCCCACCACAAAGCGGCCGGTTGGGTTTACATAACATTTCACGTCCCCGTGATTGAGCCGCTCGGGCAGGATGGGGGTGATGACCTCCCGGATGATGTCGTCCCGTATCTGCTCGTTGGCCACGTCCGGGGCGTGCTGGGCGGAGACGACCACCGTGTCTATCCGCACGGGCCGGTTATCCTCGTCGTACTCCACGGTGACCTGGGTCTTGCCGTCGGGCCGCAGATAGGGCAGGGTGCCGTCCTTGCGCACCTGGGCAAGCCGCCGGGCCATCTTATGGGCCAGACTGATGGGCAGGGGCATGAGCTCCGGCGTCTCGTCGCAGGCGTAGCCGAACATCATGCCCTGGTCTCCGGCGCCGTTTTCCAGCTCCGCGGCCTCGCCGCCGGATTTCTGTTCCAGGCTGGCGTTGACGCCCAGGGCGATGTCCGGGCTCTGCTCGTCGATGGAGGTGAGCACGGCGCAGGTGTCGCAGTCCATGCCGTACTTGGCCCGGTCATAGCCTATTTCCCGCAGCACGTTCCGGGCCACCTGCGGGATGTCCACATAGCAGCTGGTGGATATCTCGCCCATGACAAACAGCATGCCCGTGGTGGCCACGCACTCGCAGGCCACGTGGCCCTGGGAGTCTTTGGAGAGAATGTCGTCCAGAATGGCGTCCGCGATTTGATCGCAGACCTTGTCGGGATGGCCCTCCGTGACGGATTCGGAGGTGAAAAGATAGTGTCCCATATATGTTCTCCTTTGTAGAAATATGCAGAAATATGTCGCAAAGCCAACAAAAAAGCTCGCCGGGACCGGCGGGCACAGAACAGAGCATGTTCCTTATCTTTCGATTCTTCACCGCCGGATTTGGCACCTTGCGCTTGCCGCAGGTTGCCGGGCTTCACAGGGCCGGTCCCTCCGCCACTCTTGATAAGGCTATGTGATTGTCAGCCATATTGTAGCATCTTTTCGTGCAAAGTCAAGCCCGTCCGGCAAAAATCCGCCTGTTTGGCAGTGCGGAGCAGACAGGACAATTTTCACAATTCGCGCCCAAAACTGCGGTCCTGTGACAGTGAAAACGGAGAAATCCGCCCTTTCCGGTCGTTGGAGGTTGCAATTTTATTGAATCTACTTTATTATGATAAATCAGTAAATCAAAAATCAGCCGCCGAGCCGGTAAGGCGCGGCGGCGTAAGGGCCGGCCCTTACGTGTCGTTTGCTCCGCAAACGACACATGATAAAGCTTTATGAAAGGAGGCGGCGTGCGTGAACACAAAGACGCTGATGTATATTCTCAAGCGGTTTCTGATGGCGCTGCTGACGATCTTTCTGGTGATCGCCATCACGTTTTTCGTGATGCATGCGATCCCCGCAAGCCCGTTCAGCTCAGAAAAGGCGAAGTCCGACGCCGTTATCGCCGCGCTGGAGGCCAAGTACGGCTTTGATAAGCCCGTACCTGTGCAGTTCGTCAACTATTTGAAGAACATCCTCCGGGGTGACTTTGGCCTGTCCACCAAGTGGGTGGGCTCTACGGTCATCGACCTGATCAAGGACGGCTTCTCCTACTCGGCCAAGCTGGGTCTGGGCGCCGCGGCGCTGGCCATTGTGCTGGGCGTGGTGCTGGGCGCTGTCGCGGCCCTCAACCGTGGCAAGCTGATCGACAAGATCGTGCAGGTGGTCACCACGGCTCTGGTGTCCATGCCCTCCTTTGTCATCGCCACGCTGCTGCTGATCATCTTTGCGCTGAAGCTGGGCTGGCTGCCCACCATGGCGAACCAGTCGGGGGGTATGATCCTGCCCACGCTGTCTTTGAGCCTGTACCCCATGGCCTATATCACCCGTTTGGAGCGCTCCAGTATGCTGGATGTGCTGGGTCAGGATTACATACGCACCGCCCGGGCCAAGGGCGTCCGAAACGGCAAGGTCATCTTCAAGCACGCGCTGAAAAACGCCCTGGGCCCCGTGGTGACCTACGCCGGACCCATGATCGCCAGCATCCTGACCGGCTCCATGGTGGTGGAGAACATCTTCTCCGTGCCGGGGCTGGGCCGTCTGTTCGTCAACAGCATGCTGCGCACGGACTACATGATGATCATGGGCGTGACCATCTTCCTGGCGGTGCTCATCGTGACGATGAACTTCATCGCCGACATCGTCTATAAGCTGCTCGATCCCCGGATCGATCTGTCCTGAGGTGCTTCATATGGAAAAAACGGTCAAGAAAAATCCGCTCAGCTTTCAGATCGACCCCAATCTGTTCCAGCGGGCCAGCGACGAGGAAAAGGCTCAGATCGTCACCCAGCGGGAGTCCGTCTCCTTCATGCGGGACGCCATGCGCCGGCTGGTCCACAACCGGATGGCGATGGTGTGTCTGGTGATATTGGTGGTCATCACCCTTGTGGCCATCATCGTCCCCATGGTCTACCCCTATACGTACACCCAGCAGGACGTGACGGCCAAATACCTGAGCCCCTTTGAGTACTCCGCCAAGGAGCAGGCCCGCATCGCCGCCGGCCAGAAGGTGTTCCCCCACATCATGGGCACGGATAACCTGGGCCGGGACTATGCCATTCGCGTCATCTACGGCACCCGCATCTCCCTGATGGTGGGCTTCATCTCCGCGCTTATCGTGGTGTTCATCGGCATCCTGTACGGCGCCGTGTCCGGCTATTTCGGCGGAAAAGTGGACCTGATCATGATGCGCATCGTGGATATCATCTACTCTTTGCCGGACGTGCTCATCGTGATACTGCTGTCCGTGGCCATCAAGGACGTGATCAGCACCTCGAAGAGCGACCTGATCGTCCGCCTGGGGGCGGGCATGATCTCCATCTTCATCGTGTTCGGTCTGCTCTACTGGGTGGGCATGGCCCGCCAGGTGCGCGGCCAGATCCTCTCCATCAAGGAGCAGGAGTACGTGCTGGCCTCCAAAGCGGCCGGCGCCTCCGCCATGCACATCATCCTCAAGCATATGATCCCCAACTGCATCTCCGTCATCATCATCACGGCGGCTATGCAGATCCCCAGCGCCATCTTCACCGAGTCGTTTTTGTCCTTTGTGGGCATGGGCGTTTCCATCCCGATGCCCTCCCTGGGCTCTCTGGCGTCCGACGCCAGAAGCGGCCTGGTGTCCTATCCCTACATGCTGCTGTTCCCGGCGCTGACGATCTTCCTGATCGTGCTGTCTTTCAATCTGCTTGGCAACGGTCTGCGCGACGCGTTTGACCCCAAGCTCCGGTCCTGAAAGGGGGGCGCTGCTATGGCAATGCTGGAAGTAAGAGACCTGCATACCTCCTTTTTCACGCCGGCCGGCGAGGTGAAGGCGGTCAACGGCGTCTCCTTCAACCTGGACAGCGGCAAGGTGCTGGGCATCGTGGGCGAATCCGGCTCCGGCAAGAGCGTCACCGCCTACTCCGTTTTGCAGATATTGACCCACCCCGGCCGCATCGTCAGCGGCAGCATCAAGTTCAACGGCCAGGAGCTGGTGGACGCGGGGGAGAGCGTCATGCGCACCATCCGGGGCAACAAGATATCCATCATCTTCCAGGACCCCATGACCAGCCTCAACCCCGTCTACACCATCGGCAACCAGTTGACGGAGGCCATATTGCTGCACACCGACCGGAACAAGGAGCAGGCGAAGCAGCGGGCCGTGGAGATGCTGGAGCTGGTGGGCATCAACGAGCCGGAAAAGCGTCTGCGCCAGTATCCCTATGAGCTGTCGGGCGGCATGCGCCAGCGGGTCATGATCGCCATGGCCCTGGCCTGCGAGCCGGACATTCTGATCGCCGACGAGCCCACCACCGCCCTGGACGTGACCATTCAGGCCCAGATATTGGAGCTGATGCAGGACCTGCAGAAAAAGCTGGGCATGGCGATCATCATGATAACCCACGACCTGGGCGTCATCGCCAGCCTGTGCGACGAGGTCATCGTCATGTACGCCGGCAGCGTCTGCGAGCGAGGCACGGCGGACGCGATATTCTACCACCCGGCCCACGAGTACACCAAGGGCCTGATGCGCTCCATCCCCTCCATCGACGATGACGAGCGGGAGCGGCTGGTGCCCATCACCGGTACGCCCATCGACCTTTTGAATATGCCGGCCGGCTGCCCCTTTGCGCCCCGGTGCGACAACGCGATGAAGGTCTGCCTCACGGGCAGGGCAAAGGAGGTGCGGGTCGGCCGCGACCACCTGAGCGCCTGCTGGATGAATGTGAAGGAGGGCTCTGAGCGCGGTGTGATCCGGACGGACGAGGAAGGCCAGATCACCGCCATCGACCTGGAAGGAAACATGGACGTGACCGCCGAAGGAGGGAGTGCGCAGTGAGCGAGAACCTTTTGGAGGTCAAAAACCTCAAGGAATATTTTCCCATCAACACCGGCTTTCTCCGCACCACGCCTCTGAAGGCCGTGGACGACGTGAGCTTCACCATCGGCCGGGGGGAGACCCTGGGTCTGGTGGGGGAGTCCGGCTGCGGCAAATCCACCGTGGGCCGCACCATCCTGCACCTTTATAAGCCCACGGCGGGCCAGGTGATTTTTGACGGCAAGCTGGTGGGTCCGGATACGATAAAGGAATACCGCCGCCGGGCCCAGATCGTTTTCCAGGACCCCTATTCTTCCCTGAACCCACGGCTGACCGTGGCCGATATCGTGGGAGAGCCTCTGGATGTGAACAAGCTCTATAAGTCCAAGAAAGAGCGCTCCGAGCGGATACTGGAGCTGCTGGGGACGGTGGGCATTTCCAGCGAGCAGATGACCCGCTACGCCCATGAGTTCTCCGGCGGCCAGCGCCAGCGCATCGGCATTGCCCGGGCTCTGGCCTCCCGGCCCGAGTTCATCGTCTGTGACGAGCCTGTCTCCGCCCTGGACGTGTCCATCCAGGCCCAGGTCATCAACATGTTCGAGGACCTGCAGCGCCAGTTTGGCCTGTCCTATCTGTTCATCGCCCACGACCTGAGCGTGGTCAAGCACATCTCCAACCGTATCGCGGTGATGTACCTGGGCCACATCGTGGAGATCGCCGAGGCCAACGAGCTGTACCACCACGCGGTGCACCCCTACACCATCTCGCTGCTGTCCGCGGTGCCCGTGCCCGACCCGGAGCGCGCCCGCGCCAGCCAGCGCATCGTGCTGGAGGGCGACGTGCCCAGCCCCCTGCATATGCCCAGCGGCTGCCCCTTCCGCACCCGCTGCTCCCGGGCTACGGACAAGTGCGCCGAGAGCTGCCCTCAGCTGGCGGAGGTCGCCCCCGGCCATATGGCGGCCTGCCATAACCTTTGATTGTATCGCGCTCACGCGCTGCAATACATATTTTTACTAGGAGGAAGAAAACACAATGAAGAAACTGCTTGCACTGGTGCTGGCGTTTGCCATGGTGCTGAGCCTGGGCTCCTTTGCTCTGGCCGACGGGGCTGAGCCCGTTGTCAGCGTCATGTACGGCGGCGGCACGCCTGAGACCATGGACCCGGCCCTGAACTCCGCGTCCACCGGTTCCAACCTGATCCGTCTGGCCTTCTGCGGCCTGACCATCAAGACCGAGGAAGGCGTACAGCCCGAGCTGGCTGAGAGCTGGGAAGTCTCCGATGACGGCCTGACCTACACCTTCCAGCTCCGCGAGGGCCTGAAGTGGTCCGACGATTCCGACTTTGTGGCCAGCGATGTGGTCAACAGCTGGAACCGCGCTGCCAGCCCCGACCTGGGCGCCGACTACGGCTACCTGTTCGACGTTATCGCCAAGAATGACGACGGCACTCTGGCCGTGGTCGCCGACGACGAGGCCCGCACCGTGACCGTCACCCTGGCCGGCCCCTGCGCCTACTTCCTGGAGCTGACCGCGTTCACCACCTTCTATCCCGTGAAGGTCGATCTCGCCGATAACGATGGCGCCTGGGCCACCAACCCCGAGACCTATGTTGGCATGGGCCCCTTCCGCATGACCAAGTACGCCGTGGACGACGTGGCTTCCTTTGAGAAGAACCCCAACTACTGGAATGCTGAGAACGTGAAGCTGGGCGGCATCGACGCCTACCTGTCCGAGGACAACGTGGCCATCCTGTCCGCCTATGAGTCCGACACGGTCTCCGTCATCCAGTCCATCGACCCCACCGAGTTCGAGCGTATCGACGCCACCTATCCCGGCGAGCGCATCGTGTTCCCGCAGATCGGTACCTACTACATCCTGTTCAACGTCCACAAGGATATGTCCCCCGAGGGCAAGACCTTCACCGCTGCTGAGAACGCGCAGGCCCGTTACGCGCTGGGCCTGATGCCCAACCGGCAGGAGCTGGTGGACTACGTGACCATGGGCGGCCAGCTGCCCGCTACCGGCTTCTTCCCTGACGGCCTGGGCGACGGCGCCGAGGGCGTTGTCCGCGGCGAGGGCGAGCGCTACAACCAGTGGTACACCGGCACCAACACCTACTCCGAGGAGTATCCCGCTTACACCGAGGACCAGGTGGAGGGCATCCAGATCCTCATGGACCTGGGCTATAACTACACCGGCAGCCTGGAGACCGGCGACATCAAGTTCACCGACGTGCCCAACGTCGAGTTCTCCTTCAACAACTCCGGCGCTAACGCCGCCATCATCCAGTATGTTCAGGCCGTCTGGGAGAACATCGGCGTGACCGCCACCATCAACCAGGAGGCTTGGGCCACCCTGCAGGACAAGCTGGGCAAGGGTGACGCTGAGGCCGCTCGTATGGGCTGGGTCGCCGACTTTGACGACGTGGTCAACTTCCTGGAGATCTTCATCAGCGCTTCCGGCAACAACTATCCTCGTCTTGGCCAGGACATCGGCGATTACACCCGTAACACCGAGGCCACCGCTACCGCCGGCCTGGACGCTGTCTACGGCGAGAACGGCGACCAGACCTGGGCCGACGCCTATGACGCGCTGGTCAGCGAGATCAAGGCCGAGTCCGACATGGAGGCCCGTGCCGACATGGCTGCCGAGGCTGAGAACATCCTGATGGCCACCGGCGCTGTGGCTCCTCTGTACTACTACACCAACCCGACGATGGTCAAGCCCAACATCAAGGGCCTGCAGGTCCTGGTGACCGGCGACATCGTTTGGAACTACGCTTACGTCGAGGACTGATCCCGACCCGCATTTCCGGGACCGCCAAGCCTTTGGCTTGGCGGTCTTTCTCATGCGGCACAAAGTCCCACTTGCGAAATACACGCCTGTGGCGTATAATAACACCGGAGTTGTACTAGTCGGGGAGCCAGCGGTGCCCTGTACCCGCAATCCGCTATAGCGGGGACGAACTCCTGCCCCCGGACATTTGACGTATCGTCTGCCCGCGGTAAGTAGCGTTGAAGGCCTGGTCTTGCGCAACGGATGCCCGTGAACCATGTCAGGCGGGGAACCGAGCAGCATTAAGCGGAAACATGCGTGTGCCGCGAGGTCGCTGGGTCTGAGCCAACTGCCGCGGTAACGGATGGGTCAGGTGTACAAAGGCAGGTGTACAACTCTTATTTCGTTTGAAAGCCGAGGTCGTATGTACCAGGCACTGTATCGCAAATACCGGCCGATGACGTTTGACGATGTGGTCGGCCAGGAACATATCACCTCCACCCTGAAGCGCCAGGTGGAGACGGGCAGGCTCTCCCATGCCTATCTTTTCAGCGGCACTCGCGGCACCGGCAAGACCACCTGCGCCCGCATTCTGGCTCGCGCCGTGAACTGCGAGCACCCGGTGAACGGCAACCCCTGCAACGCGTGCGACCCCTGCCGGGGCATTTTGGACGAGAGCGTGCTGGACGTGGTGGAGCTGGACGCCGCCTCTCACAACGGCGTGGACGATGTGCGCGCTTTGCGGGACGAGGCCATATTTTCCCCCGCCACGGTGAAAAAGCGCGTGTACATCATCGACGAGGCCCACTCTCTGTCATCCATGGCGTTCAACGCCCTTTTGAAAATTCTGGAAGAACCGCCGGAGCACGTAATGTTCATTTTGTGCACCACGGAGCCCCAGAAAGTATTGCCCACCATCGTCTCCCGCTGCCAGCGGCACAGCTTCACCCGCATCGAGCCCCAGGCCATCGCGGCGCAGTTATCCCACGTGGCGGCCCGGGAGCACATGACCCTGGACCCGGACGCGGCCGAGCTTCTGGCCCGGATGGCGGACGGGGGCATGCGGGACGCGCTGAGCCTTTTGGATCAGTGCGCCGCCAGCGAGCATATCGGCACTACAGAAGTCCTCTCCGCCCTGGGTCTGGCGGGCAGCCGCCGGACGGTGGAATTGCTGGACGCCATATGCGCGGGCAATACGGAAAAGGCCCTGACGCTGTTCGCCAAGCTCTGGCAGGACGGCAAGGAGCCGGCCGGCATACTGGACGAACTGGGCGGGCTCATGCGGGACGTGCTGCTGTTGCAGGTGGCCCCCAGGGGCGGCGAGGCGCTTTTGTCCGGCGTCTATGAGCCGGAGGTCCTGCGCCGGTTCGCTGCTATGCGCACCGGGTCGCAGCTCATGGACGGCATGAACGCCATTCGATCCGCGGACCTGGGCGGCACGGACCCCCGCCGTGCGGCGGAGATGTGTCTGGTGAGCCTGTGCGTACCCGAGACGGGGGACACGCTGGCGGGCCTGAAAAACCGTGTGTCCCGGCTGGAAGCGGCGCTGCAAAACGGCGTGGCTCTTCCGGTGGCCAAACCGGCGCCTGAGCCTGAACCTGAACCGATACCGGAACCGGAGCCTGACGTGCCCTGGTACACGGACGACGACGCGCCCCCGCCTGAACCGGGACCCGCGCCCGAACCCGAACCGGAGCCTGAACCGGAACCGGCCCCTGCGCCAACGCCAACGCCCGCGCCGGAAAGCGGCGGGGTGTTTGACGCGGTGGTCCGGGCCCTGAACGGGAAGATGGACATGGGGGCCTACGCGATTTTGATGACCCCCACCCAGGTGTCCGGCGCTTACGATGGGGACACCCTGACCGTCTCTTTCGCCACGCCCATCGCCAAGATGATGCTGGACACCCCGGCCAACCAGGGCCTTTTCCGGCAGGAGCTGATGGCCGTGACCGGCAAGGACGGGCAAGTGGTCTTCACCGACAAGCCCGTGGGGACCGCGCCAAAGCCGGACATGGGCAAGCTGGACGCCCTGAGCCGGTTCGGCAATATCAAGTTTGAATAAAAATCCATTGATATAGGAGAGTAGTACTATGGGCAGAGGTGGCTCTTACCGCGGCGGCGGTTTCGGCGGCATGAATCAGGCCGCCATGATGAAGCAGGCGCAGAAGATGCAGCGGGACCTGATGCAGATGCAGGAGGACTTGGAGCAGCAGACCTATACGGCCTCTGCCGGCGGCGGGGTGGTGAAGGCCACCGTGTCCGGCAAGCGGGAGGTGACGGAGATCGTCATTGACCCGGAAGCCGTGGACCCGGAGGACGTGGAGATGCTCCAGGACATGGTGGTCGCCGCGGTCAACGAGGCCCTGCGTCAGGCGGAGGAGGCCTCCGCTCAGTCCATGAGCCGGCTCACCGGCGGTCTTGGCGGTCTGGGGAATCTTTTCTGACGTTCCCCACTTTTCCATAAAAATAGGAGGTTTGACAGATGGTTTGTCCCAATTGCAAGCATGAACTGAACCCACAGGCGCGGGTCTGCCCCACCTGCGGCACACCTGTCCCCGGCGCACGGGTCCCCACCGTGGTGATAGCGCCCCCTGTGCAGGGCGAGCCTGCCCCTGTGAAGAAAAAGAACCGGCCCACCGCCGCAAGGGTGTTCACGGTGCTGTTCTGCCTGGTGGCGATGGCCGCCAGCGCCGCGCTGGTCGCCTTCTGGTTCCTGCCGTCCATCCTGGTGACCGCCGATTACAGCAGCGCCTCCATCACCCTCTACTCCATGTTCGACATCACCCGTAAGCCGGCGCCGTACCTTACATACGCGCTGATCGCCGAGTGCATCGTGTCCATCGTGTTCTGCATGATACCCATGTTCAAGAAGTTTGCCGACCGTCGGCAGACGCTTATTATCCCCAAGCTCATGTGCCTGCTGAACGCGGCGTGCTACGCCGTCCCTTACGTGGTGTCCAAGATCGTGCTGCAGGTCAACGCCTTTTTGAAAGGCGGCACGGTGGACCACCGCAACCCCTTCACGGCCATATGCCTGGGGCTTTTCCTGCTGCTGTGGCTCACCAGCGAGCTGACCATCCGCAACCGCAACCTGGTCCAGCGTCGCAAGATCGAGGCTCTCCAGGACCAGCTCAACTCCTACGGCATCAAGCCCAACGTTTAAAATCGAATATTTCCTTATGGACGGCCCCCTTGTGTAAAGGGGGCTGTCAGCGCCTTTGGCGCTGACTGGGGGATTGTTACCATGCTTTCAGTCTGGTAACAACCCCTCCGCCTCGCTGTCGCTCGGCACCTCCCCTTACACAGGGGAGGCTTTATTTTTTTCTTGACAACGCATTATCTATATGATATCATTTTGATATCATATAACAAGGGAGGCACTGAGCATGGAAAAGAAATATACGGAAGAAGTACTTTTGACGAAAAAAAAGCACGGCATGCTGATGTTGCTGCTGGTGCTGGCGCTGTACGCGGCGGCCATCGCGGGCATCATCGCGGGCGCGTTGCATGAGCTCGTGGCGCTGGTAGTCGTCTGCGCGGTCTGGCTGGCGCTGGGCTGGATACTGCTGTGCGGCCTGCGGGTCCTGAAGCCCCAGGAGGCGCTGGTGCTGACGCTTTTCGGCAAGTACATCGGCACCCTGAAAGGCGAGGGCTTTTACTGGGTCAACCCCTTCTGCTCGGCCGTGAATCCCGCCGCGGGCACCAAGCCCAGCACCGGCAGCACCAGCTCCGCCGGCCGGCGCAAGCTCGCCGGCGAGGGCGGCGTCAGCATCAATCTGGGCGACGAGAGCATGGCCATGGCCATGGCCAGCAAGAAGCTGAGCATGAAGGTCATGACCCTGGACAACAACAAGCAGAAGATCAACGACTGCCTGGGCAATCCCGTGGAGATCGGCATCGTGGTCATCTGGCGCATCGTGAACACCGCCAAGGCCGTGTTCAACGTGGACAACTACGTGGAGTTTCTCTCCATCCAGACGGACAGCGCCCTGCGCAACGTGGTGCGGCTGTACCCCTACGACGTGTCCCCCAACGTGGACACCACCGGCGACGGCGTCGCGGACGAGGGCAGCCTGCGCGGGTCCAGCGAGGTCGTTGCCGAGCGGATACGCAAGGAGATACAGGAAAAGGTGGACATGGCCGGCCTGGAGATCTTGGAGGCCCGGATAACGTACCTGGCCTACGCGCCGGAGATCGCCGCCGTCATGCTCCAGCGGCAGCAGGCCAGCGCCATCATCGACGCCCGCAAAATGATCGTGGACGGGGCCGTGGGCATGGTGGAGATGGCTCTGGACCGGCTGAACAAGGGCGGCATGGTGGACCTGGACGAGGAGCGCAAGGCGGCGATGGTGTCCAATCTGCTGGTGGTCCTGTGCGGCAACAAGGACGCCCAGCCCATCGTCAACTCCGGGAGCCTCTACTGAGCCGTGGCCGCCAACAACGAGAAAAAACAGCTCCTGCTGCGCATATCCGGTAAGCTCTACGACCAGCTTGCCGCCTGGGCGGAGGACGATTTTCGCTCCGTCAACGGCCAGATCGAGTACCTGCTGACCCAGTGCGTCCGTGAGCATCAAAAGTCCGGCCGCTACACGCCCCAGGACGGACAGGAATAAACACATACCATATTGAGAAGGCCGGGGAACAGACGTTCCCCGGCCATTTCTTACCGCTCAAGAAGTTGCTTTTTCTTTGTGTCAAATTCCTCCTGGGTGATCGCGCCCATGTCCAGCAGTTCTTTGTATCCCTTCAATTCATCCGCCGAACTGACCTGCGGCGCGGCGGGACCTGCGGCGGATGCGTTTTTGTCGGGGATCAAGGCGACGTGGATGATGGCGACGATGAACAGCAGCCAACCGTAAAGCCACCAGAGGCCAAAGCTGTAGCCCTTGTTCCGGGCGATGTTGGCGGGGATGAGGGCAAGCCCTGCAGCAACTGCGAGCGTGGTCAGAGAATAGATCAGTATATAGTCCACTGTATGTACCTCACAGTCCTAAAAGTTGGTTTTTCTTTGCGTCGAATTCGTCCTGGGATATAACGCCGGAGTCCAAAAGCTCTTTGTATTTTTTCAGTTCCTCCACTGCCTGTAAAGATTCCATCCTCTTTGCGGCCGGGATCGGCTGTGTGACCGTTTTCTCCGGCTTTGCCAGGGCGAGGCCGCCGAGAACGGTCCCGGCCGCGATGAGGCACGGCGGCATCATCTGCCCTATCAAATCTACCGGTGATATATGGTTCCAAAACTCGGGGATTCGGATGCAAAACAAGACAGCATAGGCGGCCATGACCAGTCCGGGTATAAACCAGGTCTTGCCCAGCAGCTGCAGCCCGCCGTTCGACATGGCGAGAATGGCCGCCACAGCCAAGAGAAGAAACCCAAAACAGGCAATCATATAATAGCCAGCTTGGACGTTGAAGAAGGGGTAGACCGCCCTGACGATACTTCCTACCAGAACGAGTATTTTCCCCGCCTTTGTCTGGCTCCGGAAAAGGCCGGCGGCTATGCAGATCAAAGTTCCCAAATTGAGCAATCCTATGATTGTGAGCGGCCACGACGACCACTGCATATAGTTCCACACATAGTACGCGATTGCAACGATGAAAAGCACCCCGGCGATGATGCCAAAGGGCGTTTTCTTCCTGACAGTTTCCATTTCTTTCCTCCCTTAAAAATAAAAAGTGCGCAGCCGGAGCCGCGCACGAAAAACGCGTCTCCATTTGCTGCCACACAAATCTCTTTGCTGCCCACAGGGGTACAAAGTGGGAGATACGTTTTTACCAAGGTAAAAACATACCCACTGTGGAACAGCATTATTCGATTTGTGTGGCGCTTTTAGTATACCACGGGGCAGAGAGTTTTACAAGCTGCGTTTCCTGTGTTAAGACAGGAAAAAACACAGGAGGCGGGCTGTGCTCATCGACCCGGAGCAGATTGCCTCCGTTACCGTCACGGTCTGCACCGGCTGGGACGAAAACGGTCAGCCCGTCCGGGCCACGGAGACCATCGAATTCTGACACTACCAACATAATACGGGTCCGGCGCGCCGCGGGAGCAGTCCCCGGCGCGCCGACGGTTGCAAACCCGCCCGGTCATGTGTTACAATGGCCGCAAAACGGCCATTATATATAATTTCAGGCAGTTTTGCTCCCGGCTTGCGCCGGAACCGCAAAACATGCCGCAATATAGCACGTTCGTGTTATATTGAAACAATACTATGCCCTTGCTATGGAGGGAATATATGAACGCTTGGACTAAGAGGATATTGGCCCTGGCGCTGTGTCTGGCGCTGACCGCGGCGTGTGTGGCGGGCCTGGGCGCGGCCGGGTATGCCGCGGAAGAGGAGCCGGAGGTGCTGCGAGTGGGCTTTTTCGCCTTCCCGGGCTATCACATCGTGGGCGCGGACGGCCGCCGGAGCGGCTATGGCTACGAGTTTTTGCAGCGCTTGGCCATCCACGCCGGGTGGACCTATGAATATGTGGGCTATGACCAGTCCTACGCCCAATGCCTGGACATGCTGCGGGACGGGCACGTGGATATCGTCACGTCCGTGTCGAAGACCCCGGACCGGGAGAAGGAATTTCTCTTCTCCGAGCAGAACATCGGCTATAACTCCACCATCCTGACCGTGAAGGCGGACAGCGAGACGATCCTGGCGGGGGACTACGACACCTACGACGGCATGACCGTGGGCATGCTGGAGGGCAACTCCAAAAACGACAACTTTGCGCGGTACGCCGCCGAACGTGGGTTTTCCTATGAGCCGGTCTATTTCGCCGGACAGGACGAGCTGTTGGCCGCGCTGCAGGAGGGCTCTGTGGACGCCGCGGTCACCGGCAGTCTGCGGGCGCTGGAGGACGAGTGGCTGATCGACTCCTTTGACGCCAGCCCCTTTTATATCTGCTGTCGGAAGGACCGGCCGGACCTGATGGCGCGTATCAACGAGGCCATCGACGAGCTGGATATGCACGACCCCAACTGGCGCAACACCCTGCACGACACATATTATTCCGCCGACCAGGGCGGTTCCGTCGTCCTGAACGCCGGGGAGCGGGCCTATCTTGCCCAGCAGCGGGCCTCGGGCGAAAAGCTGCGGGTGCTTTTCAACCCGGACCGGGCCCCGTACTGCTACTTTGAGGACGGCGAGGCCAAAGGCATCCTGCCCGCGGTGTTTGAACTGCTGGCCGGACGGCTGGGCCTGAACTACGAATACATGCCGGTGTCCAGCCGGGACGAGTACTATAAGATGCGCGCCCAGGATGCGCCGGACGTGGTGCTGGACTTCATCGGCGACTATTACCTGGCGGAGCAGGAGGGGTACAAGATCACCGTGCCCTACTTCCAGACCAACCTGTCCCGCCTGACCCTGGCGGACTTCACAGGGCCGGTCAAGCGGATGGCCATGATGGAGCAGGCCGAGGGCATCAACAACTACCTGGCCCTGCGCTATCCGGACGCGGAGCGGGTCTGGTGCGCCGACGCCAGCCAGTGCGTCCAGGCCGTGCTGGACGGCGAGGCGGACGCCACGTTCCTCTACTCCTATGCCGCCGAGCGGTTTGTGCAGCAGGACGTGCGCAACCGGCTGGTCTCCACCGTCTTCGGGGAAACGTCCCTATCCTACGCCGTGGGGACCGGCGTGCAGGGGGGACGGTATCTTCTGTCCATCCTGGACAAGGTGTCCAGCCAATTGCCCGCGGCGGAGATAGACGCCATCATCGCCGGCCAGATCGACGCCGGCGAGGACGACGGGGTGAGCCTTGTGGCCGTCCTATACCGGCACCCGGCGTACGTGCTGGTGGGCGTGACGTTTTTGCTGCTGTTCCTGTTCGCCCTGGCGATGCTGACGGCCCGGACCAAAAACCAGCGGCACCTGCAGCAGAAGATCGCCCAGGCCACGGCGGAGCTGGAGGCCAAGACCGAAGAGCTGTCCCTGGCGCTGCAGGCGGCGGACGCCGCCAACCGGGCCAAGACCACCTTCCTCAATAACATGTCCCACGATATCCGCACGCCCATGAACGCCGTCATAGGCTATACGGCCCTGGCCGCCGCCCACCTGGACGACCGGGCGCGGACCCAGGACTACCTTGCCAAGATCGCCCAGGCGTCCAACCATCTTCTCAGCCTTATCAACGACGTTCTGGACATGAGCCGCATCGAGTCGGGCAAGGTGACCATCAACGAGCGGCCCGAGAGCCTGATGGAGATATTGCAGGAGCTGCGCAATATCATCCAGGCCGATATCCACGCCAAGAACATGGACCTGTTCATCGACACGGTGGACGTGACGGACGAAAAAGTGTACTGCGACAAGCTGCGGCTCGACCAGATCCTGCTGAACCTCAGCTCCAACGCCGTCAAGTTCACCCCCGTCGGCGGCAGGGTATCCATCCTGGTCACCCAAAAGCCGTCCCGGTCACCGGAGCGGGGGCTGTATGAGTTCCGGGTGAGCGACAGCGGCATCGGCATGAGCCAGGAGTTTGCCAAGAGCGTGTTCGAGCCCTTCGCCAGGGAGCAGACCTCCACCGTCAGCGGTATCCAGGGCACCGGTCTGGGTATGGCCATCACCAAGAACATCGTGGACATGATGGGCGGGACCATCCGGGTCCAGAGCGAGCAAGGCAAGGGCACCGTGTTCACCGTGGAGCTGGAGCTGCGCTTTGCCGCCCAGCACCGGGACATGCCCCCCATCGCGGAGCTGAAGGGCTTCCGGGCCCTTGTGGTGGACGACGACATGGTCTGCTGCCAGAGCGTGTCCAAGATGCTGCGGGAGATAGGCATGCGGGCCCAGTGGGCCACCTCCGGCCGGGAGGCCGTGGCGCGCACCACGGAGGCGGAGGAAATGGCCGACCCCTTTGAGGTGTACATCGTGGACTGGTCCATGCCGGAGATGAGCGGCGTGGAGACGGTGCGCCGGATACGCTCTCTCGTAGGGGACGAATCCCCCATCATCCTCATGTCCGCCTACGACTGGTCGGACATCGAGCGCGAGGCCCGGCAGGCCGGCGTCACCGGCTTCATCAGCAAGCCCCTTTTCGCCTCGGACCTGCACGAGACGCTGGAGCGCAGTCTGGGCCTGACCGCGGACAAAGCGCCCGCGCCGGACGAGCCGCGCCAACAGGAAAACAGCTTCGCGGGCAAGCGCATATTGCTGACCGAGGACAACGAGCTCAACCGGGAGATCGCTGTGGAGCTTCTCACCGAGGCCGGGTTCGCCATGGAATGTGCCGAGAACGGCCGCCAGGCCGTGGACATGGTCGCCGCTGCCCAGCCGGGGTACTACGACCTGGTCCTCATGGACATCCAGATGCCCATCATGGACGGCTACGAGGCCACCCGGGCTATCCGGGCCATGCCGGACCCGGGCCGGGCCGGCGTTCCCATCGTCGCCATGACCGCCAACGCCTTTGGGGAGGACCGGGCCAGGGCGCTGGAGGCGGGCATGAACGCCCACCTGGCCAAGCC
>CANQKA010000012.1 GCA_947624395.1 uncultured Oscillospiraceae bacterium
GCCTGGTTCTCGCCGCCCATGGCCCAGATGAAGGTATAGCTGGCGGTGCCGGCCCCGGCGTGGATGGACCAGGAGGGGGAGATGACCGCCTGCTCGTTTTTCATGACGATATGGCGCGTCTCGTCGCCCTGGCCCATGAAGTGGAAGACCACCCAGCGCTGCTTTTTCTCGGGATAGTCCAAGTGCTTCTCCTTTCCGCCGGATGGAACGCGAACGCCCTGTGCAGAGACGTCCGCGCCCCTGGCGTCACTTTTCAAAATACTGCGGATACTTCTCCCGTATCGCGCTCTCGTCGAACCGGTACCGGGTCAGGTGGGTCTGCATGATCGTGCGCGCCCCGGCCGCGTCGCCGCGCTTGATGGCGTCCAGTATCAGCGCGTGGTCCTGAACGATCTTCAGGTCCTTCACGCTGTCCAGCGACATCCGGCGCACCCGGTCGAAGTGTATGAGCAGGTTTTGCATCAGCGTATAGATCTGCATCTTTTGGGCCAGCTCGAACAGCGTCTCGTGGAACTTGTCGTCCAGCCCGCGGATGTTCTCGTAATAGCCGTTTTGCATGTAAAACTGCTGCAGGTGCACGTTTTCCTCCAGCCGCAGCACGCCCTCCGGCGTGATCATCCGGCAGACCAGCTCCACCACGGCGCACTCCAGCGTGTAGCGCATGAACTGGGCCTGCTCCACCATGTCGTAGTCGATCATGGCGACGGTGCTCCGCTTTTGGGGCACGACCTGGATGATCTTCACCCGGGCCAGCTCCATAATGGCCTCCCGCACAGGCGTACGGGACAGTCCCATTTGCGCGGCCAGCTCGTTTTCGCTGATCTGGCTGCCAGGGGCCAGGCCCAGGTCGATGATATTCTCCCGGATGGTGCGCAGGGCGTACATGCGGTCCGTTTCCTGGGGAAGACGTTCCAATAATGTCATCCTGTATGCCTCCTGTGTTTTAGAATATTAGCATACAGCAATCTCACTCGTCAGTCTACTTGCATACTAGTAGAAATTGGCGCCTCCGTTTTGTGTACCTTGCCAAAAATCGGCCTGTGGGATTGCAAAAGCCTGTTAAATATGTAAATATAGTACCATGAAATATTATTTGGGAGGTATACGAACATGAATGACCTGCAAAAGAAGATCTCCGAGATCGGCGTGGTGCCTGTTATCAAGCTGAACCACCCGGAGCGGGACGCGGCGCCGCTGGCGAAGGCCCTGATCGCGGGGGGCGTGCCTGTGGCGGAAGTGACCTTCCGGGCTGCCGGCGCGGCCACGGCCATCCGCCTTATGTCGGAGGCGTACCCCGAGATGCTGGTGGGCGCGGGCACGGTGCTGACCACAAAGCAGGTGGACGAGGCCCTGGCGGCGGGCGCCAAGTTCATCGTCACCCCCGGCCTGGACGTGGAGATAGTGAAGTACTGCCAGGACAAGGGCGTGACCATCTTCCCCGGCTGCACCACCCCCACGGACTACCACGCGGCCTACAAGCTGGGCCTGGAAGTGCTGAAGTTCTTCCCGGCGGAGCAGTCCGGCGGCCTTGCCAAGATCAAGGCCATGAGCGCGCCGTTCCCCATGTTCAAGGTCATGCCCACCGGCGGCGTGAGCCTGAAAAACCTGGCCGATTACCTCAAGTCCCCTGTGATCGCCGCCTGCGGCGGGTCCTACATGGTCACCGCCGACCTCATCGACAACAACAAGTGGGACGAGATTACCGACCTGTGCAAAAAATCCATTGAGATCGTAAAGGAGGCCCGCAGCAATGGCTAAGATCGTGACGTTTGGCGAGCTGATGATCCGGCTCCAGCCCTATAACTATGAGCGCTTCGTCCAGGCGGACCACCTGGAATTCACCTTCGGCGGCGGCGAGGCCAACGTGGCCGTTTCCCTGGCCAACTACGGCCAGCACGCCGTGTACGTGACCAAGCTGCCCGCCCACGCCATCGGTCAGGCGGCGGTCAATTCCCTGCGCCGGTACGGCGTGGACACCACCAAGATCACCCGCGGCGGCGACCGTGTGGGCATCTACTTCAACGAAAAGGGCGCCTCCCAGCGGGGCTCCGTCTGCATCTACGACCGGGCCCACTCCGCCATCCAGGAGGCTACCACCGCCGACTTTGACTGGGACGACATCTTCCAGGACGTGGACTGGTTCCACTTCACCGGCATCACCCCGGCCCTGGGCCCCAACGTGGTGGAGATTTGCCGGGAAGCGTGCAAGGCCGCCAAGGCCAAGGGCGTGAAAATATCCTGCGACCTGAACTACCGGGGCAAGCTGTGGACCCGTGACCAGGCCCGTGCGGCCATGACCGACCTGTGCCAGTACGTGGACATGTGCATCTCCAACGAGGAGGACGCCAAGGACGTGTTCGGCATCGAGGCCGAGGCCACCGATATCACTGCCGGCGAGATCAACCGGGAGGGGTACAAGTCCGTTGCCAAGCAGCTGGCCGACAAGTTCCATTTCGAGAAGGTGGCCATTACTTTGCGGGAGAGCCACTCCGCCTTCGACAACGGCTGGAGCGCCATGCTCTACGACGTGGCCAGCGGCGAGTACGCCTTCAGCAAGAAGTACGACCTGCACATCATCGACCGCGTGGGCGGGGGCGACAGCTTCGGCGGCGGCTTGATCTACGCGCTGCTCAATGGCTACACCACCCAGGGCGCGGTGGAATTTGCCGTGGCGGCGTCGGCTTTGAAGCACTCCATCGAGGGCGACTATAATATGGTCACCGTGTCCGAGGTGGAGAAGCTGGCCGGCGGCGACGGCTCCGGCCGTATCCAGCGGTAAGCGGGAGCGGCGCCATGAAAGACCAGAATTGCGGCTACTGCATGCGGGGCGAGCTGCTGGACGCCTTTGGCATCTATATCTGCGATCTGAGCGTCAGCACGCTCATCCTGTTCAAGGAGCAGAGCCACCCCGGCCGCTGCATCGTGGCCTACAAGGACCACGTGAGCGAGCTGACGGACATCAGCGACGCCGACCGGGACGCGTTTTTTGCCGACGTGGCCCGGGCCGCCCGCGCCATCCACGCCGCGTTCCACCTGGATAAGGTGAACTACGGCGCTTACGGCGACGGCGGCTGTCACCTGCACTTCCACCTGGTGCCCAAGTATAAGGACCAGTTCGAGTGGGGCGGCGTGTTCCAGATGAACCCCGGCCAGACCTATCTGACGCCGGAGGCCTACGACGAGATCATCGAAAAGATCAGGAGCGGCCTGTGAGGCCGATAAAAGGAGAAGCGTTATGAAAGCATTCATGGACAAGGATTTCCTTCTGGAGACCGACACGGCAAAGCACCTGTTCCACGACTATGCCGAGCCTCTGCCTCTGGTGGACTACCACTGCCATATCCCGCCCCAGGAGATATACGAAAACCGCCGGTTCGAGGACCTGGCCCAGGTCTGGCTGGGGGGCGAGAACCCGGACGGCACCTTCTTCGGCGACCACTACAAGTGGCGTCTCATGCGCTCCAACGGCGTCAGCGAGGAATATATCACCGGCCACAAGCCCAATAAAGAGCGCCTTGCCAAGTTCGCCGAGACCCTGGAAATGGCCATCGGCAACCCCATGTACCACTGGTGCAACCTGGAGCTGCATAAGTTCTTCGGCTACCAGGACTACCTGCGCCCGGAAACCGTGGACGAGGTATGGGCCCTGACGGAGGATAAGCTGCGCAACGACCCCCACATGACCGTCCGGGGCCTCATTGAGCAGGCCAACGTGGCCTTCATCGGCACCACCGACGACCCCATCGACTCCTTGGAATGGCACGCCAAGATCGCCGCCGACCCCACTATTAAATTTAAGGTCTGCCCCTCTTTCCGGCCGGACAAGGCCATCAACATCAATAAACCCGGCTTTGCCGAGTACATCGGCCAGCTGGCCGCCAGCGTGGGCAAAAAGTCCCTGAAAAACGTCTCCGACGTGTGCGCGGCCCTGACCGAGCGGCTGGAGTTCTTCAAGAAGATGGGCTGCCGCGCCAGCGACCACGGCCTGGACTACATTCCCTTCCGGCCCGTGAGCGAGACGGCGGCGGATATGGCCTTCAAGAAGGTCATGGAGGGCGGCGAGCTCACCGTGGCCCAGGCGGAGGGCTACCAGACCTATATCCTGCTGCACCTGGGCCGGGAATACCACCGGCTTGGTATCGCCATGCAGCTGCACTACTCCTGCCTGCGGAACATGAACGAGCGCATGTACGCCAAACTGGGGGCCGACACGGGCTTTGACATGATCGCCCAGAACACCTGCGGCGGGGACATTGCCCGGCTTCTGTCGGCCCTGGACATGGAGGGCAAGTGCCCCAAGACCATTTTGTACTCCCTGAACCCCGCCGACAACGAGCAGCTGGGCACCATGCTGGGCTGCTTCCAGTCCGACGAGATACCCGGCAAGATCCAGCACGGCTCCGCCTGGTGGTTCAACGACAACAAGACCGGCATGGAGGACCAGATGAAGTCCCTGGCCAACCTGGGCCTGCTGGGCAACTTCGTGGGCATGCTCACCGACTCCCGGTCGTTCCTGAGCTACGCCCGCCACGACTACTTCCGCCGTATCCTGTGCAACCTGATCGGCAAGTGGGTGGAAAACGGCGAGTATCCCGCGGACGAGGCGGCTTTGAAGAAGATCGTAGAGGGCATTTGCTACTACAACGCCGCTCGTTACTTCGATCTTTGATCACGGGTCTGTTTCCGCCATGCTGCGTCAGGCGGCTTGGAAATACACAAAGTATTCCCTGCGCCGCCTTTCTTGCCTGACGAAAACATCCCTCGTGATTTGAATAAGGTAAAGGAAGCGTTCATCCGTGGAAGAATAACAGCAAAACCGGCTCCTGACCTGCGTTCTGTTCGCCTTTTTCGTCAGCGGCCTTGGCTCGCCGCTGTTCATGATAGCGGCCTTCGCCATGACGGGCGTGGCCCGCGGGGGCAACTCCAATTTCGCCAACACCATGATCTCCACCCTGCCGGGGGACAAGGCCGCCCGGGGCTATAACCTGCTGCACGGCTGCTTCGCTGTGGGGGCGTTGCTGTCGCCCCTGGCGCTGGTGTTTCTGTCCAACCGCTGGCCTGAGACAGGCTGGCGGTTGATGGCAGGGGTGCTGGCGGCGCTGTGCCTTGTGCAGCTGGCGGTGTACGGCAAAATGCCGCTGCCGGCGGAGCCTGCTAAGCGCAGCGTGCGCACGGTGGACCGGAGCTTTCTCCGGGTCCGCCAGTTCTGGCTGGGCAGCGCCATGCTGTTTTTCAGCTGCACGCCGGCCATGGTCCTGGTGGGGCTCATGGGAACGGGTCTGTTTATGGCGACGATCTACCCCAGCGCCTTTGCCTTTGGCAGCGACTGCATCCGGGGCAACGACTTCGGCTGCTCCGTCATGATCCTCACAGGCAGCGCCGGCGGCGTCATCACCCCGGCGCTGGTGGGCTTCGCCGCGGAGCGGGCGGGCATCCGGGCCGGGGAAGCGCTGGAGGGTTTTCCAGGCCTCACCGCCGCGGAAGACGTGCACCGGGGTCACAAGCTGGCTCTGACCCACATCGGGAAGGACCAGCCGGTGGTCAAATACGGCTGCGCCGCCGTGCGCAACGAGCTTTGGATCGTCCCCACCGTGGGCTGCGTCAACGCCGTTGCCAAGCAGCTTGTGGAGGCAAACCAGCACCTGGTGACCGGCTCCATCGACGGGCTTTACACCTTCCCCCACCCATTCGGGTGCAGCCAGCTGGGGACGACCACGCCCAGACCCGCAAGCTCCTGGCCGCCCTGGTCCGCCACCCCAACGCCGGCGGCGTTCTTGTGCTGGGCCTTGGGTGCGAGAATCTGACCATGGACCAGTTCAAGCGGGAGCTTGGCGCCTGGGACGACGAGCGGGTGAAGTTCCTCACCTGTCAGGACGTGCCGGACGAGCTGGCCGCGGGCTCGGCGCTCTTATCGGAGCTGGCGGCGTACGCGGGGCAGTTCCAGCGTGAAGAACTGCCTGCCTCGGAGCTGGTGGTGGGCATGAAGTGCGGCGGGTCTGACGGTCTGTCCGGCATCACCGCCAACCCGGCCGGGGCACACCCTTTGGCGCGCCAGCCCCCGCGGTGAAGATATCCACCAACACCGCTTTGTACGACAAGAAGCGGGACTGGATCGACTTCAACGCCGGCACCGCCGCCCAGGGCGAGAGCTTGGACAGCGTGGGCGAGCGGCTTCTGGATCATGTGCTGGCCGTGGCCGGCGGCGAAAAAACCAGGGCCGAGCAGCACGGCGCACGGGAAATTTCCATCTTCAAGGACGGCGTAGTCCTTTGACACGCGGGCGGCTTTTGCCGCCCGTTATTTTGCAAAAAAGTCTTGACAGCGCGGGGGAGAGGTGTATAATAACAGCATCGCAAAAACTTATTAAACCAATAGGAAATAAGGAGATTTGGGAAATGGCTGTCAACAAATCGTTTCTGGACCTGGTGGGCAACACCCCGCTGCTGGAGCTGGGCAATCTGGAAAAGAAGCTGGGTCTGAAGGCCCGCGTGGTGGCGAAGCTGGAGTACTTCAACCCGGCCGGGTCCGTGAAGGACCGTATCGCCAAGGCCATGATAGAGGACGCGGAGGCCACCGGCAAGCTGAGACCCGGCGCGGTGATCGTGGAGCCAACCTCCGGCAACACGGGCATCGGTCTGGCGGCCGTGGCCGCCGCCAAGGGCTACCGCATCATCCTGACCATGCCGGAGACCATGAGCGTGGAGCGCCGGAACCTTCTGAAGGCCTACGGCGCGGAGCTGGTGCTGACCGAGGGGGCTAAGGGCATGAAGGGCGCCATCGCCAAGGCGGACGAGATTGCCGCCCAGACGCCGGGTGCCTTCATCCCCGGTCAGTTCGTGAACCCGGCCAACCCGGCGGCCCACAAGGCCACCACCGGCCCGGAGATTTGGAAAGATACGGACGGCCAGGTGGACATTTTCGTGGCCGGCGTGGGTACCGGCGGCACCCTGACCGGCGTGGGGGAGTATTTGAAGGAGCAGAACCCCGCGATCAAAGTCGTGGCGGTGGAGCCGGCCAGCTCCCCGGTGCTCAGCAAGGGCGTGGCCGGCAGCCACAAGATACAGGGCATCGGCGCGGGCTTTGTCCCGGACGTTCTGAACACGGCGGTGTACGACGAGATCGTTCCCGTGGAGAACGAGGACGCCTTTGCCATGGGCAAGCTCATGGGCCGGACAGAAGGCGTGCTGGTGGGCATATCCTCCGGCGCGGCGCTGTGGGCGGCGATAGAATTGGCCAAGCGGCCGGAGAACGAGGGCAAAACCATCGTGGCCCTCCTGCCCGACACCGGCGACCGCTATTTATCCACCCCTATGTTCCAGGAGTAAAAGCTTGATACAAGACGCCCGCCGCGTTTTATCGCGGCGGGCGCTTTTCATATTGACAAGATGTCCTGCGGACAGGTAAAATGGCGATAGAAAGATATGATTTTTCCAAAGAAAGGAAGGTTATGTATCATGGCAAAGCGCGGTCTGTGTCTGCTCCTGGCGCTGGCGGCGGTGTTCTCCCTGGCCATCCCGGCGTTGGCCGAGGAAGCGCCCGTGGAGGCGACGGAAGAGCCGGTCGTGACAGAGGAACCGGTCGAAGAACTGGTGGTCACCGAAGAGCCGGAAGTCACGGAAGAGCCGGTGGTCACGGAAGAATCGGTGGTCACGGAGGAACCCGTCGTAACGGAAGAGCCGGTCGAGGAACCGGAGGCAACGGCGGAGCCGGAGGCTGTCGCTGACGCTCCCACCTCCGGGTCCTGCGGGGAGAGCGTGACCTGGGCCCTTGCGGACGACGGCACGCTGACCATCTCCGGCACGGGGGCGATGAGCGATTATCAATCGGGCAAAGCGCCGTGGTATGACCTCAGAGATTCCATCCGGAAGGCGGTCATACAAAACGGCGTGACCAGCATCGGAAACAACGCGTTCAGAAGCTGCAAGAGCTTGGCCGGCGTGACCATCCCGGCCAGCGTCACGACCATAGGGTCATATACTTTCAAGTATTGCGACGGTCTGACCGACGTGACCATCCCCGGCAGCGTGTTTAGCATCGGGACCGAAGCTTTTTCCGAATGCGACGGGCTGCAGCGTGTGACCATCCAGGATGGCGTACGGGAGATACATCGGGAAGCTTTCAAGGGCTGCGGGCTGCTGAGCACCGTGAAAGGCCCCTGGACGCTGACGTACATGGGGAACCATGTGTTTGACGGCACCCCCTGGCGAAGCGGGCAGCGGGGCGGCCCGATCACTCTGGGCAACTGCCTGGTGGAAGCGGGCGGGTCAACCATCCCGTCGGGTGTGACCCTCATCGCGTACCGTGCGTTTTTCGACTGCTACGGAGTGACCCATGTGACGGTCCCGGAAGGGGTCGAGATCATCCAGAACGACGCGTTCTGCATGTGCTGGGATCTGGAATACATCAAGCTCCCCTCCACCTTGAAGAGCATCGGAGGGGGCGCATTCACCTGGACCAAGCTGAAAACGGTGGAGGGCCTTGGCAGCGGCGTATTCGTTGCCTCAAACGCCTTTGACGATACATCCTGGGCGGTACAGACCAATAAGGATTTCTATATCGTCGGCGGCACGCTGACCCGTTATAACGGCGAGGGCGCGGCCAGCGTCACCGTCCCCAACGGCATCAAGGCCATCGGCGTGCACGCATTTTACGGCAATTCGGAGATCGCCTCCGTGACGCTCCCCAAGAACGTGACCACCGTCGAGCGCTTTGCGTTCGAGAACTGTCCGGCGCTGACCAGCGTGACGGTGGAGAATGCCGCCTGTGAGATAGCCGCTTATGAGGCCACCATGGGCGCACCCGGGACCACGGTCATCCGCGGCTATGCCGGCTCTACGGCGGAGACTTACGCCAAACAATACGGCTACAAGTTTGAATCCCTCGGTCAGGCACCCGGCGGCACGACGCCCACTAATACCCCCAAGCCCACGGCTGTGCCTACCCTGGCAGTACCCACCGTGAACATCGCGCAGGTTTCCGACGGCATCAAAGTGTCGTGGAACGCGATCACCGGTTCGCCGCGATATATGGTCTATTACCGCGAAAACAGCGGCGGTTGGACGAAGATAGGCACCACGACGGCCACCACCTATACCCGTGCAGCAAAGTACCTGAAAGCCGGCGTCACGTACGCGTTCACGGTGCGCTGCTGCGCCAACGACAAGAAAACGCTTCTCAGTGGCTACAAGGCCAGCAACAGCGTCAAGTACACCGTTGACCTGGCCGCGCCCACTGTGAAGATCGAGAAGGCGTCGGACGGTATCAAAGTGTCCTGGAACAAGATCGACGGCGCACCGCGATACATGGTGTACTACAAGGAGAATAATGGCGGGTGGACAAAGATAGGGACGACTACCGCCACCAGCTACACGCGGGCCGCCAAGTATCTCAAGAGCGGCGCGACCTACCAGTTCACAGTCCGGTGCTGCGCAAACGATAAGAAGACCATGCTGGGACCGTACAAGGCCAGCAACAGCCTGACATATACCGCCACCGCCCAGCTCGCCGCGCCGACGGTGAAAATCGCCAAGGTGGCTGGGGGCATCAAGGTCAGTTGGAACAAGATCGCCGGCTCGCCGCGGTATATGGTGTATTACAAGGAGAACAGCGGCGGCTGGACGAAGATAGGCACGACGACCGCGACAACGTACACCAGGGCCGCTAAGTACCTCAAAAACGGCGCGACGTATGCGTTCACGGTGCGCTGTTGCGAGAATGATAAAAAGACGCTTCTTGGACCGTACAAGGCAAGCAACAGTTTGAAGTACACAAAATAAAGTTTATGGGCGCGACCGATTTTCCGGTCGCGCCCATTTTTCTCCCTTTTTTGCCGCGCACACATTTTTTGCTTGCGTTACACCGAACAATGCGCTACAATAGGGTTGCGAGATAAGCAAAAGGCGGGACGTGAAAGACTGCCATCCTTCACGCCCCTATGCAGGAGATGCGGCTCCCACACAGCAGGATAACTGCGCCGGACCCATTATAACCGTAACGGCTTGTTTTTACAAGGCGGTTTATATGGGGGCAGTGCTGTCGTTCCACGGTGTAGGGAAGTTTCCCTGCGCCGTCTTTTGTTTGTCTCGGTGGGAAGGTCCGTGGGCGGGCGAAAAACCCGCCCCGGGCCCGACTGCCGGACATCAAAAAAGAAAGGAACGGTATGAAAGCATGGCAAAGCGCGGTTTGAGTTTGCTCCTGGCGCTGGTGACGGTGTTCTCTCTCACCGCCCCAGCGTTCGCGGAGGAAGCGCCAGAAATCACGGAGGCAACAGAGGTTGAGCCTGTAACAGTGGCGGCCACGTCTGGCAAGTGCGGGGACAACGTCACGTGGTCTTTTGCCGGAGATACGCTGACCATCTCCGGCACGGGTCCGATGGCGGATTATGATTTTGGCAGTACGTCCTGGTATGACTTTAGGGAACAGATTAAGCAATCTGTTATCGAATCGGGAGTAACCAGCGTCGGGAAATGTGCGTTTTACAACTGCACGTCGCTGACGAGCGTGACGATTCCGGCCGATGTGACCAGCATTGGGAAATCTGCATTTCGCTACTGCCGGTCCCTGACCGGCGTGACGATCCCGGACAGCGTGACCAGCATCGGGGAGGAAGCGTTTAGTAGCTGCTCGTCCTTGACGAGCATTGCGATTCCACGCAGCGTGACCAGCATCGGCCGGGATGTGTTTGGCGGCTGCACGGGTCTGACGAGCGTGGCAATCCCGGACAGCGTGACCAGTATTGATGGCCGTGCATTTCAAGACTGCTGGTCCTTGACAAGCCTGACGATCCCAAACAGTGTGACCAGCATCGAAAGCACCGCATTTCAAGGCTGTGACGGACTGACAAGCATAACGATCCCGGCCAGCGTAATGAATATCGGAGATGGTTGGGCGTTTAATGCAAGTAACTTAACAGATATCTACGTAGACAGCAACAACAAGAATTATGTTTCCGTAGGCGGTATATTGTTCAACTTGGATAAGACAAAATTGGTCTGCTATCCGCAGGGAAGGACAGCGGCTTCCTATGCCATTCCCAATACAGTTAAGTTGATTGATGGCGGGGCATTTTCAAATTGCGATAGTCTGACAAGCGTGGCGATCCCAAACAGCGTGACCAGCATCGGCTGGGGTGCGTTTAGCGGCTGCAAGTCGCTGACCGGCGTGACGATTCCTGGCAACGTGACCAGTATAGAGAACGATGCATTTAGCAACTGCCCGTCGCTGACCAGCGTGACGCTCCCCGGCAGTGTGACCAGTATAGGGAACGAGGCGTTTTATAACTGCACATCTCTGACCAGTTTGACGATTGAGAATGCCACGTGCAAGATTGCCGACTACAACGATACTGTCCTTGGCGTACCCGGTACAACGGTCGTCCGTGGTTACGACGGCTCCACGGCCCAGACCTATGCGAACAAATACGGCTACAAATTTGAATCTCTCGGTAAAGCGCCCGGCGGCACTACGCCCGCGACACCTACCACCAAGCCCACGGTCACACCCGTGCCCACCCTCTCGGTACCCACGGTGACCATCAGCCAGACGTCCGACGGCATCAAGGTGTCGTGGAACAAAATCACTGGTTCTCCCCGGTACATGGTCTACTACAAGGAAAACGGGGGCATTTGGACAAAAATAGGTACCACAACGGCAATCAGTTATACCCGCAGGAATTCTCTGCTGAAAAACGGCGCGACATACCAGTTTGCCGTCCGCTGCTGCGCCGATGACAAGGAAACGCTGCTCAGTGGCTACAAGGCCAGCAATAGCCTGAAATATACCATCCAACAGCCCGCGATCAAGCCTTCGCTGACGGCGCCCACCGTGACCATCAGCCAGACGTCCGACGGCATACAAGTGAGTTGGAACAAAATCCCCCATTCTCCCCGCTACATGGTCTACTATAAGGAAAACGGGGGCATTTGGACAAAAATAGGTACCACAACGGCAATCAATTATACCCGCAGGAATTCTCTGCTGACAAACGGCGCGACATACCAGTTTGCCGTCCGTTGTTGTTCCAATGACAAGGAAACGCTGCTCAGTGGCTACAAGGCAAGTAACAGTCTGAAATACATCGTCAACTTGGCGGCCCCCATAGTGAAGATAAGCAAAGTGTCCGATGGTATCCGAGTGAGTTGGGATAAGATTACCGGCTCTCCTCGCTACATGGTCTATTACAGAGAAAACGGAGGCATTTGGACAAAGATAGGTACCACAACGGCAATTAATTATATTCGCAAGAACGCTCTGCTGAAAAACGGCGCGACCTACCAGTTTGCCGTCCGCTGCTGTGCCGATGACAAGGAAACGCTGCTTAGTGGCTATAAGGCGAGCAACAGTCTGAAATACATCGTCACCCTGACCGCTCCCACGGTAAAAATCAGTCAAGAGTCTGACGGCATTCTGGTGAGTTGGAACAAAATCAAAGGTTCTCCGCTCTACGCGGTCTATTATAGAGAAAACGGAGGCATCTGGACAAAGATAGGTACCACGGCGGAAATCAATTATACTCGTAAGAACGCTCTGCTGACAAACGGCGCCACCTACCAATTCACCGTCCGCTGCTGTGCCGACGACAAAACCACCTGGTTGAGTTACTACAAAGCCAGCAATAGCATCAAGTACCAGCATCAGCAGAACGAGTATCAAAGCTATCGGGCAATGGTTGATGCAGTATCAGCAAAAGTTCCGGTGGGAGAAAAGCAGGAAGGATCAAATTGCACTTGGGCATCGACTGCAACGATGCTTAAACGTCGTCAGGCATTGGAAGGGAAAGAGATAACGTTTTCTTACAGTCTTGTGCATAGCGTAAATAGACGTATGGTGTACGCTTATAAATACACGGCGCCAGATGGTGTGGTTTATGAAACGATCACAGAAACGGGAAACAGCATAGACGCAAAATTGAAGGACGCAGGTTTTACTAGCCGTGAAGAATACCTAGTAAATCTTTTGCAAAAACATCCAGAGGGAATTGTTATATATTGTAACTATGCAACGGTCTCAGGGCAGCATGCAATTGTGTTAACAGATTACACTTTGGACGAAGATGGCACAATTCAATTCTATGCAGATGACCCACAAAACAATACGAAAGGAGCTGGTCGCATTCCATTGGAAAGCACTTATATGTATGGGAAGAATAACGGCGTACTTAAAAAGTTCTCCAGACTTTGGTATGTCAAATAGATTTGGCATACAGCAATGTTGTTTTAATTTACTAAGAGAGCCTGCCGCGTTTTGCGGCAGGCTCTTTTCGCGTTTTCTTATTCCTGGCTGAAACTCTCTTTGCCCGCGCCGCAGAGGGGGCACTCGAAATCGGCGGGCAGGTCCTCAAACTTGGTTCCGGGGGCGATGCCGTGTTCCGGGTCGCCGGCGGCCTCGTCATAGGTCCAACCGCACAGATCGCAAACGTACTTCATGTTTTTATCCTCCTTATTTCTCAGCCCAGAGGTTCAAAGTCCTCGGGGCCGTGCTTACACAGCGGGCACACGAAATCCGCGGGCAGCTCGTCTCCCTCGTAGACGTAGCCGCAGATCTTGCACACGAAGCCCTTTTTCTTTTCCAGCACCGGGGGCTTGGGCTTGATGTGGTCGAAGTAGTACTGATAGGTGCAGCTTTCCTCGTCGGAGAGCTTTTTCGCCTCGGTCACGTCCGCGATAAACAGGGTGTGGGTGCCGCAGTCGATGGCCTGGACGACTTTGGCGGAGATATAGGCGTTGGCGTACCGGGTCAGGTAGCAAAGGCCGTTGGCGCTCTTGGCGGCGTCCACGTACCCCGCCAGCTTTTCCGTGGTCCGGCCGGACTCGAAGCCGAAGTGCTCGAAAAGGCTCATGGGCGCGGATGTGGTCAGCACGGACACGTTGAACGCGCCGGTCTTGGCCACCATGTCGTGGGTGTAATTTTCCTTGTTGACCGCGATAGAAATGCGCAGGGGCTTACCCGTGACCTGCTGGACGGTGTTGATGATGCAGCCGTTGTCCTTGGCGCCGTCCTTGGCGGTCAGCACAAACAGACCGTAGCTCAATGTCCGGATGGCGGCGGAGTCGATGGCGGAGGGCTCCTTGGCGTTCTTGGCGTGGGCGGCGTCCTCCTGGGCCTTGATATCGGCGGCCACCGCGTCGGCCAGGGCCTGAAGCTCGGCCAACTGGTCCTCCTTGAGGGCCGAGCGGAGGGTCAGGGACGCGTCCAGGATGGTCATGTTTTTCAAGGGCGCGAGAATGTCCCGCATGAGCTTGCCCGCCGTGGGGGCCCAGGAGCCGTTTTCCACCAGCGCCACGGTCCGGTTTTGCAGGTTGTGGGCCGCGATGTCGTGCAGCAGGTTTTCCATGTTCACGAAGATGCCCGCGTTGTACGTGGTGGAGGCAAAGACGATGTGGCTGCACCGGAACGCCTCGGCCACGATATAGGACGGGTGGGTCACGGACACGTCGTACAGCGCGCTGCGCACGCCCTGCTCGGCCAGCCGTGCCGCGATGATCTCGGCGGCGTTTTCCGTGTGGCCGTACACGGAGGCGTAGGCGATCAGCACCTGGTTATCCTCCGGGGTGTACCCGCTCCAATGGACGTACTTGTCGATGAAGTCGCCGATGTTCCGCCGCCAGACGTACCCGTGCAGGGGGCAGATCATGGCGATGTCCAGCCCGGCGGCCTTTTTCAGCACCGCCTGGACCTGGTTGCCGTACTTGCCCACGATGTTGGTGTAATACCGCCGGGCCTCGTCCATGTACACCTTGTCCATGGAGGCGTGGTCGGCGAATATCCCGCCGTCCAGCGCCCCGAAGGAGCCGAAGGCGTCCGCGGAGAACAGGATTTTTTCGGTGGCCTCATAGGTCATCATGACCTCCGGCCAGTGGACCATGGGGGCCATCACGAAGGCAAACGTATGGGTCCCGGTGCAGAGGGTGTCGCCCTCTTTGACCAAGTGCACCCGGCTGTCCACGTCAAAGGTGAAAAACTGCTTCATCATGGCCGCGATCTTGGCGTTGCAGACGATCTTGGCGTTGGGATAGCGCAGGGCCAGCTCCTCTATCGTGGCGGCGTGGTCCGGCTCCATGTGGTTCACGATGAGGAAGTGCAGGTCCTCGCCGCCCAGCAGGTGGGCGATGTTTTCAAAAAACACGTCCCGGACGGCCCGGTCCACCGTGTCCACCACCACGTTCTGGGTGTCCTTCACGAAATAGGAGTTGTAGCTCACCCCGTTGGGCACGGGGTACACGTTCTCAAAAAGGCTGATGCGCCGGTCGTTGCCGCCGATCCAGCTGACAGTATCGGTGACCTTTTTCACACAGTACATATGTCTTCCTCCTTCAAATGTCGTTCTATTATACCATGTCGTGCGGTTCCGGCATTTGCCGGGAGCACGACTGGTATTTTTGTATAATAGCGCTAACGGCGCTATTATACCCATAACCGGGCCAAGTTGCAAGGTGTCATTTCATGCCCAGCAGCCAGAACCGCCACATGGCGCATGCCTCCCGGATGGCGTAGTTGAGAAAGAGGCTGAACTTTGTGGTCCGGGCCGGCACCAGTACCGGCTGGCAGCCCAGCTTTTTCGCCATCCAGCCCAGCCGGTGCAGGTGATATTCGCTGGACAAAATGGCGATCTTCCCGGCGGTGTCCCCGCCGTTGGCCTGGATAATGGCCAGGGAGTTGACCAGATTTTCATAGCTGCTGGCGGACTTGTCCTCCAGGAGAAGTCTGGCCGTGTCCACGCCGCGCTCCGCGAGCCAGTCGTACATCGCCTGCGCCTCGGACACGTCCTCGCCAGGTCCCTGCCCGCCGGATAATATAACAGTGCTGTCCGGGTTTTCGTCCATCCACACCAGCGCTCTTTCCAGCCTATCGGTCATGGAGCGGGAGGGGGTGGAGCCGTTGACCCCCGCGCCGCAGACGATGAGCCAGGGCGCGGTGGTGTCCTCGCTGCCCCGGGCATCTCGCAGCACCGGTATCTCCGCCACCAGAAAAAGCGGCAGCCCTATCACGATGGCCAGCGCCAGCAGCGCCCGCATCACGCGGCTGACGCGGGTGTTGCGTCGGGAAAACAGCGCGAACAGCGCCAGCCATATTGCCAGCGCCAGAAACACCAGCGCCGACATCCGATAGCCCACGGGGACGAACTCGAAAAATATACCGGCCGCGAGGGAAATACCGGCGGCGATGTACAGCGCCTTTTGCGCCCGCGTCAGATCATGCATCCGCCAGCGCCTCCCATTCGCCGTACAGCCCGTCCAGCTTTTCCTGCAAAGCCGCCTTTTCCGAGCCCAGCTCCATAAGCTTTTGATAGTCCGTGGCGTTTGCCTCCTCCTGGGCCGTCAGATCGCCGATGGCGCTTTCCAGCTTTTCTATCTCCCGTTCCAATCGGGCAAGCTTTTTGGCCGGGTCGCCGGCCCGTGCGGGCCGGGCCGCCTTGGGGGCCTTGGCCTCGTGGTGTCTGGCGGCCAGCGTCAGCTCCGTCTGTCGGGCCTTGTATGCCTGAAATTCCGTGTACCCCCCGGCGAAGTCCGTGAGCTTGCCGTCCTTGAGCTCCCAAATGCGGGTGGCGAACCGGTCCGTGAACCACCGGTCGTGGCTGACGAACAGCAGCGTCCCGCCGTAATCGTCCAGGGCGTTTTCGATCCACTCCCGGCTGGCGATGTCCAGGTGGTTGGTGGGCTCGTCCAAAATGAGGAAGTTGATGTCCGACTTCATGAGCATGCACAGCCGCAGCCGGCTCTGCTCCCCGCCGGAGAGACTTCCTACCGTCTTGAATACGTCCTCGCCGGTGAAGTTGAAGGCCGCCAGCCTGTCCCGTGCGTCCTGGGGCAGGGCCTTGTCGTCGTAGATGAGCGTGTCCACCAGCGTCCGCTCGGGGTGGTCGAAGGTCACCAGCTGGGGCAGGTACGCCGTGCGCACGGCGGGACCTAAGCGGGTATAGCCGCTGTCAGGGGTGATCTCGCCTAAAATTATTTTCACCAGCGTGGACTTGCCGCTGCCGTTGTCGCCCATGACGGCCACCCGCTCGCCTGGGCGGATGAGCAGTTCCAGGTGCTCAAAAAGCCTCTTGTCCCCAAAGCTCTTGCCCAGGTCGTCTATGACCAGCGCCTCGTCGCCCAACAGCTCCCGCTCCTTGAACCGGACGTTCAGCTTCCGCGCACTGGTGGGCTTGGGGGCGGTTTGCAATTTGGCGATGCGCTTTTCCATGGAAAACGCCCGCTTGTAGAGCTTGTCGTTGCCCAGAAACGCCCACAGCCGCAGGTCCCTGGCCGCCTGCTCCAGGTGGGCGATCTCCCGCTGGCTCTTTTCATATTGCTTTTGCATCTCCTGATACCGCCGCTGCTTTTCGGCGATATAGAAGCTGTAGTTGCCCGCGTAAAACTGGCACACGCCCTGGTCCAGCTCAATGGTCCGCTGGACCACCGTGTCCAGAAACCACCGGTCGTGGCTCACGGTGAGCACGGTGCCCTGAAAGCGCAGCAAAAAATCCTCCAGCCATTGGGTGCTCTTCAGGTCCAGATGGTTGGTGGGCTCGTCCAGGAGCAATATGTCCGTGTCCTCCAATAAAAGCCGCGCCAGATTCACCCGGGTCTTCTCCCCACCGGAGAGGCTGGCGAAATCCTGGGCGCGCATAGCGGGGGAGATGTCCAGGCCGTTGGCCACCCGGTCCCGCTCAAAGTCGGTGTTATAGCCGCCCAGCCGGTCGTATTCCGCAGCCAGCGCGTCGTACCGGGCCAGAGTGGCGGGGGAGTCGTCGGTCTGCATGGCGGCTTCCAGGGCCGTCATCTTCTCCCGAATGCGGTCCAGGTGCCGGAACGCGGAGCGGAGCACGTCTTCTGTGGTGTATCCCTCCGGGTAGACGGGTATCTGGGAGATGAGCCCCACCCGTTTGCCCGCGGCCAGGACCACGGTCCCCTCGTCCGGCTCCAGCGCGCCGGTGAGCACGCGAAGCAGGGTGGTCTTGCCGGCCCCGTTGGGACCAAGCAGTGCCACCCGCTCCCCGGCCTGTACGTCAAAGCTCACGCCCCGGAGGATCTCTGTCCCCCCAAAGCCCTTTTTCACATTTTGCAGCGATATGTCGATCATGGAATAAACTGCCTTGATTCATATTAAGCCCCCCTTGTCAAAGGGGGGTGGGCCGCCGTCAGGCGGCTCGGGGGGATTGCTGTTAGACGACGACAATCCCCCAGTCAGCGCTTCGCGCTGCCAGCCCCCTTTAACAAGGGGGCCATAAGCGGTAATGTTTCACCCCAGCACCTGGACAGCTTTCTGTAATACCGTCCTCGCTATGGGCGCGGCAACGCCGTAGCCGCTGCCGGCCCGCTCCGCCAGGACCACGAAAGCCAGCGGCGCGTTGGCGTTGGTGATGAATCCGGCAAACCAGGCGTGGGAGCCGCCGTATGTCTCGGCGGTGCCTGTCTTGGCGTGCAGCTCAAGACCAGGGAAATTGCCCGCCCCGCCGTACTCATAGGAGACGTTGTAGCTCATCATCTCCGAGAGCGTCTTGGCCGTGGATGGCTCTATGAGCTCGGTGGTGCCGCAGCGCTTGCCGTACAAAATCGTCGGCTCCACCACGGTCCCCCCGTTGGCGATGGCGCCCACGAACCGCAAAAACGCGTAGGGGTTCACCAGATCGTCGTACTGGCCGATGCCCTCCCAGGCGGCATCGCCGTCATTGGCGGCGGCGGGTGCGCTGCCCGCGGCGGTGGGGATGTCCTTGTTCAGCGTGTGGGCGCTGGTCAGGCCGTATTTTTCCGCGTACTGGCTGATGAGCGTCCCCCCAAGCTGGCGGGATATCTCCCCGAATGCCACGTTGCAGGAGCAGGCAAGCGCCTGTTCCACGGTGATGGTCCCGTGGGTGCCGGAGCACTTGACGGTCTGCCCGCCGATAACGGTGCTGCCGGTGCAGGTAAAAGTCTGGTCCCAGATATCCGGGATGTTCTCAATGGCGGCGGCCATGGTCACCAGCTTGAACACGGACCCGGGCGTGAACGTGGAGCTGACGGCCCGGTTGATGAACGCCCCGTCGCCGGGTTCGGCTGGCACGCCCTGCTCCGGGTCCCACCCCGGCGTGGACACCATGCACAGGATCTCCCCGGTCTGATAGTTGTACACCAGCACCGTGCCTTTGTTGCTGCCCAGGGCGTTATAGGCCGCGGCGGATATGTCCGCGTCCAGCGTCAGCTTCATGGACCCGCCCTTTGTGGTGGTGCCGGTCAGGAAGGAGTAGTTGATGAACTTGTCCCGGAAGATGCTCAGCACGCTTGTGCCGATGTTGCCCTCCAGATCGCCCACCACGTGCAGACACCCCTTGCGCACGGCGCTGTCCTCGGCGTAGTGAAACCCGTCCTCACCGGCGGCGGCCAGCACGGTCCCGTTTCTGTCCGTGACGGAGCCCCGGTTCAAAAGCCCGTTGGTATAGATGCTGTCGTTGGCGTAAAAGGTGGCCCAATCGCCCCCGTCCCGGACCAGCCGGACCAGATACACGCCCAGACCGGCAATTACCAGCGCGGCCAGCACCAGCACGGAAAGGGCGCGGTTCGTGACTTTTTTCATTCCGAACGCCCTCCCTGATAGTACCCGTCGTCGTCATAATAGCCGTCCTCGGGCAGGTAGTCGGCCCCGTCGTCGTCCACGCCCGCGCCGCCGGAGAACTTCTCCGGCCGCTTCACGGCGAAGCTGGCGTTGGCCCGGGTGTCGCAGCTCTTGATGAAAGAAAGCAGCATCCAGAACGACAGCAAACTGGTGCCGCCCATGGACGCGAATGGGAACGTGACGCCCGTGAAGGGCAGGATATCCATGGGGCCGAACACGTTCAGGATGATCTGCACCAGCATCATGCTCACCGTGGCGGAGGCCGCGATGACGAAATAGCTGGACCGGCCGGAGGACGCGTTTTTCACCACGAACCCCGCCAGGGCCAGCAGGGACCCTACGCAGGCCAGGGCCGTGAGCAGCCCCATCTCCTCGCTGATGACGGCGAAGACCATGTCCGTCTCGGCCGCGTAAATATCCACGAGCCAGCCGTTGCCGGCGCCCTGGCCGAACAGCCCGCCGCTGGCGGCGGCGCTCATGGCCCGCACCTGCTGATAGCCCTTTTCGTACACGTCCTCCCACACGTGGCCCCACACGGCGAAGCGGCTGAGGGTCTCCGGCTTCAGGGACAGCACCACCATCACCGCCAGCACCGCGCTTCCCACGGCCAGAAAGGCGGTGGCGAAGCTGCCCGAGCGCATGTAGGATATGACCAAAAACGTGACGAAAAACACCAGCGCCGTGCCGAAGTCGCCCATCAGGGCCAGCAGCCCCACGCAGGCGGCGGAAAAGCCGATGTAGAAGATAAGGTTTCGGTTCACGAAGAGCCTGTCCAGCGTGGCCGCTCCGGCGTACACGTACAGCACCTTCACGAACTCCGACGGCTGGACGGTCATCGACCCGAACACGATCCAGCTTCTGGCCCCGTTTCGCACCGGCGCTATCACCAGCGTCACGGCCAGCAGCCCCACCGCGGCCACCGCCGCGAACAGCCGCGTGGCCTGGACGCGCTTTAAGTCCCGCAGCCACAGGCACATGAACACGAACAGTCCCATGGCCGCCAGAAACAGCACGATCTGCTTGAACATGTCGTCCGGCGTCTTGGACGCGCACACGCTCATGCCCACCGTGGACAAAAACAGCGCCAGTATCTCCGGCTCAAAGCCCCGCTGGCCCGAGGCCCGGACCACGATGAAATAGCTCCACTGGACCGTGGCCAGAATGGCGAAGCCCATGGCCACGCCCACCCCCGCGTCCGGGTTATATGTAAGCTGTTGCAGCAGCAGCAACACCTGAAACACCGTCAGCAGCAGCATGGTCACGCTGGGGCGCACCCGCCGGCCGGGAGCGTGCCGGTACTTGAGAAGGCTGGCCCGCTCCTGCTCGGTCAGGTCCACGAACCGTGTGGATATCTGCCCCAGGGTCAGCACGTCCGCGTCCCGTACGACGGCCCCGCCGGTCCGGACAGGCTCGCCGTTCACATACGTCTCGCCCTTGCCCAGGTTATAGACCGTCCAGTCCCCCTGAGAGCTGCGGATGAGACAGGCGTGCATCTTCTCCACGGATGGGTCGTCCACCTGCCCGTCCACGCTCCTGGCCCGGCCCAGAATGCACTCCCAATGGCGCAGAGGGACCATGATGTTGCCGGTCATATAGAGATAGGCCCACGTCTCCGGCTCGTACCGCTCCCGGAGCATGCTGCGCACGCACCGGGCCACGATGGCCACCGCCACCAGCGGCAGCACGTACCGGGACAGGTTGGCCAGCATAGGGCCGGCCTTGCCGAAGATAAGCGTCAAAATGTCCAATCCCCTACCTCCTTTGGCAGGATATCACTTGACATTATACATTCTTGTAACTAAAATGTAAACTATGAAGCGGAAAACAGTTTTTTGGCTGGCGCTGTTCGCCGTACTGGCGGCGCTGGGCGCGGGGACATATCTTTTGCGGGGGGCTGTGGGCCGGCGGGCGGTCGTCTCTGTGGACGGAGAGCCGGTGCGGACGGTGGACCTGACCGCCGCGGCGGTGCCGTATGAGTTCACGGTGGAGACGGAATACGGCCGCAACACCGTCCGGGTGAGCCAGGGCCGGATCGCCGTCGTGGACGCGGACTGCCCCAACCGGGACTGCGTGAAGCAGGGGGCCATATCCGACGGGGCCATCCCCATCGTGTGTCTGCCCCACCACCTGGTCATCCAGATAGAAGATCGAAGAACGACATGAACAGGACGCGAAAACTTGTGTTTATGGCCCTGCTGACGGCGGTGGAACTGACCATATGGGTGCTGGAAGGGCAGATACCGCCGCCCATACCTGTGCCGGGGGTGAAGCTGGGCCTGGCCAGCGTGGTGACGCTGGCGGCGATGGCCGTGCTGGGCCGCCGGGAGGCGGGGTGCATTTTGCTCCTGCGCGTGGTGCTGGGGTGCCTGTTTGCCGGAAGCTTTTCCGCCATTATCTTTTCCCTGGCGGGCGGGGTGTTGTCCTGGGCCGTGATGGCCTCGCTTATCGGGCTCTTCCCGGAAAAGCTTCTTTGGGTGGTGAGCGTATTCGGCGCCATCGGGCACAACGCGGGCCAGCTTCTGGCGGCGGTGGCGGTGACGAAGACGCCGGGGCTGTTCTGGTACGGCCCGGCCCTGCTGACCTCCGCCATCGTCACCGGGGCGTTCACGGGCCTGGGGGCCATGTACCTGGTGCGGGCGCTGCGGAAATACCGGGAAAGACGCGGTTTTTAACGTGGAAAGGAGAAAGAACGTGATAGTGGACAGAAAAGAACTGAAGCGCCAGGCCAGGGAGGCCATGCGCCTTGCGCGGCCAAACCCCTACTGGGTGGCGCTGCTGCTGTTCGTGATAACCACCATATTGGGCGTGCTGGGCATGAGCCTGAGCGGGTCCCTGGCGGCCTACCGGACCATGATCTCCGCGGCCCTGGAAGGGGAGCTGGTCTATGTGCCCGCGGTGAGCCGTGCCGGCGGCCTGGGCCGGCTTTTGCAGATAGCGCTGGAGATCATGGGCATGGAGATGACCATGGGCTTCACCATCTACACCCTGCGGCTGTGGCGGCGGCAAAAAGCCGGCGCGGGCAATTTGTTCGACGGGTTCGGCATGTTCTTCCGGGCCCTGCTGATACAGATCATCCCGGCGTTTTTGGCGTCATTGTGGTCGCTGCTGTATGTCCTGCCGGTCTCAGTGATGGTGCTGCGCACGTTCAACGAGCTGTGGCTGCTGTTTGGCCTGCCTCTGCTGATACCCATGCTGATGGCCATGTACGCCTACCGGCTGGCCCCCTATATCATGCTGGACAACCCCGGCCTTGGGTGCTTCAAATGCGTGGCATTGAGCCGGGAGATGATGCGCGGCCACCGGTGGGAGCTTTTCAAGCTGGAAATGAGCTTTCTGGGCTGGGTGCTTTTATGCGCGGTTATCCCCATCGCGGGGTTGCTGCTGGCCATATGGGTGTCGGCGTATATGCAGGTGACCCTGGCCGGATTTTACGAGGCGGTGGCCGGACAGTACGCGTCCTATTACGCCCCGCCGGTGGACCAGTCGAACGAACAATAAAAAAGGAAAAAGCAGCAGAATCGCACTCCGCTGCTTTTTCCTGACCTCAGTATTCCAACGAATAGGACCGGAACTGGGCCGGTTTTGGTCGGTATCGGATGCCGGAGACGATGCCCATGGCGGCGAACATGGTGAAAAGCGACGAGCCGCCGTAGCTGAAAAAGGGAAGCGTCAGGCCGATGACCGGCGTCAGCCCCGTGCACATGCCCACGCTGTTGAAAAGCTGGAAGCAGACCATGGCGGCCACGCCCAGACACACCAGCATGCCAAAGGTGCTGTGGCAGTGCAGCCCCACGTACACGCACCGGACGATGATGGCCACCAGCAGCAGTATCACCACGATGCAGCCGATCATGCCCATCTCCTCGCCGATGCAGGCGAAGATATAGTCCGCGTGCTTGCTGCGAAGGCCGCCCTCGGCGGTCTGGGTCTGGGTGCCCTGATAAAGCCCCGTGCCCCACAGCCGCCCGGAGGACAGGGCCAGCTTGGCCCGGGTGGGCTCCCAGCTGATGCCGTACCCGGAGGGGTCGATCTGGTCCTGGATGTAGGGCAGCAGGATACGGTTTTTCTGGTTGTCGCTGAATACATAGTTCCACGCCAGCGGTACCGCCAGCGCCACGGCCGCGCCGCCGAACAGGAACCAGTACAGCTTTATCCCCGCCGCGAACACCATCACCACGAACACGAAGAAGAACACCAGCGCGTTACCCAGGTCGCTGGATATGACCATGTACAGCGCGAACAGCAGCATCAGATGACCCACCAGCTGGAACACGCTCAGCGGCGAGCTCAGGTTCCGGTATTCCTTCAGGTATGTCAGGTGCTTGGCGGTCAGCACGATGTAGATGACCTTCACCACCTCGGCCGGCTGGATGCCGATGCCCAGAAAGCGCAGCCACGCCCGGTTGCCGGTGTCGTCCTTATAGCCCAGGGGCGTCAGCAGCAGGGCGATGAGGCCGAACTCCGCGACAACGAGCAGCGGCCACTGGTCCGCGAACACGTCCGCGTCGATGAGGGTAAAGACGAAATACAGTGCCGCGCCGATGAGCAGCGCGAAGGTCTGCACGTAGATATAGGACCGGCCCATGGTCTTTGTGGCGCTGGATATGGCCACCAGGCCCATGACGGACGCGGCCAGACACAGGAAAAACAGCAGCATATCCGCCCGCTTGAGAAAATCGCGGATATCGGAAAATTTCAGCTTCACGCTTTGACCTCCTTCCCCAAAGCCAGTGGGGACAGCACACAGCCAGGAGTATAACACAAAAGCGGGGCGGAGGCAACGGCCCGCCCTTTAAGAAATTGTTAAGGATCGGATCATGGTCATGCAGGACAGAGAGAAAAATCCACACGCCAACCACCGGGAGCGCATGCGGGAGCGGTTCATGCGCTACGGCCTGGACAGCTTTGAGGATCACAGCATTTTGGAGCTGCTGCTATTTTACGCCCAGCCCCGCAAGGACACCAACGTGACCGCCCACCGGCTGCTGGAGGCGTTTGGCAGCCTGGAGGGGGTGTTCGAGGCCACGCCGGAGGCCCTGAAAACGGTGGATGGCATCGGGGACAACGCGGCGGTGCTGATACATCTGGTGCCGGAAGTCGCCCGCAGATACTTCATCGCCAAAGCCGGTCCCGGCACCATCCTGAACGACAGCGAGGCGGTGGGCCGGTACCTCCTGCCCCGGTTCTTGACCTTCCGGGAGGAGCGGATGTACATGGTGTGCCTGGATGCCAAGCTGAAGGTGCTGGACTGCCGGGAGGTGGGCCGTGGGGGCACCATCTCCGTGGGCGTGAACATCCGGGGCATCGTCCAGCTGGCCCTGAGCCAGAACGCCACCTACGCCGTTCTGGCCCACAACCACACCAGCGGCCTTGCCATACCGTCCAAAGAGGACGTGACCGTCACCCTCCACGTGCGCCAGGTGCTGGCGGAGGTGGGCGTGACGCTCACGGACCACATCGTGATAGGCGACGATGACTTCGTGTCCATGGCGGACAGCGGCTATCTGTCTGGCTTGTGACGGCTCGTATGCATTTGCATCGGGCAGTCTCCCACCGGCTGCGGGTGCCAGTGAAAATTCCCGCATTATGTTAAATAAAAAACTGAAACTATTTGTTGCTGGACGTGTTTGCAGAATTTGAAGAAATTTCCAAAACAAGCTTAACAATAGCTGGCGCAAAGGCTGAAGGGCTGTTGAAATCCCTGTTGAAAATGTCGATAACACCCCGCATTAGAAATGAGTACAAACTTATGTAAATCAAATTTTGGCGGGCGGGCTGTGGGAAAACCGCGGAAAAAGGCGGCTTCCAGGGACTCGGTGAACAGCCGGACCGAGGGCCGGATTGAAAATCAACGTGGAAATGAATGGAAGAACCTGTTCATTTTACCGGATATATTACAGACCGTAATCGCGAAAGTGAAACCCGCCCCCTGCATGCTTTCATTTGGACGAAAAAATATCCCCAGGCCGCGTCCTTTGCGCCAGGGGATCGATATGGAAGATGCAAAATGGCCTCCCCCGTACACAGGGGAGGCCAATGTCATACGCTCACGTCTTTGGCGTTGCGGACGCGGCGCTTGGTGTACAGGAGCACCGCGTCGCCGGTCTGGAACTTAAAGTCCCCGTCGGGGACCTGGGAATGGCCGTCACGGGTGACCGTTACGATCAGGCTCCGGCGGGACAGGTCCAGGTCCCGGACCCGCTGGCCTACCCAGGGGTTTTTGCCCCGCAGGACAACGCGTTTTAAGTCGATGCCCAGCTCGTCCTGGCCGGTCTGGGCCCCCAGGACCAGGTTGTCCCCGGCTTGCAGGACCGTGTCGGGCTTGGGGGTCAGGGCGTCGTCGCCCCGCTGGACGATGGCCGGGAACAGGTCCGGGGGCAGGGGCAGGTCGGAGAGCTTCTTGCCCGCCCAGGGGTGGTCCGGGCCAAGCTCCAGGCGCACAAAGCGCACGTCCAGACCCGTGGCCTCCAGCTGCTCCAATCGCCGGTACTGCTCCACGAAGCCGGCGGACAGGATGCCGGTGGGGATGGCCACCATGCCAACGCCCAGAAAGGTAAGCACTGTGCCGAAGACCCGGCCCGCCGTGGTGACCGGGTAGATGTCCCCGTAGCCCACGGTCAAAAGCGTGGACACTGCCCACCACATGCCGGAAAAGGCGTTTTTGAATACCTCCGGCTGGGCCTGGTGTTCCAGGCCGTACATGATGAGAGACGAGGCCGTCATCAGCACCAGGATGATGAAGATGGAGCTCAAAAGCTGGTCCCGCTTGCTCCTGAGGACCGCGCCTATCACGTTCAGGGCGTCATAGTAGGCGTTGATTTGAAATAGGCGTAATATGCGCACTACCCGGAACATGCGGAAGGCCACCGCCCCCTGGGGCAGAAAGACCGGCAGGTAATAGGGGAAGAAGCTCAAAAGGTCGATGATACCGTTGAAGCTCGTCATGTACCGGAGCGAGGCGCGCAGCTTGCTTGTGCCCGGATAGAGGAATTCCGCCGTCCACACCCGCAGAAGATACTCCGCCGTGAAAGCGTACACCGTCACCTGGTCGATGCGGGCGATCAGGCCGTGGTAGGGCCGGGAGCTTTCAAACGTGGCAAAAATGGCGATGAACAGGTTCAGCAATATGAGCACGATCAGCGTCGCGTCAAATAGACGGCTGGGCCAGTCGTCCCGCTTGCCGATCTGGATGATGTCGAATATGCGCTTTTTCCGCTGCTGCAGGGTCATCCCGGTCACCTCGTGTTGCATCACGGGCAGGTCGTTGAGACCTGCCCGCTTGATTCAGTCGTCGAACCAGTCGTCGAGGGGCTCGCTGTCGAACTCAAACACGTCGCCGGTGGCGGCGTCCACGGTACACTCATACTCCCTGTCGGAAGTGCGGAACTCGACCTCGTATTCCAGCCGTCCGTCGTCATAGTCCCGCTTCACCTTGGACCAGGTCACGTCGCTCTCGGTAACGCCCGCTTTCGCAAGGGCGGCGGCGTAGGCAGCGTCCTCGCCGATGTCGCCGGTCTGGGCCACCGCCGGGGCGTTCGTGGCCGCGGGGGCGTTCGTCGCCTGGGTCACCACGGGGCCGGGGGCGGTCATGGCGCCGGGGAGGCGCTCGGCGTCCCAATCCCGGATGGTACCGGTGGCGGCGTCCACGGTGCAGTCGTATTCCATGCCCACGGTGCGAAACTCCACTTCATATTCCAGGCGGCCGTCGTCGTAGTCCCGCTTCACCTTGGACCAGGTCACGTCGCTCTCGGCCACGCCCGCTTTCGCAAGGGCGGCGGCGTAGGCCGCGTCCTCGCCGATATCGTCGCCGGAGGCGGGCAGAGCGGGACCGGGGGCGGTCTGGACATCCAGGCCGCGGAGCACCTCGCCGGTGTAGGCGTGTACGCCAAATTCCTGTTCCCGGCCGTCGATGAGAAGCTCCACCTCATAACAGGGGGTGCGATCGTCCAGCTCCGGGTCCACCTCCATGCCGGACACGTCCGCCTTGGTAAGGCCCAGACTGTCCAATACGGCTTGCAGGGCCGCGTCCCGGCCGATGGGCATACCGGGCACGCCGGTCGTGATAAGGTCGCGAAGCTCCTCCACGCTCAGGGCCGCCAGACCCTCAAAGGTCAGGTCCGGGTCGATGGCCATCACCTGCTCGACCAGATACGCCTTGCCGGTGGAGATGTTATTTTGCTGGGCCTGGGCGTCCAGGGCCTTGTCGGCCGCCACGGTCTGGGTCAGCACGGCGGCGCTGTTGGCCGCGCTTTGCAGCGTGCCGCCCACGGCCTCGGTCAGCTCCTGCTGGATGCGCTCGCCCCGGGCCGCGTCCTTGTCTTCCACGGAGATCAAAATGGCGCTGTCCAGATGGTCCAGATAGCCGTTGCGGACCAGGGCCCCCACGATGGCGTTCACCGCCACGTCCAGCTTGGCCCCTTCCAGGTCGTGGCCGCCGTCCATGTCCATGAGGACCACGGCCGCCTCCGCGTTCAGGCCCTTGCAGGTCAGGACCTTCTCGTTTTTGTTCACGGTCAGCTCGATGCTGGGGTTCACGTCCAGGCTCACGATGGAGGCCACGGCGTGGGCCTGCTGGTAGAAAATTCCGCCGCCGCCGCCCGCCAGGACCACCAGGGCCAGACAGGCCGCGATAAGGGCCCGTCTCCAGGGCTTTTTGCCGTTGTTGGTGTTGTTGTTGGTCGCGTTTGTCATGTCAATCACAGTCCCCTTTCCCGCCTCACACCGGGAGAGGACGTCCCCAAAATCGTCGGGGGCCGTGGCCTCCAGCGCGCTCTTCAGGCGCTGCATAAGCTCCTGGTCCGTCACAGGGCGTCTCCTCCTTCCAGTTTGGCTCTCATTTTTTTCAGTGCGCGGTGATACCTGGACAGGACGGTGGCGAGGGGCATTTGCAGAAGCTCCGATATCTCCCGGTGCTTCAAGCCGCTGGCGGCGTGCAGCAGCACGATCTGGCGCGTCTCGTCGTCCAGCGCGGCCAGGGCCGTTTGCAGCACCGCCCGGTCCTCCGCCGGGACATCGGCTTTGGCGGGAATGGCGTCCCATTCCGCCTCGGTCAGGTCCGTGCGGCGGCTGGCCTCGCGGAGCTTCATGCGGGCCAGGTTCCGGGTCACCGTCAGAAGCCAAGCCATAGGCGAGCCGTCGGGCCGGTACTGGCCGGCCACGGACCAGACCCGGACAAAGGTCTCCTGGGTCACGTCGGCGGCGTCCTCGGCGTTTTTCAGAACGCCCAGCGCCATGGCGTACACCGCCCCTCGAGTGGCGGCGTATAACCGGCCGAACGCCTCCCGGTCGCCAAGGGCCGTCTTTGCCAACAGCTCCCGCAGGACCGTCTGTTCCGCGGATGAGTCCGTTTCCGTTCTCGCTCCCATGTCCATTGCCTCGCTGTCTCCTGTCGATCAAGTAATGCGCGGGAAGGGGTTTTTATTGCAGGGGGTCAGAAAAATTATTTGAAAAATCCGCCGATCAGGTCGCTGACCATGTTGCCGGCAAACTGGCTGGCCGCGTTGCGGACAGTCTTGCTGGAATTGCCCAGAAGGCCCCGGGTGATGCTGCGGGTCAGCTGGCGGCCCATGGATTTGGCCGTGTTGCGGCTGGCCTTGACGATGCTCTGCTCCATCTTGGTGCGGCCGTATTTGTCCCGGCCCTCGGCTTTGTACTGAGCCTGCAGGGCACGCTCTTCCTCGCGAGCGGCCTTCTCGGCGGCCCGCTGCTCCGCTAGAGCCGCTTTTTCGGCGGCGGCCTGGGCCTTGGCCTCTTCCTTGGCCTGCTTCTCCGCCTGGGCCTGTTCTTCGGCGGCGGCTTGGGCCTGCTCGTTCAGTATCTCATAGGCGGAGCGGGGGTCCACCGCGTCTTTGTACTTGCCGTACAGGGCGTCGTTGGCCACGATCATGGCCCGTGCGGCCATGTCCATGCCGTCCATGCAGCTCGATGGCGGGCATATCGTGGTCTTCTCCACCACCGTGGGCACGCCCTCGCCGTCCAGCACCGACACCAGCGCCACGCCGGTGCCCAGCTCGCCGATGGCGTCCTCGGTCTTGAAGGCAGGGTTGGCCCGGAAGCTCTGGGCCGCGGCACGGACCGCCTTCTGCTCCGCGGGGGTATAGGCCCGCAGGGCGTGCTGGATGCGGTTGTTGAGCTGGGACAGGACCTGGTCGGGGATGTCGGTGGGGTTCTGGGTGATGAAGAAAACGCCCACGCCCTTGCTGCGGATGAGCTTGACCACCTGTGTCACCTTGTCCACCAGGGCCTTGGGCGCGTCGGCAAAGAGCATGTGGGCCTCGTCAAAGAAGAACACCAGCTTGGGCTTGTCTGCGTCGCCGACCTCCGGCAGGGCCTCGAAAAGCTCCGAGAGCATCCACAGCATGAACGTGGCGTATAATAGCGGCTTTTGGGCCAGCTCCACGCAGTGCAAAATGTTCACCGTGCCCCGGCCGTCAGAGGCGGGCTGCATCCAGTCGTCGATGTCCAAGGTGGGCTCGCCGAAGAAATCAGCAGCGCCGTCGTTTTCCAGGGCCAAAAGCGAGCGCTGCACCGCGCCAACGCTCTGGCTGGTCACGTTGCCGTATGTATTGACGAAATCGGCGTGGTGCTCGCCCAGATAGGCCAGCATGGCCCGCAGGTCCTTTAAGTCGATGAGCTGCCAGCCGTTGTCATCCGCCACACGGAAGGCGATGTTCAGCACGCCCTCCTGCGCGTCGGTCAGGCCCAGAAGCCGGCTCAGAAGCACCGGGCCCACGTCCGTCACCGTGGCGCGGACGGGGATGCCGCCTTTGCCGAACACGTCCCAGAACCGGCAGGGATAGCCCGCGTACTTAAACGTAGCCGGGTCCACCCCTGCGTTGTTGAGGCGCTCGCGCATTTTTTCGCTGTCCGTGCCGGCCAGGGCCGTGCCGGATACGTCGCCCTTGATGTCCGCCAGGAAAACGGGCACGCCCATGTCCGAAAAGCCCTCGGCCAGCACTTTCAGCGTGACGGTCTTGCCCGTGCCGGTGGCGCCGGCGATCAGGCCGTGGCGGTTGGACATGCTGGGCAGAAGATAGACGGGCGCGTCGCCCTTTCCCACGAGGATCTTGTCGTCTTGCAGCATAACGGGTCCCCCTGTTGTTTTTTTATCATTTTACCACGGTGGAGAGAAAAAGAAAAGAGTGTTGACAATCCCCCCGAGCCGCCATTCGGCGGCCCACCCCCCTTTGACAAGGGGGGCTTTCGATAAGGAAGAGGATTTAATATATCTCTCCTTCCGACGCGGCGGAGCCGCGCCACCTCCCTCGTCAGAGGGAGGCTTTCGATAAGGAGCGTCCACAGCATAGCCGGGGACACCTTTGGCGAAAAAACACCGGGCAGGGAAGACCCTGCCCGGCTTTTCCGCCGGTCACACCCGGATGGGCGTGGCTTTTTTATCGTGAATTTTCCGGGCCAGATAGACCACCGGGGTGTCCAGCAGGCTGGTCACCACATAGATGGCATACCCGGAGAGGATGATGCTGGTCAGAAGCCGGGGCGTATAGCCCTCGACGCCAGCGAAAGCGGCCAGATTGAATAAGACCGTGTTGACGAATTGGCTTATGAGCGTGGAGCCGTTGTTGCGCAGCCACAAAAACCGCCGGTGGTCGCCGTACTTTTTCTCGGTGAAGTCCCACCACTTGTGGTAAAGCCACACGTCCAGAAGCTGGCTCACCGCGTAAACACTCATGCTGGCCAGCACCAGCCGCGGCGTGGTGGAGAACACCGTCCGGATGGAGGGCATCACCCAATCGCTGGCCGCCGGACGGTACAGCATCCAGCTGGCCGTCAGCAGCGCGAAAAACGCCGAGGCGAATATGCCCAGAAATACCGCCTTGTTGGCCGCCTGCTTGCCGGAATTCTCGCTGAGGATGTCCGTTATCAGGAACGTGGCCGCGAACAGCACGTTCCCCAGCGTCTGCTCCATGCCGAAAGCCACCACCAAAATCAGTACCTCGATGTTGGAAAGGATGGTCACCGCCACCGTCATGGCATACAGCCCCTGGTCCCCGAACAGCCGGTAGGCCAGCAGCACCGCCCCGAATATGAACACCACCGAGGCCGCCAGTATCAACTCGTTCATTCAATTTTCCTTCCCGGGACAGAAAAAACCGGGGCGCAACTACGCCCCGGTGTTAATCGATCCCTCGCCGTAGTTTTGTTTAAAGACAGGATGGTCACGAACTGTCTCCATCGAAATGGTCTTTTTTCCTGATACGGCGTTGGTTCGCCTAACCATACACAAAGTATGGCGGCGGCGAACCGCCTAGTCTCAGAAAAAAATCCCTATTTCGCTTCTATGAAGTTGACTACACACTAAAATAATGGCGGCGGATCGCCTCGTCTCGCGAAAAAATCCCGGCGCCAGAAATATGAAGTTGACTGCACACTATGTCAGCGAATTTCCCTATCTCGCCTGTATGAAATTCACTGTTTAAAACTATAAAGCAAAAAAGCGGGTTTGTCAAGAGGCATCTTCGCCGTTGTCGGAAAAATATTCGTAGTACTCCGCCTCGCCGGAGAAGAGCATGTACTGGCCGTCCACCAGACCGTAAAAACCCGCGTTCGTAAAATAGCCGCGCATGTGCTGCGCCTCCTTTCTGTTGTGCCTATGATAACCGGCGGAAAGTCCCATAAACCGGACAGCAAAGCGTCTTTACGAACGTGACGCAATGGTTTATAATACTTCTTAATAAAAGCGGCAGAAAGAGAGACGCCAAGATGGTATACATACTGTTCAATCCCAGCGCCAACAATGGCAAGGGCAGTCAGGGCCTGGACGCGGTGATCGCCGACGCCGGGAAGCGCTGCCCAAATGGGTCGCCGGAACTGGTGGACGTGACCCGTCAGGACGCGGCCGCGCTGCTGCTGGGTCTGCGCCAGGACGACGAGGCCATCGTCTGCGGCGGCGACGGGACGCTGCACTATCTGGTCAACGGGCTGGACGGGGCCGTGCCGGCCGCGCCGGTGTACGTGTGGCGCATGGGTACCGGCAACGACTTTCTCCGGGACGTGCTGGACGGGAAGGACGCGCAGATGGTCCGACTGAACGAGTACGTCAAAAACCTGCCGTCCTGTGAGGTGAACGGTCAGCGGCGGCGGTTTCTCAACAACGCCAGTCTCGGCCTGGACGGGCAGGTGTGCGAGCTGGGCGAGCAGGAAAAGGCCCGACTGGGCCGGCCGGTGAATTATATACGCCTGACGCTGCGGCTGCTGTTCCGGGACTTTCACCCCTTTTCCGCCACGGTCACCGTGGACGGCGAGAGCCGGAGCTATGAGCGGGTGTGGGTGGCCTCCGCGTTCAACGGCCGGTTCGTGGGCGGCGGGCAAAAGCTGGCCCCGGACCAGGACAGGCTCAGCGATAAGCTTTGCTGCGTGGTGCTGCACAGCATGGGCCGGGTGGGGGCGCTTTTTAAGCTGCCCAAGGCGTTGGCCGGGAAGCACACCGGCATCCCCCAGTGCGACGTGCGCTTTGGGCGGGATATTGCCGTCACCGTGGACGCGCCCGCGTCATTGAATCTGGACGGGGAGCCGCTGGGCCGGGTGAGCGGGTACCGGGCGGTGAAATGAGCGCCCTGCGCCTTGCGAAAAGCGGCGGGGTATGATAAAATTAACTTATCAATAAAGCAGGACGGGAGGCGTGCCGATGGACGAGCTGAAGCTGGTGGTGGCCAGCAACCTCATCAAGCTCCGGCAGAAGGCCGGCATGACCCAGGCGGAGCTGGGCGAAAAGCTCAATTATTCCGACAAGACCGTCTCCAAGTGGGAGCGTGGCGAGTCCATGCCCGACGCGTACAGCCTGATGCGCCTGGCGCAGATATACGGCCTGACGGTGGACGAGCTTTTGCACGACGACAGCGCATGGCAGGACCCGGCGGCCAAGGCAAGAGCCGAGGAAAAGGCCGCCGCGCCCACGTTTTCCAGCGGCATGGTGACGCTGGTGGCTATCGTGGGCATATGGACCATGGCGGTGATCATGTTCGTGGTGTTCTGGCTGGCGCTGGACGAGACGGTGTGGCTTATTTTCGCGTGCGCCGTGCCGGTGAGCCTCATTACGCTGCTGGTGCTCAACTCCGTGTGGAACAAGGGCCGGCACAATATGCTCATCGTCATGCTGCTGGTGGCCACGATCGTGACGCTGGTGTTCCTGTTTTTGCTCAAGCGCAATCCCTGGCAGCTGTTTCTTATCCTCATCCCGGCGGAGATTCTGGTGGTGCTGTGCTTCCACATCCGCCGCCGGAAGGCTTGAAAACACAGGGATTCTCCGTTTCGTAGAATCATTTCTACGGCGCGGCCCGGTATGGAGAGAGATTTCCATGAGGGATAGGTTGCCGCCAGCACCGGACTGGCAGTACAATAGCCCCAGACAACGCAAGGAGGACCATCCATGAGCGACTATGTTTTGAGCTGCTGCTCCACCGCGGACCTGTCCAAGGAACACCTGGACAGCCGGAATATCCCCTATATCTGCTTCCACTACTTCCTGGACGGCCAGGAACACCTGGACGATCTGGGCCAGTCCATGCCCTTTGACAAGTTTTACCAGGCCATGGTCGATGGGGCCGACACACATACGGCCCAGGTGAACATCTCCGAGTATTTGAATTACTTCACGCCTTTTTTGGAGCAGGGTAAGGATATACTGCACCTGACCCTTTCCTCCGGCATCTCCGGGTCCTATAACTCCGCCGTGAACGCCGCGGCCATCGCCCGGGAGCGGTATCCGCTCCGGAAGATCTACATCGTGGACTCCCTGGCCGCTTCCTCCGGGTACGGCCTTTTGATGGACGGTCTGGCGGATAAGCGGGACGCGGGCATGGGCATCGACGAGCTGCGGGATTGGGCGGTGGAAAACCGTCTGCGGCTGCACCACTGGTTCTTCTCCACGGACCTGACCTTCTTCGTCAAAGGCGGGCGTATCTCCAAGACGGCGGGGGTGTTCGGCGGCGCGCTGAACATCTGCCCGCTGATGAACGTGGACTATATGGGCCGGCTCATCCCCCGGGAGAAGATCCGGACCAAGAAAAAGGTCATCCGCGCCATTGTGGACAAGATGGAGAAGTACGCGGACGGCGGCCTGGATTATAGCGGCAAGTGCTACATTTCTAACTCCGCGTGCCTGGATGACGCCCAGGAGGTGGCACGGCTGGTGGAAGAGCGCTTCCCCAGGCTCAACGGCAAGGTGCTGATAAACTCCATCGGCACCACCATCGGGTCCCACACCGGACCCGGCACCGTGGCGCTGTTCTTCTGGGGCGATAAACGGGTGGACTGACTTGACAGCCCTGTTTTAAAAGGATATAGTATAAAAGCCGCCGCGTTTTGCGGCGGCCTTTTATCCGGGTGTAGCGCAGTTGGTAGCGCGGGTGGTTTGGGACCACCAGGCCGCAGGTTCGAACCCTGTCACTCGGACCAGCGTCGAAACGCTCCTGAAGACGATGAGGACCGGCCTGCCGGTCCTCATTCGTCGGTCAGGGGCGTTTCTCCTTTTCCCAACGGGCAAGCGTGCCCGTTGGGAGCCCTGTTCAATATGGTCGCCGCCAGAGGGCGGCGATTTGATTTGGGGCGCAGGGCGAGCCTTTTTGGTGTTGGACGCGAGCCTGCGGCCTGGGTGGCATGTCTCGCGGTTTCGGCAGAACAGCCCTGAAGATTTCGGGGGCTTGCAAGCAAGCCCCCATCATCGGTCAGGGCTGTTCTTCCTTTCCCCACGCGGTAAGCGTGCCGCGTGGGGGCCCCAATGGGCGGGAGCGAGACTGTCTCAAAATTGATTGACACCATATGTGACACCATGCTATACTGTAAAAGAGGTGGTAACCGGTGTCGAAGTGGGATAAGCTAATTGAGAAGATATGCTCTCTGTCCAAGGAAGTGCGTTTTGCGGAAGTGAAGCGGGTATTGGAGAGCTATGGCTACGAGATGAAGCGGCCCCGAAGCGGGAGCAGCCACTGTACATTTCGCAAGACTGGCTGTGCACCGATCGCCGTCCCTATGCATGAACCCATCAAGGTCGGATATCTTCTCATGGTGAAAGAAGTCATAGAAAGCGAGGCGTTGAACGATGAAAACGATTGAGTATTATATGGGCCTGCCGTACCGTATGGAGATCGTCCGGGATGTGGACGAAGGCGGTTTTGTGGCGTCGTTCCCGGACCTGAAGGGCTGCATCACCTGCGGTGAAACGGTGGAAGCCGTTGCCGCCAATGCGGAGGACAGCAAGCGGGAATGGCTGGCCGCCGCGCTGGAAGATGGGTATGAGATACCGGAGCCTTCCACGGACAGCGAGTATTCCGGACAATTCAAGCTGCGGATCCCGAAGTCGCTGCATAGATCGCTGGCGGAACACTCCAAGCGAGAAGGTATCAGCATGAACCAATACTGTTTGTATCTGTTGACTAAGAACGACGCAGAATACCCTCGGGCTCATCCATGACCACAAAAGCACGGTTTCTTTGAGAGAAACCGTGCTTTTGCTTTTTTGGCTGAAGGAATGGACCCATACTGGCGGTATAAATATTTTACTCCAAATTATACGGATGGTGTGTACAAGGGCGCGGGGCTATGTGTTATGCTTATAGCAGACGAAAACGAGGAGGGATACGTGTGAATATCAAGCTTTCGGAAAATATTCGGGCACAGCGTCGGGCGCGATCGCTGGCACAGCAGCAGGTGGCGGACGCGTTGGGCGTTACCGTCGGGGCAGTGTATAAATGGGAGGCGAACTTATCCGCGCCCGATCTGACGCTGCTGGTGGAGCTTGCCGACCTGTTTGACACATCGGTGGATGTTCTGCTCGGCTATGCTGTGAAAAGCAACAAGCAGGCCGACACGGTTGCCCGGCTCAGGGCGTGTTTGCAAAACAGGGATACGGACGGACTTGCCGAGGCGGAAAAAGCGCTGCTTCGCTATCCAAACTGCTTTGACATCGTGTA